>DATFEI010000198.1:0-8473 GCA_035251315.1 Burkholderiales bacterium | reverse complement strand
AGGACGTAGCCGAGGAGGCCGATCGCGGGTAGCACCGGTATGCCGAGGATGACCGGCCCCTCGCGCACGCTCATGACGATCGCCGAGCCGATGACGAGCGAGGCGGTCATGATGCCGATGGTGACGCGGTCGAGGGTTCGATCGAGGCGCTGGCCGAAGGTGTCGAGGCGCTTGAGGTCGAGGTCGATGCGGGTCTTGCCGCGGCGCGCCTCGCGCAGCAGGCGCGCGAGGTCGCGCGGCACGCCGCCGACCAGGCCCAGGAACTCGCTCACCGCGCTGCGCCCGCGCCGGACGAGCTCCCCGGGCTGGTAGCGCTCGCGCAGGGCGCGCTGCAGCATCGGCGTGATGTGCTCGGTGATGTGGAAATCCGGGTCGTACTGCCGCGCGAGGCCTTCCATGGTGATGAGCGCCTTCAGCATGAGCGACAGGTCCGACGGCAGCACGATGGAATGGCTGCGCACGATGCCGGTGAACTGGCGAATGACGTTGCCGATGCGGATGTCCTTGAGCGGCGCGCCCTCGTACTCGAAGGCGAGCTCGTTCACGTCGGCGGCGAGCTTCGCCTCGTCGACGTAGGCGTCGTCCGCCCAGTCGAGCAGCACGTCGAGCATCGGCTCCTCGTCCATGCGCGCGAGCCCCGCCATGAGGTCGATCACCTGCTTGCGCCGCTGCGGCGACAGGCGCCCGACCATGCCGAAATCGATCACCACGATGCGATTGCCGGGCAGGAAGAACACGTTGCCCGGGTGCGGGTCGGCGTGAAAGAAGCCGTCGACCAGGATCATCTTGAGGAACGCGTCGGCGCCGCGCGCCGCGAGGAGCTTGCGGTCGAGACCGGCTTTCTCCACCGCGGTGGGATCGGTGCCCGGGACGCCCTCGATGTGCTCCTGCACGAGCAGCACGTCGCTCGTCCATTCCGGATAGATCCGCGGAATGACGATGTGCGGGTCGCCGGCGAAGTTCTTGGCGAAGCGCTCGATGTTGCGCGTCTCGGTCGCGAAATCGGTCTCGCGCTCGAGCGAGCGTGCGAACTGCTCGGCGATCTCGGCCGGGCGGTAGCGCCGCGCCTCGGGGATCTCGGACTCGATGAGATCCGAGACCCGCCGCAGCAGGCGCAGGTCGGCCTCGATCGTCTCGCGCACGCCCGGCCTTCTCACCTTGAGGATGACCGGCGTGCCGTCCTTGAGCTTTGCGCGGTGCACCTGTGCGATCGAAGCCGCGCCGTGCGCGCGGGTGTCGATGTCGCGGAACACCTCGAAGGGCGAACGCCCGAGCGCGCGCGTGAGCTCGGGCACGAGCGCCTCGAAGGACACCGGTTTCACCTCGGCGTGCAGCTTCTCGAATTCGGCGATCCAGCGCGGCGGGAAGAGGTCGACGCGGGTCGCCATGACCTGGCCGAGCTTGACGAACGTGGGTCCGAGCTCCTCGAGCGCCATGCGCATGCGCTGCGCCGGGTCGAGCGTAGCCGCATCGTTGGCGGGGCTGCGCTGCAAGATGGCGCCGGCGCGCTCGAGCACGCCGGCGATGCCGATGCGGTGCACGAAGTCGCCCAGCCCGTGGCGGATGAAAACCGACGCGATCTCGTGCAGCCGCGGCAGCTCGCGCATGATGCCGAGGGTTTGCCGCAGCATCGGCGGCTACGGTCGCTTGCTTTGCCTGTCCGCCGCGGATTTCTCCAGCGCGTCGGCCATTCCGGCGAGCACGCCGCTCGCCATCTGCGCGAAGCGCGCGCTGAAGTGGCCGGCGAGCTCGATACCGGAGAAAGTGACGTCGGCCATCAGGCTCGCCGCCTGGCGCCCGGTCTCGGTGCCGGCGCGGGCCGCGCGCCGCGCGAGCTCGCGCAGCTCCGGTCGCACGCGCTCGTTCGTCGACTCGGCCACCTGGCCCACTGTCGAGAGGAAATCTTCCTCGATTTTCTTCAGGCCGGCGAGCGCCTGCTTCACCTCGTTATCGCTGATGCTGCGGCCGGTGGCGACGAGCTTGCGCAGCGCCTCTTCGCCCGCCTCGACCGACTTGGTGAGCGCCTCGTCCATGCCGCGGAACGCCTGGCCCATCGCCTTGCGCATCGTGCCGCCGCTCGCCGGCGCCGCCGCCGCCATGCCCTCGGTCATCGCGCGCACCACGTCGCGGATGCCCTCGCGGTCGAAGCGGCGGTTCGAAAGCGCGGTGAGAGTGAGGTCGCGAAAGCGGCGCGTCACGTCCTCGCCCGCCTTCATCGCCTCGCCGGCTGCCTTTCTGAGATTGTCTTCAACCATGGATGCGAAGGTCCTCCTCGAGTGGCGGCCCGGGGAAGTGGAAGCGCACCGGGCCGTCCGGTAGCGCGTTGAGAAACTGCTTGAGATAAGGATCCTCTGAGGCTGAGACCTCGTGTGGCGTGCCTTTGCCCACAATCGTGCCGTCGCCGATCACGTAGATGTAATGCGCGACCTTGAGGGCCTCCTGCACGTCGTAGGTCACGACAATCGAGGTGAGTCCGGCCGCCTGGTTCAAGCTGCGGATGAGATTCCCGATCTGGTTGAGCGAAATCGGATCCAGCCCGGCGAAGGGCTCGTCGTACATCATGAGCTTCGGGTCGGTGGCAATGGCGCGCGCGAGCGCTACGCGGCGCGTCATCCCGCCAGAAAGGTCCGCCGGCATCATGGCGCGCGCCCCGCGCAGGCCGACCGCATGCAGCTTCATCAGCACCAGACGCCGCACCAGGTCCTCGGCGAGGTCGAAGTTCTCGCGCAGCGGAAATGCGATGTTGTCGTATACCGAGAGATCGGTGAACAGGCCCGAGCTCTGGAACATCATCCCCATGTCGAGCCGCAGCTTGTAGAGCTCCGCGGTCGAAAGGCGGTGCACGTCCTTGCCCTCCACCGTCACCGAGCCGCGCTGCGGATAGAGCTGCGCGCCGATGAGCTTCAGCAGCGTGGACTTGCCGGAGCCGCTGCCGCCGAGGATCGCGACCACCTGGCCACGCCGGATGTCGAGATTGAGCCCGCGCAGGACCTCGAGGTCGCCGAACGAGAAATGCAGGTCCTTGATCTCGACGACGTACTCGGACATGCAACTACTATACGCCAATGCATGCGTACGCCTCACTTACGCCGGAAGTCGTGCTCGACGCGCTCGTCGCGCTTGGGCTGCGCCCCGATGGGAGGCTGCTCGCTCTGTCGAGCTACGAAAACCGCGTGTACCAGGTGTGGCTCGAAGACGAGGCTCCCGTGGTCGCGAAGTTCTACCGCCCGGGGCGCTGGACCGAAGCGCAGATCGACGAGGAGCACGCCTTCGCCAAGGAGCTCGCCGAACGCGAGATTCCGGTCGTCGCTCCCTCTGCCAAAGGAACTTTCAAGAATTTCATCTATGCCATTTATCCGCGGCGCGGCGGGCGCACACCCGAGCTCGGTGACCCGAGAACCCTCGAATGGATCGGCCGCTTCCTCGGCCGGATCCACGCCGTCGGGGCGGTTCAGCCGTTTCGGTTGCGTGAATCTCTTACCCCGCAAACCTTCGGCCACGAGCCGCGCGCATGGCTGCTACAGACGAATCTCATTCCCGCCGACCTGCTCGACGCGTGGAAAGCTGTCACCGAGCAGGCGCTCCGGATGGTCGATGCCTGCTATGACAGAGCGGGCGAGACAAGACCTATCCGGCTGCACGGCGACGTACACCCGGGAAATATCCTGTGGACCGATAGCGGAGAAATGCAGGGACCGCATTTCGTCGACCTCGACGACGCGCGCATGGGGCCGGCAATGCAGGACCTATGGATGCTCCTCTCCGGCGAGCGCGCCGCGATGTCCGATCAATTGAAGAAGGTACTGTCGGGCTACGAGCAATTCATGGAATTCGATAGAAAGGAGCTAAATCTTCTCGAGCCGCTGCGCACGCTGCGGCTCATCCATTACTCGGCGTGGATTGCGCGCCGCTGGGACGATCCGGCGTTCCCGGCCGCGTTCCCTTGGTTCAACACGCAGCGCTACTGGCAGGACCGAATTCTCGAATTGCGCGAGCAGATCGCGCTGATGCAGGAGGAGCCTCTGCAAGTGGATTGAGGGCGGAGCATTTCTTGCTCCAGATTTGGTAGCCATGCTTCGTGCGTTCCTAATCCTGATCTGCGTCGCCGTCATCGCCCACCCTGTGCAGGGGCAGGACGCCGGCGCGCTGCGCAAGCGCCATGCCGACTTGCGCGCCGAGCTCGCCGACAATCCGTTCGGCCGCCCGCTATATGTGGAATCGAGCGCCTCGGGCGGCGCGCACAAAGGTGAGGTCCACGCCGTTATCGAGCAGCCCTTTGACGTCGTCGCATCGGCCCTCGCGCATCCCGAGGCCTGGTGCGACATCCTCAAGCTTCAGGTCAACGTCAAGCGCTGTAGCGCCTCGGCTGGCTCGCTCGCGGCCCTGGTAACGAGGAAACCGCGAGACTCGGTGGACGGCGCCTACCGCGTCGATTTCCGCTACGACCTCGCCGCCGCGGGCGCCGACTATCTGCGCGTCGCGCTAAGCGCTCCGGAGGGACCTCTTGGCACGCGCGATTACCAACTTCGGCTTGAGGCCGCCCCGCTCGATTCCCAGCGCACCTTCGTCCATATGTCATACGCCTATAGCCTAGGCTTCATGGCGCGCCGTGCGATGGACCTTTACCTCGGCGGCGCCGGGCGCGACAAGCCCGGCTTCAGCGTCGACGGCGGCGAGCGCGGCGTGATCGAGCGCAGCGCGATGCGCTATTACCTCGCGATCGAGGCCTACCTTGAGTCCCTTGCCGCGCCTCCCGCCGAGCGCCTGGACAGGCGGCTACGCGACTGGTACGCGGCGATCACGCGCTACCCGCAGCTGCGCGAGCCGGTCGGCCCGGATGAATACGTCGAGATGAAGCGCAGAGAGGCGAGCTAGAAATTCACTGACCGATGACCCGGGTCGCTCTGAGCAGCAGCGACGCCGGCACCGTGATGCCGAGCTGACGCGCCGTCTTCAGGTTGATCACCAGGTCAAACTTCGTTGGCTGCTCGACTGGAAGATCGGCCGGCTTTGCGCCGGCCAATATCTTCGCTACGTACGCCGCCGCGTCGCGGTGGAGCTCGTGCAAGGAGGGTCCGTACGCGATTAGGCCGCCCGCCTCGGCGTAATCCGCCTGCCAGCCGACCGAAGGCAGGCCAGCCGCCGCTGCCAAGCCGGCAATTCGGCGACGCTGCGAAGTCAGCATGGGATCAGCCAGAACGTTCAGCGCACCAAGACGTGCCTTGGTCATCGCAGCAAGAGCCCTGTCAACGCCTCCCGGCGAATCGGCTTCGAGCATTACGAGGTCCAGATTCAGAGAATGCGCCGCCGCCTCGGTCTCCTTGACGAGCTGCGCCTGGAACACCCGGTTGGCGGGGTTCCAGAGCACCCCGACACGGCGAACGTTCGGAGCCACTTCCTTCAGAAGCTCGAGCGACTTGCCTGCAGTTACGGCAGTCAGGGAAGCATTTCCGGTGACGTTCCCGCCGGGGCGCGCCAGCGTGGCGACCAGCTTCGATCCCACCGGGTCCGAAACGCCGACCATGACGATGGGTATCGTGGATGTCGCGCTCCTGGCAGCGATGGATGCCTGCGTCACCATTGCCACCAGGATGTCAACCCGCAGCCCTACGAGCTCGGTGGCCAGAGCCGGCAGCCGCTCGAATTTTCCGTTCGCGAACCGGTATTCAATCGCGATGTTTTTCCCCTCGACGTAGCCATGCTCGCGCAGCCCCTGACGGAAGCCTTCGACCAGCCCGGCGGCCTGGTCAGGCGTCATCGGGCTGAGAAACCCGATGCGCTTTGCGGTCGAAGCCGGCTGTGCAAGCGCGATGCACGGCGCAGCGAGCAGCGCAACGAGGAGCCGCCGTCTCACGACTGCTTCCAAAATTGCCACCATGGCGCCTTCGGCCTCGGCGGGGCTTCCTTACCGCACAGCACCGCGAAATCGGTAACGAGCGCGCTCAGGCGGCCGTCGGCGTCGAACCCGAAGTAGGAGGCGTACGAACCATCGCCCCACCCCGAGGAGAAGCAGATGATGTTCTCTTCACAACCCTTGGATGGGCGCCAATCGAGCCAGGACCACGTCGGCCGGTAGGTCTTCTGCACTTCTTCATCGACCGCATCGTAGTAGTTGCTATCTGCGTCCATGAGTTGCGAGAGCGACCGGCCTGCAACCGGGTCCATGAAGCACCCGGTGCCCGAATCGACGCCGTATCCGAAGTAGTCGTCCGGCCCAAGGCCGGCTGGATCCTGGCCGGGGGCAAGGGCCATCTTCCAGACGGTGGGCATCGAATCCGCAAATCGAGTCCGCGCGAAAGCAACTCTCTCATCGCCGTTGTCGAAGCGCGCTACCGCCACGCACACCGGATGCCGGCCGTTGGGAACGGCCTGCACGTACGGCGCCGCATTCGGAAGCACGAAAGGGTCCGCCGCGGCTATGGTGCCCGAGGTGACGAGCAATCGGCCAAGCTCGTGCACCTGGAAGGTGACGCGCTTTCCCGCGTCCAGCAGCTCGCCGGAAGCGAAAGCGGTGTCGACGTGATCCAGATTCAGCGCGTACGGCACCCTTGCGACTTGTAGATGCGCTCGGTCGACGCCGGATACTTGGCAAGCTTGGCTGCCGGCCGGCGCGGCCGCGCCACGAGCTCGCCGCCGCAGTTCGGGCATTTGCCACCGAGCACGTCATCCCTGCACGAGCGGCAGAACGTGCACTCAAAGGAGCAGATGAACGCTTCGCCGGAATCAGGCGGCAGATCGCGATTGCAGCATTCACAGTTCGGTCGAAGTTGAAGCATGCCTAATCGTATCAAGTCAGCAGCTCTAGAGCTTCAGCGGCGCTGCGCACGCGCGCGATGCGCGGGAAGGCTTCGCGCGCATCATTCGGCTACTTCGCAGCGTCGAGCAGAAAGAGCGTCGGATCGACCGCGACCGAGTTGAGATACACCGAGAAATGCAGGTGCGGTCCGGTCGCGCGGCCGCTCGCGCCTACCGTGCCGATGACACGCCCGGCTTCGACCATTTCCGGCGGGGAGACTTCGATCGATTGCAAGTGAGCGTAGAGCGAAAGCAGCCCCTGACCGTGGTCGAGGACGACGGTGCGGCCGTTGAAGAAGTAGTCACCGATCTCAATGACGCGTCCCGCGCTCGCGGCGACGATCGGTGTGCCCACGGGCGCGGCGATGTCCAGCCCGCTGTGGCGGCTGCGCAGCTGGTCGTTGAAATAGCGCTGCAAGCCGAAGGCGGCAGCGTGCCGGCCGCGCGTCGGCTGAAGCATCGCGAGGCTGGCCGGCGCCGACTCGGTGAATGTGCGCAGTACGCCATCGAGATGCGCGCGCTCGCGCGTGTAGCGCGCGAGGTCCTCTGCGGAGAGCTCCACTTGGCCCGGCGGAACCTTGAGGTGCTGAGAGCCGTACGCCTTGGGTACGACCTCGATCTCGAAGCGCTCGTGCCTGCCGCCGGCGTGCTCGGCCTGCAGCCGCACTTTCGAGCCCGGTTTCAAGTCCAATGCGAGGCCGACGACTGCGATCCATTCGTCGCCTTCGCGCACCACGAGCACGCGTTGGCCCGCGAGGCGTACACGCGGCGCGGTCTCGGATGCGCCGAGCCGGATTCTCGCGACGCCGCCCGGGACCATCGACGCGCGGGGCAGCGTGCCCGTCCACGCGCGCGCCGCCCAAGCGCGCGCACCGAGCGCCGCCGCGAGGGATTGAAGGAGCCGGCGCCGGTTCAGCGTGCGACCTGCAGGCGGTTCACCACGCCCCGGATGGCAAAAAGCGACCAGGCGTCGAGCTCCGCGCGGCGCTTCTGCTGCTCGTTACGGACGCTGCCCTCGAGAACTACGACCTTGTCGCTGCAGTTCGCGCGGATCAGATCGGCGTCAAGCTCGGGGTCCGCCTCGAGCACGAGGAGCATCACCTCCGCAACCTCGTCGTCGCGGTCCTCGTACGTCGGGCGCACCTCGAGCGCATTGATGACATCGCGCCGGCCCAGCGTCCACCAGGCGATGGCGCCGGCGAAGCGCAGGTGCGACTGGCTGATGACGTGGCCTTCCAGCAGGATCACGCCGTCGGTCACCGAGATCTCGATATCGCCGTCGGCATCCCGATCCACCTGACGCAGGAGCTCGATCCTTTCGTTAGTCCGGATGCGGAAGCCGCAGCGCTTGAGCTCGGGCGCCTCGAGCAGCAAGCGCGCGACCGAGTCGCGCACCGCGCCGTCGCCGCGCCGCTCGCCGGGGACGACGCGCAGCCGGTCCACCACTCCACGCACGCCGTTCACCGAAGCGGCGAGCTCGAGCGCGAGCTTCTTGGCGGCGACGTCCGCCACTTCGCCCTCCAGCGTGACGGTGCCGTCGGCAGAGGCGATGCGGATCGGATGGCGGTGGAGGTTGACGCGCGGCTCGCGCTCGAGCGCGGCATGGACCTGGCTGGTGGTGATGCCCCGTGGATTCATCACGCCTCCTTTGTTAGTGTTTTGTCCGCGTCGCGACCTG
>DATFEI010000164.1:0-8240 GCA_035251315.1 Burkholderiales bacterium | reverse complement strand
GCGCGGTGCGGCGCGCCCATGATGTAGGGATGCACGACGATCGCCATCACGCGCGCCGAATCGCGCGAGTCGGCATAAAGCTGCTCGAACTGGTCCATCGCGCGGCGGTAGTACTCGCCCGCCTCGTGGTGCTGGATGAGCATCATCGCGACGTCGTTGCACTCCTGCGTGTACGGCACGTTCAGGATCGGCCGGGTGCGCGTCTTCAGCATCACGGGCTGGTCGTCGAGCACCCAGTCACAGACGTAGTCGTACCCTGCTTCGGCCAGCAGGTCGGGCGTCTCCCACGTTTCGGTGAGGCCAGGCCCGAGCCAGCCGCGCGGCCGCTTTCCGGTAACGGCGCGGATTGCCTCGGTGGTCTTCGCGATGTCTTCGCGCTCGTTCTCCACCTTCTGCATGTTGCGCTGCGTATAGCCGTGGCCCATGAACTCCCAGCCGCGCTCGAGCGCCGCGCGCGAGATCGGCTCGTAGGCCCGCACCGCGGTGCCGTTGATTGCGAGCGCCGCTTTGATACTCAGAGAATCAAGAATTTCAGTAAGCCGCCAGAAACCGACGCGGTTGCCGTACTCGTGCCACGCCCAGTTCGGGATATCGGGCATCGGCGCGCCGCCCGCGGGCGGCGTGAGGACGGTGCGCGGCATCGGCTGGTCGATGTCCCATTCCTCCACGTTGACGATGGTCCAGACGATCATGCGCGCGCCGCCGGGAAGCCTGAGCGCCGCGCGCTGGATGATGGGCGAATAAGCGATCCGCTCGAGGGGTCTCATGGAGAAGTGATGCTACTCTTTCGCCCGGAGGAGGAACCGGGTGGACGCGAACTTCTGGCTGATCCAGACGTTCAACGGCGTGTCGTACGGGGCGCTGCTCTTCCTGCTTGCAAGCGGCCTCACGCTGATCTTCGGCGTGATGCGCATCGTCAACCTCTCGCACGGTGCCTACTTCCTTCTCGGCGGCTACGTGGCGCTCACCGTGATCCGGGAAACCGGCTCCTGGGTGCTCGCGCTTCCGGCGGCGGCTTTGACACTTGCCATCGTCGGTCTCCTGATGGAGCGCATTTTCCTGCGGCCGCTCGGGTTCGACCCGCTGCGCCAGGTGCTGCTCACGGTCGGCTTCGCGTTCCTCTTTCAGCAGGCGGCGCTCGATATCTGGGGCGGCGACAACCTGATCATCCAGCCGCCGGCGACGCTCTCGCAGAGCGTGGTGGTCGGCGGGCTGCATCTGCCGGTGTACCGCATCTTCATGATCGCGCTCGCGGCGGCGATCGGCCTCGCGCTCTGGTTCGCCATGGAGCGAACGCGCATTGGCGCGGTAGTGCGCGCCACCGTCGACGATGCCGAGATGGCGCGCGGCGTGGGCATCGACACGTCGAAGGTATCGATGTTCATCTTCGCGCTCGGCGCGTTCCTCGCCGCGCTCGGCGGCGTGATCGGCGGCGCCTTCCTCGGCATTTATCCGGGCCTTGACTTCGAGGTCCTGCCGATCGCGTTCGCGGTGGTGATCATCGGGGGCATGGGTTCGCTCGCCGGCGCCGCGGTCGGCAGCATGCTGGTGGGCCTCGCCGACAACTTCGGCAAGGCGCTCTTTCCCGAGGTGGCGTACTTCAGCCTGTACGCGCCGATGGTGCTGATTCTCGCCATGAAGCCCACCGGGCTGATGGGACGAGAGTGAAGAAGATTTTGGTCTTACTTTCAACACTGGCAATCGTTGCGGCGATTGCCCCGTTTACCGGGCCATTCATCATCCTGCTGCTCGCGCAGATCCTGGTGCTCGGCATCATCGCCATGAGCGTGGATCTCCTCCTCGGCTACACCGGCTTGCCGTCGCTCGGCCAGGCGGCGTATCTCGGGGTCGGCGCTTACCTCACCGCGATTCTCGCAACCAAGTTCGGCTTCGGTTTGGGCTGGGACTTCTGGCTCGTGGTCGCGATGGGCATGGCCGCGGGCGCGGCGACCGCGGCCTTCTTCGGCCTGTTCGCCATCCGCGCAAGCGGCGTGTACTTCCTCATGATCACGCTCGCGCTCGGCATGTGCGTCTGGGGCCTCGCCTACCGCTGGAACTCGCTCACCGGCGGCGACAACGGAATCAACATGCGCGGACGGCCGAAGCTCGGCGAGCTCGCGTTCGCAAACGACGTCGTCTTCTTCTACGTGGTGCTCGGCTTTTTCCTTGCCTCGTTCTTCGCGCTCGAGCTTCTCGTGAGCTCGCCTTTCGGCAAGAGCCTGGTCGGCATCCGCGAACGCGAGCTGCGCATGCGCATCCTCGGCTACAACACCTGGCTCCACAAATACATCGCGTTCGTCATCGCGGGCGCGTTCGGCGGGCTCGCCGGCGTGCTCTGGGCGCACCTGAACGGCATCGTCAGCCCGACCGACGTGCTGCTGCCGGCATCGGTCGACGTCCTGCTGATGGTGGTGCTCGGCGGGCCGGGCACGCTCGTCGGCGGACTGATCGGCGCGACGGCGGTGGTGTTCCTGCGCGAGTATCTCGCCACCGTTGTGCAGTGGTGGCAATACGTGCTCGGCGCAGTCTACGTGGCGACGATCCTGTACCTGCCCGGCGGAATTATGGGTTTCTTAAAAGGAGGAGCAAGACGATGAACCGGAAGTTGTTGGCCCTTACAGCGGCATTCGCCCTAGGCGCAAGCTCTTCTTTCGCACAAGAGCTGAAGATCGGCTTCCTCGCGCCGATGACCGGCCCGTTCTCGCAGATCGGCAAGGACATGGAGAACGGCTTCCAGATGTACCTCGACGAGCAGAAAGGCAACTTCGCCGGTGCGAAAGTCACCTTCATCGTCGAGGACGAGGAAGGCAAGCCCCCGGTTGGCGTAAGAAAGGCCGAAAAGCTTGCACGCCAGGACAACGTGCACATGCTGGTCGGGGGGCTGCTCGCATCCACCGGCTACGCGATCGCGCCGGTTTCGAGCCGCCTGAAGACGGTGTACGTGCTGTCGATTGCCGCGGCGGACGACCTCACGCAGCGCGACCTCGACAAGTATCCCTACATCGTGCGCACGAGCTGGACGAGCTCGCAGCCGCACCACCCGCTCGGCAAATGGGCATGCGAGAGCGGCTACAAGACCGTGGTTTCGGTCGCCGCCGACTACGCCTTTGGTCACGAGGTGCTCGGCGGCTTCCAGAAGGCGTTCGAGGACTGCGGCGGGCGCGTGGTGCAGAAGATCTGGCCGCCGCTCGGCACCAAGGACTTCGGTCCTTACATCCCGACCATCAAGCGCGACGCCGACGCGATCTTCTCGCTCATGGTCGGCCCGATGGCGCTGCAGTTCCCGAAGCAGCTGCAGGAGGCCGGGATCAAGAAGCCGATCATTGGCGGCGGCACGAGCTACGACGAGTTCGTGCTGCCGGCGATGGGCGACGAGGTGCTCGGCCATTTCTCGGCGCTGCAGTACAGCGCCGCGCTCGACACGCCGAAGAACCGCGAGTTCGTGCGCAAATACCGCGAGAAATACGGCAAGGTACCCTCCTACTACTCGGAGTCGAACTACACCACCGCGCAGATGATCCACGAGGTGATGAAGCGCACCAACGGCAAGTGGCCCGGACCCGAGAAATTCATCTCCATGATGACCGAGCTCAAGCTCGACGCGGTGCGCGGCCCGGTGCGCTTCGACGACATGAGGAACCCGATCCAGAACATCTACATCAAGAAGGTCGAGAAGAAGAAGATGCACGGCTACGATAAGGACGAGCTCTGGAACACGGTGATCAAGACCTATCCCGACGTGAGCCAGTTCTTCACATACAGCAAGGCCGAATTCCTGAAGCAGCCGGTCTACAGCCGGGAGTTCCCGCCCTGCAAGCACTGCAACTAAGAAGTCTGTCGAAAAGCTTCGGGGGCCTCGCGGCGGTGCGCGAGGTCACCCTCGAAGTCTTTCCCGGGGAAAGAAAGGCGATCATCGGGCCGAACGGCGCCGGCAAGACTACGCTCTTCAATCTGATCACCGGCGTCTTCCCTCCCTCTTCCGGAGAGATCCTGCTCTTCGGGCGCGATGTCACGCGCTGGCCGAGCCACCAACGCACCGCGCTCGGCATGGCGCGCACGTTCCAGATCACGAGCCTCTTCCCGAAACTCACCGTGCTCGACAACGTGCTGCTCGCGGTTGCCGGCGTGGGCCACAGCAAGCTGGTGATGTGGAAAAGCCTTTTTTCGTACAAGAACATGATTGAAAAGGCCCGCGCTCTGCTCGAGACTGCGGGCTATTGGGACAGGCGCGACGTCGAAGTGCGCAACCTCTCGCACGGCGAGCAGCGCCAGATCGAGGTGGTGCTCGGACTCGCGAGCGAGCCGAAGCTGCTGCTCCTCGATGAGCCGGCGGCGGGCCTCTCCTCGGGCGAATCCCGCGAAATGGCCGAGTTCCTGAAGCGCCTCGACCCCGCGCTCGCGATCCTCCTCATCGAGCACGACATGGACGTCGTGTTCGATGTGGTCTCCCACATCTCGGTCCTCCACTTCGGCGCCGTCGTCGAACAAGGAAGGAATGAAGAGATTCGCGGGAGCGAGCGGGTGCAGCAGATTTACCTGGGGACGGGATAAGTGTCGATCCTCCAAGTCGAGGACATCCACACCTACTACGGGGAAGCGTATGTCCTGCAAGGGCTCTCGCTCGAGCTCGGACAAGGACAGATCCTCGGGCTCCTGGGCCGCAACGGTGTCGGCAAGACCACGCTCGTCAACTCGATCGTGGGCTTCAACCGGCCGCGACGAGGGCGCATCCTCTTCAAGGGCGAGGATGTGACCGGGTTCACGTCATTTCAAACAGTCCGCATGGGCATGGGCCTCGTGCCGCAGGGACGGCGCGTGTTCGCGTCGCTGACGGTGGAGGAGAATCTGGATGTCGCGAAAACCCACAAGGAAGGCTGGACGCTCAAGCGTGTGTACGAGCTCTTCCCGCGCCTGGAAGAGCGGCGCCGCCAGCGGGCGAAGACGCTTTCCGGCGGCGAGCAGCAGATGCTCGCCATCGCGCGCGGGCTGATGACCAACCCCGACTGCCTGATCATGGACGAGCCCTCCGAGGGCCTCGCACCCATCATTATCCAGACCGTGTGGCAGGCGGTGTCGAAGCTGAAAGCACAAGGCCTGTCGATCCTGCTCGTCGAGCAAAACGCGGCGCTCGCGCTCCAGCTCGTCGACTACGTGCACGTGATCAGCAAGGGGCGAGTGGTCTACTCCGGCACGCCGAAAGAGCTCTGGGCAGACGACGGGGTCAAGTCCAAATACCTGGGCATCTAGTGCGGAAAAGGGGTCAGGACCCTTTTTTCGCGGAGTTGCGCGTAGCTCGCCGAAAAAAGGGTCCTGACCCCTTTTCTTCGGTTCACTCGCGACGCTCGTAAGGCTCTGTTAGATCGGTTCGGTAGCTTATCGATCTATCTTCTAGGCTAAAGTAGCCGAGGTGAAGAAACAAGAAAGCCTTATGAGAACGACGTTATGCTGACCGGAAGCTGCCTGTGCCGCGCAATCTGCTACGAGGTGAGCGTGCCGATCACCGAGCTGCGTGCGTGCCACTGCAAGGACTGCCAGAAGTCTTCCGGCGCGGGCGGCAGCGTGAACGCCATGATCCCGACAGCGGGCTTCCGCATCACCCAAGGCACGCCCAAGCGCTTCACCGTCACCGCCGACAGCGGCCGCACGCTGCACCGCTTCTTCTGCGGCGACTGCGGCTCGCCGCTCTTCAGCCGGCGCGAGCTCACGCCCGAGAACACGACGCTTCGCATCGGCACGCTCGACAACGCCCCGCCGATGAAGATTGGCGCCCACATCTGGACCAAGAGTGCGCGTCCCTGGACCCACATTGATCCGGCGAGCCAACAATTCCCTGGACAGCCGGACGCACCCGCGGCAAAGAAATAGCTTCACAATCGTTAGGTAGCATTGGTGACATGAGAAGACTGCTCCTTCCCAGCATGCTGCTCACGATGCTGGCCGGGTGCTCCACGGCGCCCTACCACGCGCCCGCTTCAACCGGCTCGACCAAGCCCACGGCCGAGCTGAGCGACCGTGCGGCGGACCATGCGCTCAAGATGGTCGGCAAGCCCTACCGCTACGGCGGCTCGAGCCCCGCGGGCTTTGACTGCAGCGGTTTGGTGATGCACAGCTACCGCCAGGCGGGCCTCTCGCTGCCGCACAACACCGATAAGCAGCGCCTCGCCGCGCGGCCCATCAAAGCCGCCGAGCTACGCCGCGGCGACCTTCTCTTCTTCCATCAGGAAGGCAAGAAGTACGGTCATGTCGGCATCTACGTCGGCGGAGGCAAGTTCGTCCACGCGCCCTCATCGGGCAAGTCGGTCCGCTCGGACCGGCTGGACAGCCCCTACTGGAGCAAGCACCTCTCCGAAGCGCGTCGGCTGTAGCTAGCGGACTTTCGCGCGTAGGTCTTGAAGCGCTGCGGCGCGGTGACCTCGATCACCTCGAGGTCCTTCGAATGCGAGATCTCGCGGTGCCTGATCAGCGGCGGCTGGACAAAGCACGACCCGGCCTTCATCACTATCGGCTTCCGTCCTTGAACTCTCCTTGCGATCGGCAGGTTCGCCAGTCATCATGCAACTCACTCGCCGTGCTTCCGGGAGCAGCCCACCTCCAATGAGAAAACTCCATGTCCACCTTGCCTTCTTCGCATTGCTCTTTGCCTTCAAGGCGAACGCCATGACCTTTGTCTATGTCTCCAACGCCGAGGATGGCGACATCGGCCTCTACACGCTGCGGCCCGACGGCTCGCTCGCGCCCGGCCAGCGCTTCAAGGCAGGCGCCATGGTGATGCCGATGAGCGTAAGCCCGGACAAGCGCTTCCTCGTCGCCGCGGTACGCTCGAGGCCATTCTCCGCGCAGACATACGACATCGACCGCGCCACCGGCGCGCTCAAGCAGGTAGGCAGCGGACCGCTCGCCGAGAGCTTTCCCTACATCACGCACGACCGTACCGGCCGATACCTGCTGTCGGCGTCGTACGGCGCTCATCTTGTTAGCGTGAATCCGGTGAATGCCGACGGCACGGTCGGCGCGCCGCTGCAGGTGATCCCCACGGCGCGCAACGCGCACGCGATCATCACCGACAAGACGAACCGGTTCGTGTTCGTGCCGCATCTCGGCACCGATCAGGTGTTCCAGTTTCTGTTTGACGAGAAGAGCGGTCGCCTGACGGCAAACACGCCGCCGGTGCTGCAGCTCAAGGCCGGTACCGGCCCGCGGCACCTGGTGACCTCGCCGGACAACCGCTTCGTCTATTTGCTGAACGAGCTCACGGCCACTGTGAGCACTCTTGCCCTCGAGAACGGCGCCCTGAAAGAAACCGGCTCGGCCTCGGCGCTGCCGCCCGACAGCAAGCTCGGGCCGGGCCTACCGCGCCCGCAGCCCGGACGCGATGTATCGAACGACATCTGGGCTTCCGACATCCACGTCACCCCGGACGGCAGGTTCCTGTATGCGGCCGAGCGCACTTCGAGCTCGATCGGTTCTTTTAGCGTCGAACCGTCGACCGGCAAGCTCTCCTTTCTCGGCTCGACGCCGACGGAGAAACAGCCGCGCGGCTTCCGCATCGATCCGACCGGGCGCTTCATGGTGGTGTCGGGCGAAAAGTCGGACACGATTTCGAGCTATGCGATCGAGCCGGGCGGGACGCTGCGCCTCATCGGCAAGGCCCCGACCGGAAAGGGGTCGAACTGGGTCGAGATTGTCGCTTTCGACCGGTAGATAATTACGGTCCAACCCGCATCCGGAGACCTGAATGCAATTTCGCTTTTCGCTTTTGCTTCTTCCCGCGCTCTTCGCCGGCCTGCTGTTCACCGGTCCGGTGCAGGCGCAGACCGCCACTTCGACCTACGAACCCACCGTCGGCCAGGAAGGCAAGGACGTTGTCTGGGTGCCGACGCCCCAGGCCGTGGTCGACAAGATGCTCGAGATGGCGAAGGTCACGCCCAACGACTTCGTGATGGACCTCGGCTCCGGCGACGGCCGCACCGTGATCACGGCCGCGAAGCGCGGCGCGCGCGCCCTCGGCATCGAATACAACCCGGACATGATCGAGCTTTCGAAGCGCAACGCCGAGAAGGCGGGCGTCGCCGACCGCGCCCAGTTCATGAAGGCCGACCTCTTCGAGACCGACTTCTCGAAGGCCACCGTGATCACGATGTTCCTGCTTCCCGACATCAACCTCAAGCTGCGCCCGAAGATTCTCAAGCTCAAGCCGGGCACCCGCGTTGTCTCGAACAGCTTCACCATGGGCGACTGGC
>DATFEI010000038.1:0-26116 GCA_035251315.1 Burkholderiales bacterium | reverse complement strand
GGAATTTGCATCGGCGATCGTGACACCGTCACGGGATGCCCGGCGCAGTTAATGCCCCGCTAATTTTCGCTGACTAGCATCCCCGGCCATGTTGACCGGGGCTTTTGCTCCTCTTGCCCTGACTCCCGGCGCGCGCAGATTCGGCGCGTCGGAATCGCAGCTGGATTGACTTTCCTATCGCTCGTTGAAACAGGTCGCGTTCGTGTCGGCCCCGGGGAGTCGGCCGGGCCAGCCTGACTCAAACAAATCGGACTCCCGCGATCCACGGGGCGATACAAGGATTCGACGATGAGTGCATCAGCGCATCCAGCCACCGACGAGAGGCCGGCGTTCGCCAGCAGCCCAAGGCAGCCTCGGTACTCCGAGACCGTGATCATTGGGACCGGGTTCTCAGGGCTATTGGCAGCCATTGGTCTGCAGAAAAGGCACTGCAACGACTTTGTCCTCTTGGAAAGAAACGCCGAGTTGGGCGGAACCTGGCAGGTCAACTCATATCCCGGCCTAGAGGTGGACGTTCCAACCAGTCTTTACTGCATCTCGTTCATACCCTATCCGTTCAGGAAATCCTTTTCCCCGCAAAGCGAATTGCTCGCATACACGAACCATATTATCGACAGGTTCGGCTTGCGAAAGCATGCACGTACGAACCAGATGGTGACCAGGCTCGCTTTTGACGAGCGCGAGTTCCTGTGGCATGTGGAGACCGAGTCAGGTGAGAGGTATAGCGCCCGCTTCGTGATCGACACCAGCGGGGTGCTGGCGAACCCGCACATTCCCAGAATCAAAGGTGCGGAAACCTTCAAAGGACCGATATTCCACTCCGGGCGCTGGGATCACTCGGTCGACTATGAAGGAAAACGTGTCGGCGTGATCGGCTCGGGATGCTCGGCGGCCCAGATCGTCCCCGCCATTGCCGGCAAGGTGTCCAGGTTGACTCTGTTCATGGGCAAGGCGCAGTGGATCCTTCCACGGTCGGACCGGCATTACGGCGCCGCCGAGCGTTTCGTTCGAACGCTGCCGGGAATCCGGCACCTCATCCGTTCGCTCGTCTTTGTCCTCTACGACATCAGGTTCATTGCCTTCCGCCGCTATCCGGGGACCACGATCATCAGCCGGCTCATGAAAGCCCACTACCGGAGACGGCTGACCAAGCACCTGGAGAAATACATCAAGGACGACCAGTTGCGTCGGCACATGTCGCCCGATTACGAACTGGGCTGCCGGCGAGTCATTCCGACCAATGCCTATCTCCCCGCGTTGGCCCGCGAGAATGTGGATGTCGATATCAGCGGGATCGAACGCATCACGCCCCAGGGCGTGCTGACCAAGGACGGCAAGGAGATCCCCCTGGACGTCATCGTCTACGCCACGGGATATTTCGCCTATTCAAACATGAAGAAGGCGCTGACGTTCCAGGTCTACGGCGTGGGAGGGAGGAACCTCAACAGTGAGTGGGAAACGGAGGCCGTCTCTTACAAGGGCATTACCGTTTCCGGTTACCCAAACTACTTCAAAGTGAACGGCCCGAACACCGGCACCGGTCACAGTTCGCAACTGTCCTATATGGAGGCGGCGACCGACTACATCGTTCAGGCCATTTGCGCAGTGAAACGGGACAAGAATCTCAAGGCCATCGATGCCAGACGCGACCTTCAGGATGCCTACGTCGCCGGCATGAGAAGAAAGATGCAAAAGACGGTCTGGCAGAACGCCACCTGCACCGCCTTCTACAGGAAGAACATGACCGAAGAGGTCACCAGTCTCTCCCCGGAACCGGTGACCGGGTTCATCCTTTCCCGCAAGTGGTTCCGCTTGAGTGATTATCGTCTGCTGAAGTGAAGGACGGTCGCACGGGCGCTGCCTCTAGGAGGAAGCGCATCACTGCGACTCGCATCGCCCACCGCGAGTTGGCCCCGGCTGCCAATTTGCCCCTGACCTAGCTGGTTTGGCGCCCTCGCCGGCGCACGGTCCCCGCCGTCGCGGGGACGGACCATTCGGCGCTCTTCCAGAGTTTCCCTCTAGCCGACCGAGCGGATCGAGAGCCGCGCGTAGTCCTCGGGGGAGAGGTTCTCGGGCCGCAGACCCGGGTCGATCCCGACTGCTGCGAAATCGACTTCAGGCAGCGCGTTGCGCAGCGTCTTGCGCCGCGCGGAAAACGCTCGGCGTAGCAGCTGCTCGTCGACCGGCAAATGCCGGTCGAGCGGCTGCAGTCTCACAAGCGCCGACTGCACCTTAGGGGGCGGACGGAAAGCGCCGCGGGCTACGTTGAAGAGCTTCTTCATACGGAACCTTGCCTGCAGCGACACGGACAGGCGCCCGTAGGCCGGCGTGGAAGGCGCCGCCACCATGCGCTCTACCACTTCGAGCTGCAGCATGAAATGCATGTCGCGCATCCGGCTCGCATAGCGCGCGAGGTGAAATAGCAGCGCAGTCGATATGTTGTAGGGCAGATTGCCGACCAGCCGGACCCCGAGCGGAAAACGGGCGAAATCGAACTCGAGCGCGTCCGCGCAGTGCACGATCAGCCGGTCGGGAAACTTGGTCTGCAGCGCCGCAGCGAGATCGCGATCGAGCTCTATAGCTTCCACCTTCTTGACCCGCTCCAATAGGGGGCCGGTCAGCACGCCCTCTCCCGGGCCGATCTCGACGAAGAAATCTTCAGTGGACGGCGCGATCGCATCCAGGATCCTGGCCAGCACGCCGCGCTCGTGCAGGAAATGCTGCCCGAAACGTTTACGCGGGCGATGCGAGCTCGATGGCAAGCTTAACTGCCTCGATCAGACTGCCCGGATCGGCCTTGTCAGTCCCGGCGAGGTCGAGCGCAGTGCCGTGGTCGACCGAGGTGCGCACGAAAGGGAGGCCGAGAGTCACGTTCACTCCGCGGCCGAACGACGCGTACTTGAGGACCGGCAGTCCCTGGTCATGGTACATGGCGAGCACGCAATCGGCCGCTTTTAGCCGCGCAGGAACGAAGATCGTGTCCGCCGGCAATGGGCCGTTCGCGTCGATGCCAGCGGCTCGCGCCTCAGCCACCGCTGGCGCGATCAGCTCGAGGTCTTCGCTGCCGAAGAGTCCGGATTCTCCGCTGTGCGGGTTCAAGCCAGCGACCAGGATCCGCGGCCGCGCGATGCGGAACCGCGCCCTCAAGTCGGCGTCGACGACTCCCAGGGTCTTTACTACGAGCTCTTTAGTGATGGCGCCGGGAACCTCGCCCAATGCGAGGTGTGTGGTGACGAGCGCGACGCGCAGGCCGCCACCCACCAGCATCATCACCACATGCGGTGCACGCGCGCGCTCGGCGAGATACTCGGTATGACCGGTAAAGACGATCCCGGCATCGTTGATCACGCTCTTCTGCACCGGCGCGGTCACCATGGCGTCGAATTCGCCGGCGAGGCAGCCGTCGATCGCGCGATCGAGAACCTCCAGCACGTAGCGGCTGTTGGCGGGATCGAGCTTTCCCGGCGTGCGCGGCCGGCGCAGCGGGACATGCTCCACTTCCGCAGAATCGAACAGCGACCGGTCGCCGATAACCACGACGCGCGCGGCGAACGCCTCAGTGGCAAGCATGCGGCAGAGGTCCGGACCGATACCCGCAGGCTCGCCGGAGGTGATGGCGACGACTAGTCGCCGCGCGACGACTGGGCGCCCTATCGCTCCTCCAGTCGCAGCTCGACGTAGATCTGATCGCGCAGCTGGCGCAGCCATTCTTGGTAGGCCTCGTCGGCTTTGCGCTCGCGCAGCGCCTGCCGCGCCTGCAGCCGTCGCCGTTCCGGCGACACGTCGGCCGAGCGTCGCTCCAGCACCTGGATCAGGTGGTAGCCGAAAGGCGTGCGCACCGGCTGGCTGATCTCGCCGATCTTGAGCTCCTGGTAGGCGCGCTCGAAGTCCGGCACGGTGTCCCCGGGGTAGACCCAGTCGAGCTCGCCGCCGCGCGCGGCCGTGGCGTCGCCCGAATGAACACGCGCCATCTCCGCAAAGTCCGCCCCGCCGCTCACGATGCGCGCACGCAGGTCGTTCAAGCGTCGCAGCGCCTCGCCCTCGGACATCGACTCGCTCGCCCGGATGAGGATGTGGCGCAGGCGCGTCTGCGCGACCGGCGCGTTGTCGAGCGCGACGCCGCGGCGGTCGTTGAGCTTGAGCAGGTGAAAACCCGCCGGGCTGCGCAGAATCTCGCTCACCGCGCCGGGCTGCATGCGCGCGAGCGCGCTGGAAAAGAGCTCCGGCAGCCGGTCGTGGCTGCGCCAGCCGACCGCGCCGCCCTGAAGCGCGTCGGGCGCGTCGGAGTAGCTCGCCGCCAGGGTGGCAAAGTCGGCCCCGGCGCGCGCTTCCGAGAGCGCCTTCTGCGCGCGGGCGCGCGCCGCATCGATGCGCTCGGGATTCGCTTGCTCTGGCACGCGCACCAGGATATGCGAAAGCTGGTACTCGACCCGGCTGTCGGGCTTTGCCTGCAGCTCGGCGAGAAAGAGGTCGATCTCCGTGTCGCTCACCTGGATACGGTCGTCGACCTCGCGCTCGCGTACTCGCGTCAGCAGCATCTGCTCGCGCAAGTCCTCGCGCCACGCCTGGAACGAGACGCCGTCGCGCTCCAGCGCGCGGCGAAAATCCGCGAGGGTCATGTTGTTGTTCTGCACGACGCGCTGCACCGCGCGGTCGAGCTGCAGCTCGTCGATACGGATGGCCTTGTCGCGCGCGAACTGTAGCTGGGCCTTGTCGAGGATCAGCCGCTCGAGCATCTGACGCTCGAGCAGGCCGCGCTCGGGCAGCGGCGTTTTCTGGCGGCGCAGCTGGCGCTGCGCCGCCGCCACTGCCTCGGAGAGCTCGGTGGCGGTGATCACATCCTTGTTCACCACCGCCACGATGCGATCGACCGGAATGACGCCTTGCCCTGCGACCGGCATGGAAAGAAGCACGAGAAAGAGAGGGACAAAGCGCTTCATACTCTCAATACACCTGGTCGAAGGGGAGCCGCGGACGAGCGTCGGCCGGGGCGAGCCGCGATTCGGCCGGATTGGTCACCGAGTAGCCCGGCACGTTGCGCCTCAATATGCTGACCACCTCGTCGGTACCAAGGGCGCCGATACCGTTGAACTCGATTTGGAAGATGAATGCCGTGGAGCTCACCTGGGTCGACGCCTGGATCCGCGCGACGACACCGCGGAAAACCCAGCACCCCGCGTTGTACTCGATGCCTGCCAGGCCCTCCAGCAACTTGTCGTCCCGGATGGAGTAATTGTAGCGCCCGACCCCGTACCAGCCCGGCCTGAGCGGCCATTGCCCGGAGATGTCGACCTGCTCCAGCACTTCGCGCTGGAAGCGGTAGCTTGCATTCAGAACCTTCGCGGACTCGGGGCGGTAGCTGAGCGCTGTGCTCAAGCGCTCGCCGCGCTGCAGTTGCCGGTTGTACTGCGTTGTCACATCGAAGGTCCAGTGCCCGCCGAACCGCCCGCCGACCGACGCAAGGATGTCCGATTCATTCGCCGTGCGCAACGGTGAGGTTGGCGTCAGGCCGACGCGCTCATCTTCGAAGTACCAGCGCTGCCCGACGGTAGCTCGCAGCCCTTCCTGACCGTTCGCGTGCAGCAAGCGCGTCGTGAGCGCGAGCGTCAACTGGTTGGCGTCGCCGAAGCGGTCGCCGCCGACGAAGCGGTTCTCGGTGAAGAGCTGGGCGTAGCTGAAGTCGGCGAGCGCGGTGTCAAAAAGCGGTATCGCATCCTGATTACGGAACGGGATGTACGCGTAGAAGAGTCGCGGCTCCAGCGTTTGCGTCGAGCCGGGGCCGAAGAACGCGGAATCGCGCTCAAACACGAGGCCGCTGTCGAGGCTGCCCCACGGCACCGAAAGCTCCGGCGTGCGGGCCGGCTCCTCGAGCGAGAGGCTGTAGGACGCGTAGCGCAGCCCGATCTTGGGCGTGAAAAACCAGCCCGGGGCGAGAAGCGGCAGCACGAGCGTCGGGGTCGTCGAGGCGCGGGAGCCCTCCACGAGCGTGGGATGGTCGAACTGCACGTACTCGAGCGGCAGCGCCGCGTCGAACGCGCCGGCAAGATCATTGTACGCAGCGCTGAAATTGAGCTGGGGGATGCGGTGGTACGGCGGAACGATGGGCGCAAGCGGGTCCTGCAGCGTCTGGAAGCGCTGAACGCGCGCCTGCGCGGAATAGGGTGCGCGCCCGAACGAGCCGCTGTGGGTAAGGTGCGCGTCCTGCGGCAGGTTGCTAACCGAGACCTGCTTCACCGTGCTCGCCAAATCCACGAAGTAGGAGTCGTCCGAGACCCGGTTGTAGTCCACCTGCCCGACTACGTTGCGCGGGAAATTGTGCCGGTGCTGCCACGATACGCCTTCGCGCGAGGTGCCGGTCTGACGGTCGTCCGGCAAGTACTCGAACTTGAGCTCTCCGAGGTAGGGGCGCCCGAGATAGCGCGCCTCGGTCTTCAGCTGATAGCCGCGCTTTCCCATGACGACCGGAGTGAACGTGGCGTCGTACTCGGGCGCGATGTTCCAGTAGTACGGAATTCCGAACTCGAAGCCGCGCTGGCTGGTCTGCGCATAGTACGGCGTCAGTAAGCCGCTCTTGCGCCGCTCACCGATCGGGAACACCGCGTATGGAGCAGCGAGGATGGTGGTGTCGAAAAAGCGCAGCCGCGGGTGGACCGCCGCGCCGTCTTCCTCCTCGAAATCGAGCTCGAGTTCGCTCGCCTCGAGCCTCCAGTCCTCCTGGCCGGGACGGCACGTGGTGTAGTTGGCATTGATGAAGCGGTAGCGGTCCGGGCCGAGAAACTCCAGGCGCTCCGCGCTACCGCGCGCGGTGCGGTCGCGCTCGAGGAGATACGTCGGGCTCTCGAACACCCCGGTGTCGTCGAGCGTGTTGTAGTACAGGCGCGGGCCGAAAAAGCGGTCGGCGCCGCGCTGCAGGCGCACCCCGCCCTCGCCTTCGGCGCGCCCGAACTCCCGGTTGTAGTGCAGGCTCTCGCCGAAGATACTCATGTCGTCACGCCGGATCTCGGCGTTGCCGCGCGCCCCCACCTCCAGGTCGCTCACGCCTTCGATGACGTCGGCTTCGATGGTGGTACGGTCGGCCTCGGCCGGAGGCTTTGCGGTTTGCGCGGCTGCCGGCGCGGCGGCGGCGAGCGCAACCGCGAGCATCGCGAAGCGCATCGCCATGGCGCCGGAGAGATTTTTCCTTGGTGTTAGAATTTTCAATGATACACGGCGATTTGCGGCGCGCCGCGCTTGAGCGCTGGCTCGCCCCGCAGCTCGGCGTCTCTTTCCAGCTGACCCAGGCCTCGGAGGATGCAAGTTTCCGACGCTACTGGCGGGCGACGCTTGCGGATGGCAGGACCTACGTGGCGATGGACGCGCCGCCCGACAAGGAGAATTGCCGACCCTTCGTGCGCGTGGCGCACATGCTTTCCGCAGCCGGCGTGCACGCGCCGGAAATCATCGCGCAGGAGCTCGATCAGGGATTTCTCCTGCTCTCCGACCTTGGCTCGCGCACGTACCTCGAAGCGCTTAACGACGCGAACTCGGCCGCGCTTTTCGCGGACGCCACCGAGGCGTTGCTGCGCTGGCAGCTTGCGACGCGCGCCGGCGAGCTGCCGCCCTACGACGAGGCCCTGCTGCGGCGGGAAATGAACCTTTTCCCGGAGTGGTATGTAGGCAGGCACCTGAAGAAAGAGCTGTCCGCGGCGCAAAAGGAACGTCTTGAAAGCGTTTTCTTCCTTCTCGTCAAAAGCGCGCTCGCTCAGCCGACGGTTTACGTGCACCGCGACTACATGCCGCGCAACCTCATGGTATGCGAGCCGAATCCCGGAGTGCTCGATTTCCAGGATGCGGTGCTGGGGCCGATCACGTACGACGTGGTGTCGCTCGTGCGGGACGCCTTTGTGAGCTGGGAGGAAGAGCGCGTGCTCGACTGGGTGGTGCGTTATTGGGACACAGCCAGAAGCCGTGGCCTGCCCGTGGATGCCGATTTCGGCCAGTTCTGGCGCGCGCTCGAATGGATGGGGCTGCAGCGCCATCTTAAGGTGCTCGGCATATTCGCCCGCATCAACTACCGCGACGGCAAGCCCAAGTACCTTCAGGACACCCCGCGCTTCATCGGCTATGCGCGTTCGGTTTCGCAACGGTACCGCGAACTCGCGCCGCTCGCGAGGCTGCTCGACGAGCTGGAATGAAAGCCATGCTCCTGGCCGCGGGACGCGGCGAGCGGCTGCGGCCGCTCACCGACGAGGTCCCGAAGGCGCTGGTCGAGGCCGGGGGCAAGCCGCTTATCGCCTGGCACCTCGAGCGCCTGGCGCGCGCCGGTTTCCGCGAAGCGGTGATCAACGTCGCGCACCTCGGCAGCCGCATTATTGAGCGCATCGGCGACGGCGAACGGTTCGGGCTGCACGTGCAGTACTCGCGCGAGCGTGAGCGGCTGGAGACCGCTGGCGGCATCGCGAACGCACTCGCGCTGCTCGGCCGAAAGCCATTCCTCCTCGTGAACGCGGACGTGTACTGCGAGTGCGACTTCGCGCGGCTGTGTTCCGTCGAGCTTCACCAGCGGCTCGCGCATCTCGTGCTGGTACCCAACCCGCCGCATCGGCCCGCGGGTGACTTCTCGCTCGCGGGTGACGCGGTCGGTGACGAGGCCGCGCCGCGCTACACTTACGCCGGCGTGGCGGTCGTTGCGCCCGAATTGCTGCAGCCGGTGACACCCGGTGACAAAGCGCCGCTTGCACCGCTCCTGTACGACGCCGCGCGCCGCGGCCTGCTAAGCGGCGAGCTCTACCAGGGGCTGTGGCAGGATGTCGGAACGCTCGAGCGCCTCGCCGAGCTGGAGAAGTACCTGCGTGAACATCGCTGATTTCGTCCGGGTCTATGCAAGCCGCCGTGGACGCCTCGTGCACGCTATTGGCCAAGCGCTCGCCCTCGTGCCGACGGCGCCCGAGCGCGTTCGTAACCGCGACAGCCACTATCCCTACCGTTTCGACAGCCATTTCTATTACTTGACCGGCTTCACCGAACCGGAAGCAGCGCTGGTGCTCGCCGCAGGGAAGTCGATCCTTTTTTGCCGCGAGCGCAACCCCGAGCGGGAGATCTGGGACGGCTTGCGCCACGGCCCCGAAGCCGCGCGCGAGCGCTTCGGCTTCGACGAGGCGCATCCGATCGCGAACCTCGACCAGGAGATGACGCGGTTGCTCGAAAACCAGCCGGCGCTGTATTACCCGATGGCAGCAGATCCGGAATGGGACGCGCGCGCGCTGCGCTGGGTGAACGCGGTGCGCGCCCGAGCGCGCGCGGGGGTCGCAGCGCCCGAGCGCGTGCACGACGTGCGCGCGGTCATCGACGACATGCGCCTGGTCAAAGACACGCACGAGCTGGCTATCATGCGGCGCGCGGCGCGCATTGCGTCTGCCGCGCATCGCCGCGCCATGCAGTGCGCGCGTCCCGGACGCTATGAATACGAAATCGAGGCGGAGCTCCTTTATGAGTTCCGGCGGAGCGGAGCGCAGACCCCGGCCTATACCCCGATTGTTGCCGGGGGAGCTAACGCCTGCGTGCTTCACTACGTGGCCAACGACGCCGTCCTGCGCCAAGGCGATCTCCTGCTGATCGACGCCGGCTGTGAGCTTGACGGCTACGCCTCCGACCTCACGCGTACGTTCCCGGTCAATGGGCGCTTCAGCGCCGCCCAGCGCCAAGTCTACGATGTCGTGCTCGCCGCGCAGCGCGCCGCGCTGGAAAGCGTCCGACCCGGCGCGGCGTGGAACGAGCCCCACGATGCCGCGGTGCGCGTGCTGGCGCAGGGGCTCATCGACCTGGGCCTAATCGCCGGAAGCGTGCAGGAGGCATTGGAAAAGGAGACCTACAAGCGCTTCTATATGCATCGCACCGGCCACTGGCTGGGGCTGGATGTGCACGACGCCGGGGACTACAAGCGCCAGGGGGCCTGGCGCACCCTCGCGCCCGGCATGACCCTCACCGTCGAGCCGGGACTCTACATCCGCGCGGACGGCGACATCCCGGAGCGGTTGCACAACATCGGCGTACGCATAGAGGATGACGTGCTCGTCACCGACACGGGCTGCGAGGTCCTTACCGCCGAAGCGCCCAAAACGGTCGCTGATGTCGAGGCGCTCATGCGCGATGCCCGCGGCGGCGATTGAGTGACGGTGACCGTTGACGTCCTCGTACGCGGCGCCGGCCCGGTCGGCTGTGTCGCCGCTTTGGCTTTACGCGCCTCCCGGAAGCGGGTCGCAGTTCTCGGTAAAGCAGGCCAGCCGCCGGCCTTCCGTCCCATCGTTCTCTCGTATGCGAGCCGTCTCATACTGGAGCGCGTGGGAGTTTGGCCGTCGCTTGCGCCCACCCCCATCGAAACCATCCATGTTTCGCTCGCGCGCGGCTTTGGTCGCACAGTCTTCGACGCGGCCGACGCGGGGGTGCCGGCGCTCGGCTACGTCCTGGGGTATTCACAGTTGCTTCGGGCCTTGCATTGTGCGGTTGAGGACCTCCTCGTCGGCGATGAAGTTTCCGCGCGCTGCGTAGTGCATGCCGAGGGAGCCGCTCCCGATGCCGAGGAAAAGCGTTATGCGCAGGACGCGCTCGTGGCGAGCGTGCGCTTCAGCGCACCGGCGGGCGCGACCGCGTTCGAGCGCTTTACCGCCGAAGGACCGCTCGCGCTCCTTCCGCTTGCTGGATGCTACGCCGTGGTCTGGAGCATGCGACCCGCGCGCGCAGAGCAGCTTCTCTTGGCATCTGAAACCCGTTTCCTCGAAGAGCTCGCCGCAGCGGCGGGCACGCGTGCCGGCGCTCCGGTCGCCGTGGCGGCGCGCGCGACGCACCCGCTCGTTCTGCGGGTGAGGGCGAAATGCAGCGCCGAAAGAGCCGTTTACATCGGCAACGCCGCGCAAACCCTGCACCCGGTTGCCGGGCAAGGCTTGAATCTCGGCTTACGCGACGCCTGGGACTTGGCACGGATCATGCGCGATGCGCCCGATGCGGGCGACCCCGCGTTGCTGCGCCGTTTCGCCGCGCGCCGCGCGCTCGACGCCGACGCGGCGATTCGAGTGACCGATTTCCTGGCGCGGGCCTTTCTCCGCTTGAACCCCTTTGCGGGCGCAGCATTGACGATGCTCGATATTTTCCCGGCGCCGCGGCGGTTCTTCGCACGCCGCATGATCTTCGGTCCTTCGGCGCTGCCGTAAAAAAGCAACAAGGCGTCGCGAGCCGTTTTTTTTGCCGGGGAAAGCAGATAAAATCCGCCTCCCCTCGAATCACAATCTCGGCAATGAGGATCGGAGCCTACGCGCTCTTCAACGGCTTGTTCGTCGCTCCCATGGCCGGTATCACCGACCGCCCCTTCCGCCGCCTGGCGCGCCGCTTCGGCGCGGCGCTCGCGGTCTCGGAGATGGTCGGCGCCCGCCCCGAGTTGCGCGGGTCGCGCAAGACCCGGCTGCGCACGGACCACGCGGGCGAGCCGGGCCCGATCTCGGTACAAATCGCTGGTGCCGACCCGCACCTGCTGGCCGACGCGGCACGCTTCAACGTCGGCGGGGGCGCGCAGATAATCGATATCAACATGGGGTGCCCGGCGAAAAAAGTATGCAACGTCCACGCCGGTTCGGCGCTACTCGAAGACGAATCGCTGGTCGCGCGCATTCTGGACGCGGTTATCGCGGCGGTCGACGTGCCGGTAACATTGAAGATTCGCACCGGGCCGGACCCGCGCCGGCGCAACGCGCTGCGCATCGCCCGGATCGCGGAGTCCGCCGGCGTACAGGCGCTCGCGATCCACGGCCGCACGCGCGCCTGCGCGTTCGAAGGGCACGCGGAATACGGGACCATTGCCGAAGTGAAGGCCACAGTGCGCATCCCGGTGATCGCCAACGGCGACATTAAGTCGCCCGAGGACGCGAAGCGCGTACTCGAGGCGACCGGCGCTGACGCCGTGATGATCGGCCGCGCGGCGCAAGGCAGGCCGTGGCTGTTCCGCGAGATCTCGCACTATCTCGCTACCGGCGAGCGCCTCGCGCCGCCGCCGGCGCGCGAGATCGGGGCGGTGCTCGCCGAGCACCTCGACGGGCTCTACAGCCTCTACGGGTGCGAGCACGGCGCGCGCGTCGCGCGCAAACATATCGGCTGGACCGTGCGCTCGCTGCCCGGCGGCGAAGAGTTCCGCTCCAGCGTCAACCGCCTTCATGTCGCCGACGCGCAGCGCGCCGCGGTGAACGACTACTTCGAGAGACTCGCAGCATGAGCAAAGGCAACGAGCTTTCCGATGCTGTCAAGCGCTCGCTTGAGCGCTACTTCAAGGACATGGACGGCGAGACACCGACCGCCATCTACGAAATGGTGCTGAAGAACATCGAGAAGCCGATGATCGAGACCGTGCTCGGCCATGCGAAGGGCAACCTGACCCACGCCGCCGCGATGCTCGGTATCAACCGCGCCACGCTCCGCACAAAGATGCAGCAGCTGCGCATCAAAGGGTAGTGACGAAGGTCCAGCGGGCGCTCGTCAGCGTCTCGGACAAGTCGGGCGTCGTCGACCTCGCCCGCTCGCTTGCCGCACTCGGCGTCGAGCTGCTCTCCACCGGCGGCACCGCCAAGCTCCTGCAGAAGGAGGGCTTGGTCGTGACCGAGGTGTCCGCTTACACCGGCTTCGCCGAGATGCTCGACGGCCGGCTGAAGACCCTGCACCCGAAGATCCATGGCGGCCTGCTTGCCCGCCGCCACCTTCCCGAGCACATGGAGGCGATCCGCGCCGCGGGCATCGCGCCGATCGACCTCCTGGTCGTGAACCTCTATCCGTTCGCCACCACCGTCGCCGATCCCGAGTGCACGCTGGAAGCCGCGATCGAGAATATCGACATCGGCGGTCCGGCGATGCTGCGCGCCGCGGCCAAAAACTATGCCGGAGTCGCGGTGCTGGTCGATCCCGACGACTATGAACGTGTGCTCTCGGAGCTCCGTGCCGGCGGCGTCTCGGAGGCGACGCGGTTTGCGCTCGCGAAGAAGGCGTTCGCCCACACTGCCGCTTACGACGGCGCGATCGCCAACTACCTTTCGTCCCGGGACGGCGCGTTTCCCGAGACGCTCACGCTACAGCTGCACAAGCGCCAGGACCTGCGCTATGGCGAGAACCCCCACCAGCGCGCCGCGTTCTATCGCGATGCGCGCGCCGTGGCCGGCAGCCTCGCCAGCTATCGCCAGGTTCAGGGTAAAGAGCTCTCGTACAACAACATCGCCGACGCCGACGCGGCCTGGGAATGCGTCAAGAGCTTCGGCCTCCCGGCCTGCGTGATCGTCAAGCACGCCAATCCTTGCGGCGTGGCTACCGGAGAGAGCCTGCTCCAGGCGTACGAGAAGGCGTTTCGCTGCGACCCGGTGTCCGCATTTGGCGGCATCCTCGCCTTCAACCGCGCCCTCGATCGCGACGCCACCGAAGCCCTCGGCAGGCAATTCGCCGAGGTGATCATCGCCCCGCGTGTCGAGCCCGAGGCGCAGAAGGAGTTCGCCGCGAAGACGAATCTCCGAGTGCTCGAGGTGCCTATGTCCCACGAAGTGCAGGCGCACGACTACAAGTGCGTAGGCGGCGGGCTACTCGTGCAGACGAGCGACTCGGAGCTTCTAAACGAGAAAGAACTGAAGGTAGTGACGCGCAAGCGACCGACCGAGGCTCAGAAACGCGACCTGTTGTTCGCGTGGCGCGTTGCGAAGTTTGTCAAGTCGAACGCCATCGTATTCTGCGGCGAAGGCGCGACGCTGGGAATCGGCGCAGGGCAGATGAGCCGGCTCGACAGCGTGCGCGTCGCGGCGTTCAAAGCCAAGGACGCCAAGCTCGATCTGAAGGGCGCGGTGGTCGCCTCCGACGCTTTCTTTCCTTTTCGCGATGGCCTCGACGCGCTCGCAGACGCAGGCGCCACCGCGGTGATACAGCCCGGCGGCAGCGTGCGCGACGAGGAAGTGATCGCCGCGGCCGACGAGCGTGGCATCGCGATGCTGTTCACCGGTATGCGTCACTTCAGGCACTGAGATGAAACTGCTGGTCATCGGCTCGGGCGGGCGTGAACACGCCCTGGCGTGGAAGCTGGCGCAAAGCCCGCGCGTGCAGAAAGTATTCGTCGCGCCGGGCAACGGCGGCACCGCGCGCGAGAACGGCGTGGAAAACGTGTCCCTCACCGGGATCGAAGAGTTGGTCGCCTTCTCCAGAAAAGAGAAAATCCATTTGACGGTGGTCGGCCCGGAGGCGCCGCTTGCTGCAGGCATCGTCGATGCGTTCCGCGACGCGGGGCAGAAGATCTTCGGGCCCACGCGCGCGGCGGCGCAGCTCGAAGCTTCGAAGGACTTCGCCAAGAGCTTCATGGCGCGCCACAAGATCCCGACCGCTGCGCATCGCACGTTCGAAGCCGCGGAAACGGCCAAGGCGTACGTCGCCGAGCGCGGCGCGCCGATCGTGATCAAGGCCGACGGGCTCGCCGCAGGCAAGGGCGTGGTGGTCGCGTCGAGCGTGCCGGAGGCCCACGCCGCAATCGACCGGATGATGACGCAGCAAGCCCTTGGCGCCGCTGGAGCACGGCTCGTGGTGGAGGAGTTCCTGGAAGGCGAGGAGGCGAGCTTTATCGTAATGAGCGACGGCGCCCACGTTCTGCCGCTCGCCACCAGCCAGGACCACAAGCGGCTGCGCGACGGCGACGCCGGTCCCAACACCGGCGGCATGGGCGCGTACTCGCCCGCCCCGGTCGTGACGCCGAAGATTCACGCCCGCGTGATGCGCGAGATCATCGCACCGGCGATCCAGGGAATGGCTCAAGAGGGCACGCCGTACATGGGCTTCCTATACGCCGGCCTGATGATCGACAAGGCTGGAAATCCGAAGACTCTGGAATTCAACTGCCGGCTAGGCGATCCGGAAACGCAGCCGATCATTCTGCGCTTGAAGTCCGATCTTCTGGATCTCATCGAGCGAGCCTTGGACGGCACGCTTGACCAGGTCGAGCCGCAGTGGGACCGGCGCGCCGCGCTCGGCGTGGTGGTCGCGGCCGCAGGCTATCCGGACGAGCCGCGCAAGGGCGACGCCATCACCGGGCTGCCGAAGCCCGCCGCCGACTGCCGCGTGTTCCACGCCGGTACGCGCCTGGAGGGCAAGGCGGTTCTCACCGACGGCGGGCGCGTCCTTTGCGTCACCGCGCTTGGCGATTCGGTAAAGATGGCCCGCGCGCGCGCATACGAAGCGCTCGAAGGTATCCGCTTCGAGGGCATGCAGTACCGCAAGGACATCGCCTACCGCGCGCTGAAGAAGACCGCGTAGCATGGACTCGCGGGCGGTCCATGATTACCTCGCCGGCCTACAGGAGCGCATCGTCGCGGCGCTTGAAATCCTGGACCGCAAGGGCTTCGTGCGCGATTCTTGGCAGCGTGCCGAAGGCGGCGGCGGCACAAGCTGCATCCTGGAAGACGGGCAGGTGTTCGAGCGCGCGGGCGTGAACTTCTCCCGGGTTCACGGCGCAAGATTGCCGCCCTCGGCGAGCGCCGCGCGGCCCCAGCTCGCCGGACGCGCATTCGAGGCAATGGGCGTATCGCTCGTTTTGCATCCGCGCAACCCGTACTGCCCGACGGTGCACATGAACGTGCGGTTTTTCTCCGCAGGAGATATCTGGTGGTTCGGCGGCGGCATGGACCTCACGCCTTACTACGGCTTCGAGGAAGACGCGCGCCATTTCCACGCGACGTGCAAGAAAGCGCTCGACGCCGTCGGCGCGGATTACTATCCGCGCTTCAAGCGCTGGTGCGACGAGTACTTCTACTTGCGCCACCGCGGCGAGCCGCGCGGCGTCGGCGGCATCTTCTTCGACGATCTCGCGGAGGAGCGCTCCTTCGAGCTCACGAAGTCGGTGGGCGACAATTTCCTCGCCGCGTACGTGCCGATCCTCGAGCGGCGCAAGGAATTCGCGTTCGGCGCGCGCGAACGAAGCTTCCAGGCCTACCGCCGCGGGCGCTACGTCGAGTTCAACCTAGTCTACGACCGCGGCACGCTATTCGGCCTGCAGTCGGGCGGGCGCACAGAGTCGATACTGATGTCGCTGCCACCGCGCGCCGACTGGCGCTATGACTGGAAGCCCGACCCCGGCTCCGCCGAGGAGAAGCTTTACACCGACTTCCTCAAGCCCCGCGAATGGATCTAGCTCGGCGGGTTTGCACTAGCTAAGCTCGGCAGCTCTGCGGAAGTGGCGCTGAGCTTCGTCGGGTTGGCCGAGTCGCTCGGCGAGCCGCGCGAGCTCGACCCGTGCGGTGCGGCTCTCCTCGAACGACAGGCTCGCTTCAAGAAAGCTGCGCGCCTTGCCCCATAGCTCGGCGTGCGCGCACAGCCGCCCGAGCGCGGCGAGAAGCTGCGAGTCGCGGTTGCGCTCAAGGAGCCACCGTTCCGCGCGCTCGATGCGCGCACGCGCCTCGGCGGCTTTCTCTTCCGCAGGGAGGCTTCCGGGCAGCTCACCGTAGAGCGCGACGAGCTGTGGCACCCATTCGGCGGCGAGCGCGTTTTCCAGGATTTCGCGCGCGAGTGCCGCCATGCCGAGCGCAGTCGCATGCCGCGCGCCGGCGGCGGCAATACGCGGCTGCACGCGGTCGGCCGCAGCGATGCTGCGCCAGCGGCGCTCGAGAGCACCGCCGTCATCGGCCGAGCGCGCGAGCAGCTCGACCGTCGCCTGCACTTTGTATTCCTCCGCGAGCGCCGGAGAAATGGCATCGCGCTTCGAGAGCTGCGAAGCGAGGCGCAGCACCTCGTCCCAGGCGCCTGCGCCGCGCTCGGCGCGCAGCAGCATGCGCGTGGTGGCAACGTGTTTCGGCCCCGCGCCGTGCAGGTTGCGCAGCGCTTCGCGCGCCGCGGCGAAGTCCCGATCCTCGAGTGCGAGCTCCGCCCGGCTGACGAGGCGCGCGGCCTGCAGCGCCTCGCCCAAGTCATCGGCTCGTTCGAGCCAGCGGTCGCGGCGCTCGAAATCGCGCATCTGGTGCGCGGCGCGCGCGGCGAGCAGCGCTGCGACGCCCCGGTTCGGGCCGCTCTCGAAGGCGATCGCCGCCTCCTTTTCCGCTCGCGCGTACCGGCCTTCGTAGTACGCCTGCAGCGCGGCCGCGAGCGCGGCGTGAGCGCGCTCGCGGCGGCGGCGCAGGCGCCACGCACGCACCGTGGCGGGCAGCGAGAGCGCCGCGCCAAGCAGCCGCAACAGGAGGTAGAGCGCCGCAAGCGACGCGAGCGCGGCGATGGCAAAGAACACCATCGACATCTCGACGCGCCACGGTGGATAGAAAAAGAGCACGTAGCCGGAGTCGGCGCGCCCGAGCACCGCCAGCGCAACCGCCGCACCGGCGACTACGAGCAGCCAGAGGAGCGACTTCATCGCGCGCTTCTCATCCTGGGGTCCGCGTACGGCGCGACGTGAACCCGCGCACGGCGTCCAGGCTTTCCGAGATGGTCGGCATCTCGAAGCTGATCGACGCGGCCGAGAGCTGTTTCAGCTGTGCGAGCGCGTCGGTGGTGTGCTTGCCGCGAACGTCGAAATAGCGGCGGATCCAGGCGTCCGCGGCGCGCAGGTCCTCACGATACCCTGCCTCGTCGCGTACGAGCAGCGAGAGCCGGGCGTTAAGGAGCCGCAGGCGCAGATTCTCCCGCAGGAAGTAGGCCTGCGGGGGTGGCACGAGCGGCGGCTCGGACGTGCCCACCTGGCGCACCACTACGAGCTGCTTGACTTCGCTCCACACCTCCGAGCCGAGGCGCGACCAGAAGCCGCCGTCCTGAGCAGGGGCTTTCTCCTTCACCGGGACGGATCGCTCTTCGAAGGCGAGCGGCAGGGAGTCGACCCCGGCCACCAGGCTGTCGATGCGCGAGCTCATGGCGGCGATGTCGAGCACCGGCAGCGCCTTGAGGCGCTCGATGTCGCGCGCGAGCGCCCGCCGCACCGGCACGAATTGCGGCCGGTCGGCCTTCGCGAGGCGCGCGTCGGCGAGTTGCAGCGCGAGCAGCGCCGCGCGCACGTTGCCCGCGAGCTGCAGCTGCTGCGAGGCGATAGCGAGGACCTGCTCGATCTCAGCGAGTTGCCACTCGTCGCGGTTGCGCGAAAGGTCCTGGTACAGCGCCTCGAGCGCGAGCCGCTGGCTCTCCGTCTCGGCAAGACGCGCCTCCAGTTGCGCGACCTTCACTTGCGCCTCGCGCATCCCTTCCTGCGCGAGGCGCGCGATCGAGCGTGCCTCGCGCGCGTCGTGCTCGACGTCGCGCAGGCGGCGCGCGAGCTCGTCCTGCGTGGCCGCGATGCGGTTGCGTGCGTCGAGCCAGTAGAGCGTCGCCAGGGCGGCGGCCAGCAGCACTGCGATCAGCGCGAGAGTCGCGCTACGCGAGCGAGGCGGGGTGTCAGCCATGCGATCGAAAGTATGCCACCAGCGCCTTGAGCACCTGCTCGTCCGACGGCCCGGCGAGCACGACCTCGCGCACCGCCCGCTCGCGCGCAGTATCGGCGACGCGCGGGTGGGGCACGAAAAGCGGCCTCGCTCTCAGGAAAGCGCCCTCCAGAATGTCGAACAGATTCGCCAGTCCCTGCGACGACGATACGGTGATGGCGTCGATCTCGTCTTCCGTCCATAGGTGAGCGCCCTTGGGGCGCGTGCGCCGGTAGCCTGCCGCGTACACGACATCCGCGCCGCGGCTGCGCAAAGTGTCGCCGAGCAGCTCGCGCCCACCCTCGCCGCGGAAGATGACGATGTGCTTCCCGGCCACCCGCTGCATCTCGTCGAGCGCGAGAAGCGCCTCGCTGTCTGCACCGGCTTGCGGCGCGATGACGCTGGGCACACCGCGGCGCTCGAGCTCGCGTCGGGTACCGCCGCCAACCGCCGCCGCCGGCAGCACGCGCGGCCAGGCGTCCAGATGCGCCATAATCTTGCTCACCGCGGTCGGGCTGACAAACACGGCGAGATCGAACTTATGAAGTTGCTGGAGCTCGGGCGGCGCGGGAAGGTCTTCAATGTCGATCGCCGGAAACAGGTACGCGCGGCCGCCCGAGGCCTCGATCAGCCGGGCGAGATTCGCGGCGCGCTCGCCGGGGCGCGTCACCAGGATGCCGCGGCCGCGCAGGCTCTCAGATGCCAAGGATTTCATCAGCGCCCTGCGCGCGCAGCACCGCCGCTGCCCGATCTCCCGCGGCTTCCGGGTCGCGAGCCTCGCCTTCCAGATCGCAGCGTACGATGCGCTTGCCGTCGCTCGAAGCCACAAGTGCCCGGAGCCTTAGTTTCTCCGAGCATTCCGCGTACGCCGCTAGCGGCAGCGCGCAGCTGCCGCCGAGCGCGCGGCTCACCGCACGCTCGGCGCGCACGCAAGCGGTCGTTGCGCTGTCGGCGAGCGGCGCGAGCAGCGCCGCGACATCGTCGCGCGCCGCAAGGCACTCAATGCCAAGCGCCCCTTGGCCCGGTGCCGGCAGCATTTCATCGACTTCGAGGTGCGCCGTCGCGCGTGCGGCGAGCCCGAGACGCTCGAGCCCGGCGGCGGCGAGAACGATGGCGTCATACTCCCCGCGGTCCAGCTTCGCGAGCCGCGTGTCGACATTGCCGCGCAACAGGCGAATCTCGAGCTGCGGATGGCGCTCCGTAATCTGCGCGCCGCGGCGCAGGCTCGAAGTCCCGACGCTCGCGCCTCGAGGCATTCCAGCAAGTTCTTGGTATGAGCGAGAAACAAAGACGTCCCGTGGATCCTCCCGCGCGGGGATCGCGGCCAGCGTGAATCCCGGCGGCAGCTCGGCCGGGACGTCCTTGATCGAGTGCACCGCGAGGTCGGCGCGGCCGTCGCTCATCGCCTGCTCTAGTTCCTTGACGAAGAGACCCTTGCCGCCGGCCTGGTCGAGCCGCCGGTCGATAAGCTCGTCCCCGCGCGTGGAGAGTGCTAGCGTCTCGACCGAGAGGCCGCGATGCAGCGCCTCGAGCCGGTGCTTGATGTGGTTGGCTTGCCACAGCGCGAGCCGGCTGCGGCGCGTCGCAATGACGAGCTTCATGTCACCAGGTCGCGCACGAGCGGCCACTGCCGTCGGCTTACCGCCAGCTTCTCCTCCACGCCGTCGAGCTGCACCAGCCAATGCGCGTCGTCTTCCTCGCCGGGCGCGCGCTCGAACCCGCGGATCGCGGCGCGCGCCACTAGGCAGTTGCGGTGGATGCGCACGAAGCGCGTTGCGAACTCGCGTTCGAGCGCAACCAGCGGCTCCTCGATCAGGTACTCGCGTTCACGTGTACGCACCGTGACGTATTTCTGCTCGGCTCGAAGAAATAAGATATCGCGCACCGGGACCAGTGCGATGCGATGCCGCTCGGGAACCGACAGGTATTCGCGCGGCCCGTCCGCCGCTTTTGCTAGCCGTTCGCCTTCCGGGATTGACGCCTTGCGCAGCGCGGCGGCGAGGCGCTCGGCGCGCACGGGCTTCAGCAGATAGTCGAGGGCGTTCAGCTCGAACGCCTCGACCGCGTGGCGGTCGTGCGCGGTAACGAAGATGATGCGCGGCGGCTGCTCAAGCGAGCCAAGATGCCGCGCCACCTCTAGCCCGCCCATCGCCGGCATCTTGATGTCGAGCAGGACGATCTGCGCGTCGCTTCCGGGTATGAGCTCGACCGCCTCCACGCCATGTCGCGCCTCGCCCACAACGCTCGTCGGCACCTCGGCAGCGATGTCCCCGAGCAGCTCCTTCAGGCGCTCGCGCGCCGGGGTCTCGTCGTCGACGATGAAAACCTTCAGCGGGCTCGTGGGCGAGTTCATACCGCTGTCACGCGGTAGGGTATCTCGATCTCTACGCAGTAGCGGCCTGCGGCGGCCTGGGTGGCGATCCTCGCTTCCGCGTCGAAGAAGAGCTGCAGCCGCTCGCGGATGTTCTCGAGCGCCATGCGGTTGCCGGCACGCTGCACTTCGGGGCGTCCTTGCGCGTCCACCAGATACGGGTTCTCAATGCGTGCGAGCACGCGGTTGCCGAGCCGCTCGATGCGCACGAGCACGTCGCCCGTTCCGGTACTCGGCTCGACGCCATGGTAGACCGCATTCTCGAGCAGCGGCTGCAGGACCATCGGCGGCAGCAGCGCGTCCACCGGCGCGCTGTCTAGGTCCCACGTGATGCGCAGGCGCTCGCCAAGGCGCAGCTGCTCGAGCTCCGCGTAGCGCTCGAGCAGCGAAATTTCATCGGAGAGACGCACGAACTGCCGCGCATCGGACATCAGAGTACGGAACAGGTCCGCGAGGTCCTCGAGCGCGCGCTCGGCGCGCAGCGGGTCGCGGCGGATGAGCGCAAGCACCGTGTTCAGGCTGTTGAAGAGGAAATGCGGACGGATACGCGCCTGCAGCGCCTGCAAGCGGGCTTCGGCAAGCGCGGGCGAGTGCGCTTTCCAGAGGAGGCGAAAATAGGCAAGCAGCGCGGCCGCGACCAGGATCGCAAGCAGAAGCACGCGTGCCAGCGCGGCGTTCACGCCGGTCGCGGCAACGTATGCCGCGACCAGTGCAGCCACCAGCGCAAGCACCGCGGCGCACCCGCTCCAGTAGGGCAGCCGGCGCAGCACTCCGGAAAGCGCGAAAAGCACGACGATGATCACGAACAGCAGCGGCTCCGTGAACGCGGCGGCCTCAACGAAGCGCTCGAGCGCTTGCGGGACATCGGCCGACGCGAATAGCGCGCCGGCCACCAATGCCGCGTTTACCGCAAGCAGGACGCGCGCGATGACGCCGAGGTTGCGGAAGTCTGGCAGCAGGTCCTGATGCGCGGTTTGCCTTATACTGACCATGGTTACGAAGGGGTCTTCAACCGTATTCTTATGCCAAGAAAGCGCTCGCCCTGGTCTGCGCGCTTCGCCGAGCCCGTTGACGAGCGGGTCAAGCGCTTCACCGCTTCAGTCTCCTTCGACAGGCGCCTGGCCAAGTATGACATCGAGGCGTCGCTCGCCCACGCCAATATGCTGGCGGCGCAGGGCGTGCTGGCGCGGCGCGACCTGGCCGCGATCCGGCGCGGGTTACGGCGTATCGGGCGGGACATCGAGGCCGGCCGGTTCCGCTGGTCGCTCGACGCGGAGGACGTGCACCTCAACATCGAGCGCCGGCTCACGGCGCTGGTGGGCGAAGCGGGCAAGCGCCTGCATACCGCACGTTCGCGGAATGACCAGGTGGCGACTGACGTGCGGCTTTGGTTGCGCGCCGAAATCGACGAACTGCGCGGGCTCATCGCCGGGCTCGAGGCCGCGCTGCTCGACCATGCGGAGCGCCATGCCGCCCTCATCATGCCCGGCTTCACGCACCTGCAGGTCGCCCAGCCGGTCACTTTTGGCCACCACCTGCTCGCCTATGTCGAGATGCTGGAGCGCGACCGTGAACGGCTGAGCGAAATCAGGAAACGAGTGAATCGACTGCCGCTCGGCGCGGCCGCGCTTGCGGGCACGAGCTTTCCCATCGACCGTGTCCACGTGGCGCGCGCGCTCGGCTTTGAGCGCCTGTGCGAGAACTCGCTCGACGCGGTTTCGGACCGGGATTTCGCTATCGAATTTTGCGCCTGCGCGGCCCTAATCATGGTCCACCTATCGCGCCTCGCTGAAGAACTCGTGCTGTGGGTGAACCCGCGCTTCGGCTTCGTGCGCCTGCCGGAGGCGTACTGCACCGGCTCGTCCATCATGCCGCAGAAGATGAACCCTGACGTGCCGGAGCTCGTGCGGGGCAAGAGCGGCCGGGTATTCGGCGCGCTAGTCGCGCTGCTCGTGCTCATGAAAGCGCAGCCGCTCGCGTACAACAAGGACAACCAGGAGGACAAGCAGCCGCTCTTCGACACGGTGGACACGCTCAAGGACTCGGTGGTGGTCTTCACCGGCCTGATCGCCGGCCTGGAGCCGGTGCCGGACGCGATGCGCGCCGCGGTGCTGGAGGGCCATGCCACTGCGACCGATCTTGCCGATTATCTTGTGCGCAGGGGCGTACCGTTTCGCGACGCCCACGACGTCGTCGCGCGCGCGGTGCGTGCGGCAGAGGCTGCAGGCGTCGATCTCGCCGCCTTGCCGCTGGCGACACTAAGAAGCCTTTCGAAGAAGATCGGTTCTGACGTACAGCGTATCCTCACGCCGGAAGGCTCGGTCGCCGCACGCCGGCATCCCGGCGGTACCGCGCCTGCGCAGGTGCGAAGGGCCGCTGAGCTTGCGCGCAGGCGCCTGCGGCGATGAAGGAAAACCTGCATTACATCGTGATGCAGTACGTCGACGGCGGCACGCGCGAGAAGTACTGTTGCGGCGCTTGGAGCACGTCGCCAACTACCCGGTAATCCGCAAACTCGGCGAGGGCGCTACCTCGGAGGTGTTCCTCTGTCAGGACCCGTTCCGCGGCCGCCAGGTCGCGGTGAAGCGGATTTTTCCCGAATCGCTGCGCGACCCGGCGCGGGGCCGGCTCTTCCGGAAGCTGTTCTTCACCGAGGCGTCGCTCGCCGGAAAGCTGGACCATCCGCACATCGCGCAGATCTACGACGCCGGCATCGGCGAGGATTCCGGTTACATCGTCATGGAGTACGTCCCGGGCGGCACCATGGAGCGCTTCTGCGGCGCCGATACGCTGCTGCCGATCGAGCAGACCATGGAGATCATCTTCAAGTGCGCGCGTGCGTTGGCGTACGCGCACATGCAGGGCGTCACCCACCGCGACATCAAGCCGGGCAACCTGCTCTACGCCGCCGCGCCAACAGACGTGCGAATCGGTGATTTCGGTTTGGCGCTCAACGTCGGCGCGGAGACTACGCAGATTACCGGCGTCGGATCGCCGGCCTACATGTCGCCCGAGCAGATCCGCGAGGAGCTCGTCGATCACCGTACCGACCTCTACTCGCTCGGCGTGGTCATGTACCAGATGCTTTGCGGCAAGCTGCCGTTCCACGGCTCGAACAAGTTCAGCATCATCTACCAGATCACGCAGCAAGAGCCAGCGCCGCCTTCGTCGCACCGGCGGGGCGTGCCGGAGGCGCTCGACCGTATCGTGCGCCGCGCTATGCAAAAGGACGCGGACGCGCGCTACCACAGCGGGGACGAGTTCGCCGACGATCTGGTCCGAGCTTTACGCAACGCGTCCGGGCCCGCCCGCCGTGATAGCTTGGGTGACGCCGACAAGTTCGCCGCATTGCGCGTGCTCGGCTTTTTCAAGCGCTTTGCCGAGGCGGAGCTTTGGGAAGTGGTGAGGATCGGCCAGTGGCAGCGCGTGGCCGCGGGCACCGAGATCGTGCGCGAAGGCGAGCCGGGCGACTTCTTCTGCGTGCTCCTCGAAGGCGAAGCCCGCGTCACCAAGAACCGCAAGCTCATCAGCGTGCTCGGCCCGGGCGAATGCTTCGGCGAGATGGCCTACCTCTCGGCCGAGCGGCGCGAGCGCGGCGCGACCGTGACCGCCTCAAGGGATGCGCACATCGTGCGGGTCCCCACCGCCGAGCTGGAGCGCGCCTCGGTCGGGTGCCGCGCGCACTTCGACCGCGCCTTCGTCAGCATCCTCGTCGAGCGGCTCAACCTGTCGAACATGAGACTCACATCGGCCTAGGCGCAGCGCTGCAGCAGCACCTTCGCATCGAATGGGCGCGGCGCGCATCCGGCGGCTGCATTCATCGTTGTCATGCCGTCGTGATCGGCGGCAAGCGACGTTTCCTCAAGACCAACTCACCGGACCGGCAAGACCTGTTCGCCGCCGAAGCGCAGGGGCTCCTCGCGTTGCGCAACGCCGGACTGCGCGCTCCCCAGCCTCTAGCGCATGGCGTCGCTGGCGGTGAAGCGTACCTCCTGCTCGAATACCTCGAGCTCCAGCGCCAAGGCGACTTTGCCGCCCTCGGCCGCATGCTCGCCAAAGCGCATCGACAACCGGCTGCGCACTTCGGCTGGGCGCGAGACAACTACATCGGCTCGACGCCGCAGAAGAACGCCTGGTGCGACGACTGGGCGCAGTTCTGGCGCGAGCGCCGGATGCGGCCGCAGCTCGAGATCGCAGGCCTCGACGTTGATGTCGGCGCGCTCGACCAGTGGCTGGAAAACCACCAGCCGCAGCCTTCGCTGCTGCACGGGGACCTGTGGAGCGGGAACGTGGGCTTTACGCAGAGCGGGCCGGTAGTGTTCGATCCGGCGGTGTACTACGGTGATCGCGAGGCGGATCTCGCGATGACCGAGCTATTCGGCGGATTCCCGCGCGAGTTCTACCAGGCTTACGAGGACACTTTTCCGCTGGCCGAAGGCTACGATAAGCGAAAACACCTCTACAACCTCTATCACCTGCTCAATCACCTGAACCTGTTCGGCCGCGGTTATCTCGGGCAGGTCAGGTCGTGCTTACGCCTGCTCGGTCTCTAGGAGCTTCTGCAGCTCGCCCGACTCATACATCTCGCGCATGATATCCGAGCCGCCGACGAACTCCCCGTTCACGTAGAGCTGCGGGATGGTCGGCCAGTTGGCGTACTGCTTGATGCCTTCGCGGATCGCCTGGTCGGCGAGCACGTTGACCGCAGTGAAGTCCCTCACGCCGCAGGCGCCGAGCACCTGCACGGCGAGCGCCGAGAAGCCGCATTGCGGGAACTGCGGCGTGCCCTTCATGTAAAGCACGACGCGGTTGCCGGTTACCTGCTGCTTGATTCGCTCTTGGGTGTCCATGCTGCGGATTTTATCGCGTTCCGCCGCTCACTCGCGGGATGCCCGCAAGATCCCGCCAGCTCGCCACGCCTTGAAGGCCTGCCGCCGAAAGCAGCTCTCGCACGGCCCGGTCCTGCCCCATGCCGTGCTCAAGCAAGAGCCTTCCGTCCGGCGTCAGATGCGCCTCCGCGCCGCGTGCAATCTCCCTGATGGCGCCGAGGGCATCGGGGCCGGCGACCAGCGCGCTCTCGGGCTCGAACCGCAGCTCGGCGAGATGCGGATCCCCTGCGGCGATGTACGGGGGATTCGAGACAATAAGATCAAAGCGCTCGGCGCGGAGCGGCTCTAGCCAGCGGCCGTGCCGGAAGTCGATATCGAGGCCGTGCTTCGCGGCGTTACGCTGCGCGACCACCAGCGCGGCGGCGCTCGCGTCCACGGCGACCACCCGCGCGTGCGGCCGATGCTTCTTCAAGGCGAGGGCGATCGCCCCGCAGCCGGTGCCGAGATCT
>DATFEI010000045.1:0-16498 GCA_035251315.1 Burkholderiales bacterium | reverse complement strand
GATCGTCGAGCACACGCGGCGCTCGCCGGAATACCTGACGGGCCTTTCGCCGCGCGCGGCGCTCGCGCTGGTGCACTCGGCGAAGGCCTGGGCGCTGCTGGAAGGCCGCGACAAGGTGATCCCCGAGGACGTGCAGGCGATCGTGCCCGGCGTTGCCGCGCACCGACTGCGTCCGGCGCACGACGCCGGACGCCGTGTCGACGTAGCCGCGCAGCTCCTCGCCGCGGTTCCCATCCCATAGCTGTAGATACCCTTCACCCGGCCCCGGAACAGCCGCAGAAACGGCTGGTTTCGGTTCCGGCGTGGGCAACCGGCGTGCTCGTGGTGTCGGCGCTGCTCTTCGCGCTCGGCTACTGGACCTACAGCCAGGTCGAGCGTTCGCTGCGCGATCTGCGAGCCGCAGCGCTGCGCTCGATGCTCGAGGCCGAAGTGCGCACGCTCGGCCTGTGGATCGAGGACCACAAAACCGACATGCGGCGCGTGGCGCGCGAGCCGCAAGTGCGCGAGGCGGTCGAGGCGCTGGTGCGCATCGCCTCGCGGCCGGGCGCCGCAGCGCAGGACTACTGCAACGCGCCGGCGCGCCGGCCGCTCATCGCCCAGCTCACCGCGCTGCTCGAGGACGAGGGCGCGGTCGTGTTCAACACCGTCGACCGCTCGCAGCGTATCGTCGCCTCGCGCTTCCGGGAGTACTGCGGCCTGCGCATCAAGCCGGCGGCGTTCGCGCGCGACCTCGAGCCGGTATTCGGCGGCGAGACGCGCTTCGTGCGCCCTTACCGCGAGCACGAGCGCCTCGAGGCCGCGCCGGAGAAGCCGCCGCCACAGCTGCCACTCGACCGCTCGGTGGTGTGGATCGAGGCGCCGGTGCGCTCAGCCTCCGGCGACATCATCGCCGCGCTCGGTATGGGCGAATACGCCGACGGCCGCTTCGCCGCGATCCTCGCCGCCGGCTCGACCGGCGACACCGGCGAGACCTACGCTTTCGACCGCGGCGGCAACCTGCTCAGCCCCGGCCGCTACGGCGGCGGTGTAACCCCGCTTGCGAGGCCCGCGGCGCAGCAGGCGGAAGGCATGGTGCTCGAGCCTTATGCGAGCTACCACGGCGGCGACGTGATCGGCGCGTGGCGCTGGGTGCCGCAATACGACTTCGGCGTCGCGGTCGAGATCAGCGCCGCCGAGGCCTATGCGCCGCTGCGCTACCTCCACATCGCTTTCGGCGTTGTGTTCGGGGCGCTCGTCATCGCTGTGCTCGCCGCCGCCGCGAGCGCGCTGTCGGTGGTGCGGCTGCGCAGCGAGCTCGGCGGCTCCCGCAAGCTCGGCGCCTACGTGCTGAAGAAGCGCATCGGCGAAGGCGGGATGGCGACCGTCTATCTCGCACGGCATGATCTGCTCAGGCGGCCGGCGGCCGTCAAGCTTTTGAAGCCGGCACGCGCCACCGACGAGATGATCGCCCGCTTCGAGCGCGAGGTGCAGATGGCCTCGAGCCTCGCGCATCCGAACACGGTGGAGATCTTCGACTTCGGCCGCACGCGCGACGGCCTGTTCTACTACGCGATGGAGTACCTGGACGGCCTGACAGTTTCTGAAGTCCTGTCGAAACAAAATCCCATCCCGGTGGCGCGGACCATCCACATCCTGCGCCAGGTGTGCGCGGCGCTTGCCGAGGCGCACGCGAAGGGCGTGGTGCACCGGGACATCAAGCCCGAGAACATCATGGTATGCCGCTACGGCGGGGTGTACGATCATGTCAAGATCCTGGACTTCGGGCTGGTGAAGCACGTCGCCGAGGAGCACAGCCGCGACCTTACGCGCAGCCTGCGCATTCTCGGCACGCCGCTCTACATGGCGCCCGAGCGGCTGCGCAACCCGGCCGACGTCGACGCGCGCGTCGACATCTATGCGCTCGGCGCGGTCGCGTTCCTCATGCTCACCGGCCGCAAGCTCTTCGAGAGCGCCGACGACCTCCAGCTCACGAGCAAAATCCTGAACGAGGAGCCGCCGCGCACCTCGGCGGTGGCGCCGCAGCCGATCCCGGTCGAGCTCGACTTGCTCGTGCTCTCATGCGTCGAGAAGCGGCGCGAGGACCGGCCGCAGCGCATCGCCGACCTGGTCGAGGCCCTCGATGCGCTCGCGCTCGAGCACCGCTGGACGCAACGCGAAGCCGAGCTCTGGTGGACAAAAAATGTGAATCTAGCGCGCTCCGCCAGCGCACCGGCGGAGCATTGATTCGGTAGACTACGCGGCTCCGTGCAGCCTCCCACCAGCTATTCGCTTGAGGTCAATCCTCGTGTCCCAAAGCGCCTCGAGCGGCTCGAGGAGCTCGCGAACAATCTCTGGTACAGCTGGAACCGCCCCACGCGCTCGCTCTTTGCGAGGATGAACCCCGCGCTCTGGGACGCGGTCGGTCACTGTCCGAAAGCGATGCTCAAGCGGATCGACGAGCAGCGCCTGATCGACGCCGCCGCCGACCCCGCGTTCCTCGACAGCCTCACGCGCGTGCTCGCGGCCTTCGACGCCTACCACGCTGAGCCGCCGTTCAAGCAGAACTCGGGCGGCTTCCGGCCCGAGGATCTCGTCGCGTATTTCTGCGCCGAGTTCGGCGTGCACGAGAGTTTGCCGATGTACTCTGGCGGTCTCGGTATCCTCGCCGGCGATCACTGCAAGGCGGCGAGCGATTTCCAGCTGCCGTTCATCGCGGTCGGATTGCTTTATCGGCAGGGCTACTTCACCCAGACCGTCGACGCCGACGGACGCCAGCGCGCGGAATACCACGACAATGATTTCGATGACCTGCCGATCGCGCCCGTGCGCCGCGCCGACGGCGGCGACTTGACGGTCGAGGTCCAGTTTCCCGGAAGAAACGTGCTGGTCAAGGTGTGGCGGACGCGCGTCGGCCACGTCACGCTGTACCTGCTCGACACCGACTTGGCGGAAAACGCCGAGCGCGACCGCGACATCGCCCACCGGCTCTACGGCGGCGACCGCGTCACGCGCCTGGAGCAGGAACTCGTTCTCGGCGTGGGCGGCGTGCGCGCGCTCGCTGCGATCGGCCACAAGCCCACGGTATGGCACATTAACGAGGGTCACGCGGCTTTCATGGTTCTCGAGCGCGTGCGCGTGCTAATGCAGGAAGGCCTCGGCTTGGACGCGGCACTCGAGGCAGTCGCCGCGAACACCGTGTTCACCACCCATACGCCGGTGCCCGCGGGGCATGACCACTTCGCCGAGACCGTGGTACTGCCTTACCTGAAGGCGTGTTTCGGCGAGGAAAACGTCGCCGCGCTCGGCCGCCCTCCGGCGGGCGGCGACTTCAACATGACCGCGCTCGCGATCCGCGGCTCGCGCTACCAGAACGGCGTCTCCCGCATCCACGGCAGCGTCTCGGCGCGGCTCCTGAGAGATTACTGGCCGCAGATTGCGCCGGAAGAGAACCCGGTGGGGTACGTGACCAACGGCGTGCACGTCGCCACCTTTCTCGCGCCGGAATGGAGCGAGGTGCTCGACCGCTTCCTCGGCGTGGGCTGGATGCACCGCCTCGGCCATCCGGGCATCTGGGAGAAGATCCGTGGTATCCCCGACCACATCTTCTGGAGCGTGCGCCAGGACATCAAGGCGCGGCTGTTCCACATGGTGCGCCACCACATGTCGCTGCAGCACGCGCGCAACCACGGCAGCGAGTCGCACCTCGAGAGGCTGCTCAAGTACGCCGACCCGAAGAACCCGAACGTCCTCACCGTCGGCTTCGGACGCCGCTTCGCCACCTATAAGCGCGCGACGCTTCTCTTCAACGACCTCGACAACCTGCGCCGCCTGCTCGGAGACCGCGCGCGCCAGGTGCTGTTCCTGTTTGCGGGCAAAGCGCACCCGGCCGACGATCCCGCGCAGGAGCTGATCCGCACGCTGGTGCACCTGTCACACCAGGATGAGTTCGCCGGCCGCATCCTTTTCCTCGAGGGGTACGACCTGCACATCGCTCGCCGCCTAGTGTCGGGCGTGGACGTGTGGCTCAACAACCCGGTGCACCCGCTCGAAGCCTCGGGCACCTCCGGAATGAAAGCCGGCATGAACGGCGTCATCAACCTCTCGATCCTCGACGGCTGGTGGGACGAAGGCTACGACGGCGAGAACGGCTGGGCGATCAAGCCCGCCTCGCCCGATCTGGACCCGCACCGGCGCGACGGCGAGGAGGCGCGCACGCTTTACGAGATCCTGCAGGATCGGGTAATTCCGCTCTACTACGACCGCACCGAGGGCGGCTACTCGCCGGGCTGGATGAAGATCGCCAAGCGTTCCATGGCCTCGCTCCTTCCTCGCTACGACGCCTCTCGCATGCTCGGCGAGTACGTCTCGAAGTATTACATCCCCGCCTCACGCCAGGGCTACCGCTATGCCCAAAAAGAGTACGAAGGCGCGAAGGCGGTGGCCGCGTGGAAAGCCAAGGTTCGGGCGGCATGGAACGGCGTGGCCGCGCGCCGGCTCGACATGCCGAAGCCTCGCATCCAATTCGGCGAATCGCTTCTCGTAGAGGTCGCCGTCAAGCTGAACGGCCTCGCCCCCGAAGACATTTGCGTCGAGCTCGTCCTCATGCGCAGCCCACACGAGGGCGCGCCGGTGCGCCATACGCATGAACTCACCGAGGCCGGAGCGTTATCCGACGACGAGCATCGTTTCGAAATCGAATTCAAGCCTGGCCTCGCGGGCCGGCTCGACTACCGGATCCGCATTTACCCTCGCCACGAGCTTCTCACGCACCCGTTCGAGCTGGGCTTGTGTGCCTGGGTCTAGCGAGGAGCGCGATCGAGCGCGCTTCGAGCCGGTAAGCCTTTCCGGCGGAATTTGTCTCGGACTGCGCAGTGTCCACGAGCAGCGCCCAGGCCTCATCGGGAAGATGGAACTCGACGGCATCGTGGTGCGCGTTCATCAGCACGAGCAAGTCGTCGTCCATGATCGGCGTGCCGCGCTCGTCGCGCTCGGCGAGGCGTTCGCCAACCATGAGGCATCCAATGCAGCGCGCGAAGGGCAGCCTCCAGTCCTGCTCGCTCATTTCCCGGCCCTCGGGAGAGAGCCAGACAGTGTTCTCGGGCTTCGGGTAAGCGCGCCGGCGAAGAAGTGGATGGGTTTTTCGCAGCGAAAGAAGCTTTCTCGCAAACTCAGCCAGCGCCCGGGCGTCCGCGTCGAGCTGCCAGTCGATCCAGGAGAGCTCGCTGTCGTGACAGTAAGCATTGTTGTTGCCGAGCTGGGTGCGTCCCATTTCGTCGCCGGCCACAAGGAGCGGCACACCTTGCGACAACAACAGCGTCGCGAGGAAGTTGCGTTTCTGCTTATCTCTCAAATTCCTTATCGAAACCTGATCGGTGGGGCCCTCCACGCCGCAGTTCCAGCTGCGGTGATTGTCCGAGCCGTCGCGGTTGCCTTCCAGGTTGGCTTCGTTACGCTTGCGCTCGTAGCTCACGAGGTCGTGCAGCGTGAAGCCGTCGTGCGTGGTCACGAAGTTGATGCTAGCGACGGGCGCGCGGCCGCTGCGCTGGAAAATATCCTGGGAGCCTGAGATGCGCGAGGCGAGCTCGCCGATTAAGCCCTCGTCGCCTTTCCAGTACGAGCGCACCGCGTCACGATACTTGTCGTTCCACTCCGCCCAGCCGGGCGGGAAGTTGCCGAGCTGGTAGCCCCCCTCGGCGAGGTCCCAGGGCTCGGCGATGAGCTTCACCTGCGACAGCACCGGGTCCTGGCGCACCGCGGCGAGGAAGGCGACGTTGCGGTCGAACGCGCCCTCGGCGTTGCGCGCGAGGGTGGCGGCGAGGTCGAAGCGGAAGCCATCGACATGCATTTCCTGGACCCAGTAGCGCAGGCTGTCCATGGCGAGCGCGAGCACCACGCGGTGCACCAGGTTCAGGCTGTTGCCGGTGCCCGCGTAGTTGAGATAGCGACGCAGGTGCCCAGGATCCAGGCGGTAGTAGATTGCGTTGTCGATGCCGCGGAAGCTGAGGGTGGGTCCGGTATGGTCGCCCTCACCAGTGTGGTTGTAGACGACATCGAGAATGACCTCGATGCCGGCCGCGTGCAGCGTCTTCACCATGCTCTTGAATTCGCCCAGCGTGCCGCTCGCTGAATAGCGCATGTCCGGGGCGAAGAAGCCGATCGAGTTGTAGCCCCAGTAGTTGCGCAAACCGTGGTGCAGAAGCCGCCGCTCGTCGGCGATGGTGTGGACCGGCAACAGCTCGATCGCCGTAACGCCCAGGTCCTTTAGATAGGAAATGGCTGCTTGGGATGCGAGGCCGGCATACGTGCCGCGCAATTGTTCCGGCACCTCGGGATGGAGCTGCGTAAAGCCCTTAACGTGGAGCTCGTAGATGACCGTGTCCTGCCACGGCGTGCGCGGCGGCCGGTCGTCGCCCCAGGTAAACGCCGGGTCCACGACCTCGCACCTACCAATCCCGGCCGAAACTCTTCCCCTGATCAGGCGGGCATAGGGATCGAGCAGGATCTTGTTGTAGTCAAAGCGATGGCCGCGGTCGGGGTCGTGCGGGCCATGCACGCGGTAGCCGTAGAGCAAGCCGGGCCGCGCCTCGGGCAGGTAGCAGTGCCAGACGAAATCGGTGCGCTCGCGCACCGCAACGCGCTCGATCTCGCGCCGGCCCTTCGGGTCGAAAAGGCATAGCTCCACAGCCTCGGCGTGCTTCGAGAACAACGCGAAGTTGACTCCGGCCCCGTCCCAAGTCGCTCCCAGAGGATAGGGGCGGCCGCGCCAGACCGCGCTCGGCGCGACCAGGGCTCGTGCGGGCGCCTCCACGCCCCCGATTATGCAGAAATAATCCGGGTCGGCTGAACGAGGCGGCAGCCGTGGGTGCGCCAGCTGCCATCCTTCTGCCGCTGCATAGCGTAGTACGCCACCCAAACTGCGCCGGAGCGGTCGGTGACCTGCACCGGCTGCACGACGTCGCTGCCCATCACCACGAGCTCAAGGAAAGATACGCTGGCCGGTCGGTACACCGCGCGGTAGGCCATGCGCACGGTGTCAAGGAAGCGCTCGGGAGTGCCGAAGGTCTGCTGTACGTTGGGCGACACGAGGGCAAACGCGCCGTGGGCGTCGTCCCGCCGGAAGGCGTCGATCTGGCGATGGATGACTGTCCGGATTTCGTCGACGTCGGCGCCGGTGACATCGCCTTGCGCGGCGAAGCCGCCCGCCGGACCGAGGAGCGCCAGCAAAAGAAGAAGAGTCCTCATCCGTCGCGCAGGCGCAACACCTGCTCAAGGCGCATGCGCTCGGCGAGCACCTTGTGGGCGTATTGAGCCGACCCGTCGCGCAAGGCGCCGTTGTAGAACTGCAGGCCTGCCTCCAGCGTGCCGGTGCGGTAGACGTACTCCTGGAGGATGCGCGTGCCGACATGGATATTGCTCTCCGGGTCGAACACCGCGTGCTCGCCGCCCGCCGCGCGCAGCTTGTCGAGGTGGTATTTCGGGATGATCTGCATGAGCCCCTTGGCGCCCATCACGCTTTCCGCGATCGGGTTGAAGCGCGATTCGATCGAGATCACCGCGAGTACTAGCAGCGGATCGAGCCCGACTTCGGCTGCTGCCCGGTGCGCCGCGGCCACCATGCGCTCGGTCGCCGCCGGAGCGATGAAAAAGCGCTTCGACAGGTGCTGAATGAGCGCCTGCTGCGTCACGTCGGGCGGCTCGAGATCTGCGTAGGACTGCGGCTCCGCCGTCGACGGCGTGCAGGCGATCCCCGCCAGCTCGGGCGCGACGGCGTACGGGGACGCGGCTGAGAGGAGCAGCGCTCCGCCGGTAACGATTACCGCGGAGAGGACCTTGTTGGAAATCGGGACGGGCATTCGCGCACCCCGGGGGTTGGACCGAATGGTAGGGCGCAGCCTGAACCCGGGCTATCGCGGCGACTTGAATCTCCTGTCGCAGCGCGACTACACGCGGTCTCCCGCACGCTACATCCGTATGCGCGTCGGGGCGATAGTGGCCTTTGCTACGGCTCAATATCATTGCGGCGGGTTTGTCGAAAGAAACTCATGGAGAAAGGCTCCCAGGAATGAACATCGTCGCGATGGTGCTTGCAGGCGGAGCAGGCACGCGGCTCTACCCGCTGACCGCCGACGAGGCGAAGCCTGCGCTGCGTTTCGCGCGTGGCTATCGCATCGTCGATTTCGTGCTCAGCAACCTCGTGAACTCGCACATCTCGACGATTTACGTGCTCGCGCAGTACAAGCCCGAATCGCTGATCAAGCATGTGACGACGGCATGGTCGCCAGGGTTCGGTGAGAGCGAAGGCACGATCAAGGTGCTGCTGCCGCGCTCGAACACGCTCGGCGGTCAGTTCAAGGGTACTGCCGACGCGGTCTACCAGCATCTCGACCTCCTTCAGGCGCACTCGCCCGACGTGGTCGCGGTGTTCGCGGCCGACCACGTCTACCGCATGGACGTGCGCCAAATGCTCGCCCCGCATCGCGAGCGCAAGGCCGACGTCACTGTCGCCGCGGTCGCGGTGCCACTCAGGCGGGCGTCGAGCTTCGGCATCCTCGCCACCGCGCCTGACGGCCGCGTGCGCGAGTTCCGCGAGAAGCCGCGTCATGCGGCACCGTTGCCGTCGGACCCGACCCGAGCCTACGCCTCCATGGGAAACTATCTTTTCGACCTGCGGACGCTGGAAGAAGCGCTGCACGAAGCGCGGCGCGCGGGCGAGACCGATTTCGGCCGCGATATCTTGCCGCGCCTATGCTCGAGCCACCAGGTTTATGCCTACGACTTTGCCGAGAACCGCGTGCCGGGCATGCAGGACCACGAGGAACCCGCCTACTGGCGCGACGTCGGCACCTTGGCCGCGCTCGCCGCCGCGCAACAGGACGCGCTGGCGAATCCGCCGCGCTTCAACCTCTGGAACCGCCGCTGGCCGATTCGCGGCGAAGGTGATGCCAGGGGCCGCGATCGCGTGCAGCCGCTCAAGTCGCCCGCGCCCTGGCAAGCCCCGAGTAGAGATCTGCATAGCGACGAGCGGCTGCCGACCAGCTGAAGTCGCGCCGCATCCCCGCGCGCTGCATCTCGCGCCACCGTCCCGGCTGGCGCCATGCCGCCACCGCCCGCCGCACCGCGGCGGCGAGCGCCGAAGGCTCGGCGCGCTCGAACAGAAACCCGCTCTTCCCGTCTTCCACCGTGTCGGCGAGCCCGCCCGTGGCCCGCGCCACGGGCGGCGTGCCGTAGCGCTGGCTGTACATCTGGTTCAGCCCGCAGGGTTCGGAGCGCGACGGCATGAGAAAAAGATCGGCGCCGGCCTCGATCAGGTGCGCAAGCTCTTCGCTGAACCCGATCGACACCCCTATGCGCCCCGGATGGCGCGCCGCGGCGGCGGCCAGCGCACCCTCGATGATCCGCTCCCCGCGTCCGAGCAGCGCGATTTGCGCCGGAAGCGCGGCGAGCTCGGCGGCGGCAGCCGCGACGAGATCGGCGCCCTTCTGCTGCGTAAGACGCCCGACGAAGCCGACGAGCGGGTCGTCGCTCGGATCGAGGTTGAGCCGCCTCTGCAGCGCGCGCTTATTGATGTGCTTCTTCTCCAGCGTGGTGGCGTCGTAGCGCTCGGCGAGGTGCGGATCCCCCGCTGGATCCCACAGCTCGGTATCGATCCCGTTCAGGATGCCGCTCAGCGCGCCGCTGCGGCTGCGCAGCACCCCGTCGAGCCCGCAGCCGAGCTCCTCGGTCTGGATCTCGCGCGCGTAGGTCGGGCTCACCGTGTTGATGGCGCCGGCGTGGACCAGGCCGCCCTTGAGAAAAGACATGCGCCCGTGGAACTCGAGCTCGTCAATGGAGAACAGCGCCTCGGGCAGGCCGAGGCGGCCGAGCCAAGCGCGCTCGAAATTACCCTGGAACGCAAGGTTGTGAATCGTGACGAGCGTATTCGCCTCGTGCAAATACACCGGCGCGAGCGCTGCAGGCCAGTCGTTGCAATGAAGCACGTCATACGCGGCGCCAAGGCGGGCTGCGATCTTCGATAGCAGCCCGAAGCGCAGTGCGTTGTCCGGCCAGTCCTTGCCGCCCGGATCCTGATACGGCGTGCCGGCGCGCTGGTAGAGCGCCGCACAGTCCGCGAGCAGGAAACCGGCTTGCCTCAGCACACGGACGTCGAAGCCGAGCTCGGTAAACCGGCTGTGCTCGGTCGGGCCGAAAAGCCGGCCGACAGCCTCCGAATACGCGGGAAGCAGGATGTCCACCTCGTGCCCAAGCTCCCGCAACGCTGCAGGCAGCGCGGCGCTCACATCACCAAGCCCTCCGGCCTTCGCGAGCGGCGCGCATTCGGGCGTCACAAAGAGAACGCGCATGAACCTGCTGTAGTGGCGCTACGACAAGATCAAGGCGACCGTTGCGGCCGTGAGGCAGGTGGCCAGGGTACCGGCAACGATGGACCTTATCCCCAGCCCGACTATCTCGCTCCGGCGTTCGGGCGACATCGTCCCGAGACCGCCGATCATGATGCCGAGGCTGCCGAAGTTGGCGAAGCCGCACAGCGCGTACGTGAGCAGCAGCCGGCTTCGCTCGGAAATGTTCTCCATGCGCGAAAGATCAAGGTAAGCCACGAGTTCGTTGATCACCGTCTTCGTGCCAAGAAGCGACCCGGCCGCCCGCGCCTCGCTCCAGGGGATGCCGGCGAGCCAGGCAAGCGGCGCGAGCGCCCAGCCGAGGGCGCCCTGCAGCGTATAGGGTGCGATTACGAGATTCACCAGGGCCACCAGCGCGACGAAAACGACGAGCATGGCGACGATGTTCAGGAGGAGCTGCGCGCCCTCGAGCGTACCGCGAGTCAGGGCATCCATGCTGCTGCTCGCCTCCGAACGGAGCCCGAGGTCTCCTCCGGTCGTCGTTTCGGGAGGCACCATCAGAAACGCGATGACGAGCGCCGCCGGTGCCGAAAGGATCGAGGCGATCAGCAGATGGGCGACCGCGTCGGGCTGGACGCGGCCGAGGATGGCGCCGTAGAGGAAGAGCACCGTGCCGGCGATCGAGGACATGCCGCCCGCCATGATCGCGAAGAGCTCGCCACGCGAGACGCGCGCGAGATAGGGGCGCACGAAAAGCGGCGCCTCGACCATTCCGACAAACACGTTGGCCGCGGTGGAGAGCCCGACCACGCCGCCGATGCGCATCGTCCTCTCCAGCATGAACGAAATCGCGCGCACGAGCGCGGGCAGTACGCGCCAATAGAAGAGCAGCGCCGACAGCGCGCTCATGACGAGCACGATCGGCAGCGCGCGGAACGCGAGCACGAAGTTCGAGGTCGGGTCGGAGACGGTAAACGGAGCATGGCCGCCGCCGAGATAGCCGAACACGAGGCTCGTCCCCGCTTGCGTGGCGCGCTCGAGCACGAGCAGCACGTCGTTCAGCTTCAAGAAGGCTTTCTTGAGGAATTCGATTCTCAGAAACACGATCGCGAGCACGACGAGAAGCGCCAACCCGGCAACCACCGCCCGCCAGGGGATGGCGCGCCGGTTCTCGCTCGCGACCCAGGCGAGGCCGAGCAGCCCTGCCATTCCGGTCAGCGCGTGAATAGAATCGGCCACGCGTGGAGTCTAATCGCGAATTCCTGGTCGCCTGCCTTTGCGCCGCATGGTGCGACACCTGCACCGCTTACCGCTCGGGCTTTCTCGCCATGGCCGAGCGCTTCCCGTGCGCCGAGTTCCGCTGGGTCGACATCGAGGACGACGCCGAGGCGGTCGAGGAAATCGAGGTCGAGAATTTTCCGACCATCCTCGTGCGGCGGGGCGACGAGACGCTGTTCCAAGGCGTGCTGCTCCCGCACCACTCGCACCTGGAGCGGTTGCTACAAGAGCTTATTCGCTGAAGAGCGCCGCGATGGTCGCCTGGATGGCTTGCGCGGCGGCGCGCGGGTCGGCGGCTTCGCGGATCGGCCGCCCGACGACGATATAGTCGGCGCCGTTCGCGAAAGCTTGCGCCACGTCCACGGTGCGCTTCTGGTCGTCGGCGCGGTTGTCCACCGGCCGGATGCCGGGCGTGACCACCAGCAGGCGATCCTTGAACTCGGCTTTGAGCGCCTGCGCTTCGAGTCCGGAGGAGATCACGCCGTCGCAGCCCGCCTCGAGCGCGCGGCGCGCGCGCGACAGCACGAGGCGCGCGACGTCGCACGAGAAGCCGAGGTCGTCGAGGTCGCCGCGATCGAGACTGGTCAGCGCGGTGACCGCGAGAATCTTCACCTCGCCCTTCTCGCGCGCCGCCGCCTCCATCATCGCCTGGTTGCCATGCACGGTCGCGAAGGTCACGCCGCGGCCGCGCAGGTTGGCCACCGCGCGGCGCACAGTCTCCGGCACGTCGAAGAACTTGAGGTCGACGAACACCTTGGCGTCCCGGTCGACAAGCCAGTCGACGAGCTCGAAGTAGCCGCCGGCCATGAAGAGCTCCAGCCCGACCTTGTAGAAGCGCACGGCGTCGCCCAGCCGCTCGGCGAGGCGCCGCGCCTCCTGCGGGGTCGAGACGTCGAGCGCGGCGATCAGGCGCTCGGTGCGTGGGATCATCATCACTTCTTCTCCTTGCTGGCAAACTGACGCAGAGTGAGGCTGAGATCCACGTCGGTGATTCCCCACGCTTCGGCGTCGAACGCGAACGCGCGGTAAAGGTCGGCGACGCGAAGGTCGTCCGCGTCGCGCGCTAGGACCCAGCCGTCCTTGTCCGTGCGCGCCGTCCAGCCGAGGCGGCCGGCCCGCTCGAGCACCGCCTCGCAGCGGTGCGGCACGACGCGCACCTGGTTGCTGATCTGCGCGAGCCGCATGGGCCCGCCCTTTTCCTGCGTGCGTGCGAGAACGGAAAGCACGATGAGCGCATCCATGAAGTCGCGTCCCGGAAGCGGACCGCCTTCGGCCAGCCGGTACGCGGGCAGCATCGCGGTGAGCGTGGCCCCGGCGAGCACCACGACCCACGAAAGATAAAGCCAGAGGAGGAAGATCGGGATCGTGGCGAAAGCGCCGTAGATCAGCGTATAGGTCGGAAACCGGGCGAGATAGATGGCAAAGCCACGCTTGGCGAGCTCGAATGCGATTCCGGCGACCACGCCGCCGATGAGCGCGTCGCGCAGCTTGACGGCCCGGTACGGCACGATGCCGTAGAGCAGCGTGAGTGCGGCGCAGGTGAAGATGAACGGCAGCACGCCGAGCACGACGTCGGCAGCGAAGCCGAGCTGCAGCCAACCGAGCGAAGCGCCGACGGCAAACGAGGTCATCGAAAGGCTACCGCCGATGAGCACCGGGCCGAGCGTCAGCACCGCCCAGTAGATCAACACCTGCTGCACCAGCGGACGGCTGCGCTGTACCCGGAAAAGCCGGTTCAACGACACGTCGATCGTCATCATCAGCATCACAGCGGTGACGAAAAAGAAGCCCAAGCCGATCGCGGTAAGGCGTCCCGCGTTCTGCGTGAACGCGGTGATCTGGTCGGCGATCGTGTCGATGCCGCGCGCATCGGGCAGGAAATTCTCGAGCACGAACTCCTGCAGCGCGCCGACAGTGTCGTCGAACACCGGGAACGCGGTCGAGACCGCGAGCGCCACTGTGAAGAGCGGCACAAGCGAAAGCAGCGTGGTGTAAGTGAGGCTGCCTGCAGTCTGGAGGCCGCGCTCTTCGTAGAAGCGCCAGAACACCGCGAGGCCGAAGTCCCCATAGCCCCGCCAGGCGCCTTTCTCCATTATCCTAATCATAGCGATGGAGATCCTGGTCTTGTACTACAGCGTCGGCGGCTCGGTGAGGCGCATGGCGGAGCTCATCGCCTCGGGAATCGAGCGCGTCCCCGGCGCTGAGGCGCGCGTGCGCACCGTTCCGCGCGTCAGCGCCGGACCCGTGGAGGCCACTTCGCTCTCCTCGCTGCCAGAGTCCGGCCCACCGTACGCAGAGCCGCGCGACCTCGAGGAATGTGCCGGTCTCGCGCTTGGCAGCCCCACGCGCTTCGGCAATATGGCGGCTCCGCTCAAGCACTTCTTCGACGGCACCGCGCTCCTTTGGCACCGCGGTGTTCTCGCCGGCAAGCCGGCGTGCGTATTCACCTCCACGGGGAGCCTGCACGGCGGCCAGGAGACGACGCTCGTCTCGATGATGTTTCCGCTCCTGCACCATGGCATGCTGATCATGGGCCTGCCCTACACCCTCGCCGATCTGAACGCCACGCGCAGCGGGGGCACACCCTACGGCCCAAGCCACCACGCCGGCATCGGCGACGACCAGCCGATCACCGACCCCGAGCGCGCGCTGTGCATCGAGCAGGGCAAGCGCCTTGCAGAGGTCGCCGTACGCCTAAACCACAAATAGCTCAGACCGTCGCAGAGCGCAAATGAGCGGCAAGCTGCTCGCTCGGATGGGCGCGACCGTTGCGCTCGTCGGACTGATCGCGTTGTGCCTTGCCTGGGAGCTCTGGCTTGCGCCGCTGCGGCCCGGCGGCTCGCTGCTGGCACTGAAAGCGCTGCCTTTGGTCCTCCCCCTCATGGGGATCGTGACAGGCAGGCGCTATACCTACCAGTGGTCCAGCATGCTGATGCTCGCCTATCTCGCCGAAGGCGTGACGCGGGCGTGGAGCGAGAAAGGGTTGTCGCAACAACTCGCTTTCATCGAAGCGGGACTAAGTGTGCTCTTCTTCGCAGCCGCGGTTGGGTTCGCGCGCCTTGCCCGGGGAGAAGTCCGGTAGCATTCAAGCCGTGGCCTCGCTACCTCTACAGCGCAAGCTCACCGCCATCCTGAGCGCCGACGTCGCCGGCTTCAGCCGCCTAATGGGCGAAGACGAGGCGGGCACCGTGCGCGCGCTCGGCGACTGCCGCAAGCTGGCCGCCGGGGTGATCGCCCGGCATCGCGGCCGGATCGTCGACATGCCCGGCGACAACATGCTTGCGGAGTTTGCGAGCGCGGTCGACGCCGTCGAGGCCGCGGTGGCAATGCAGGCCCAGATGCGCGAGTGCAATGGCGCGCTGCCCGAGGGCCGACGCATGAGCCTGCGTATCGGCGTGAACCTCGGCGACGTGATCGAGGAGGACGGCCGCATTTATGGCGACGGCGTGAACGTGGCCGCGCGCATCGAGGCGCTCGCCGAGCCGGGCGGCATCTGTATCTCGGGCAAGGTGCACGAAGAGGTGCGCCGTCAGCTGGACTTGTCCTTCGAGGACGCCGGCGAGCACCTGCTGAAGAACATCGCCGCGCCGGTGCGCGTGTTCCGCGTGGGCGTCGGCGGGAAGACCGCGCCGGCCGCCGCGGGCGCGACTGCCCCGGCGGCGCAACAGGCGAAGCCGTCGATTTTCGTTCATCCGTTCGCGAACATGAGCGGCGATGCGGAGCAGGAATTCTTCGCCGATGGGCTGACCGAGGACATCGTCACCGAGCTGTCGCGCTTCCACGAGCTCTTCGTCATCTCGCGCAACAGCTCCTTCAAGTACAAGGGCAAGCCGCTCGAGGTGCAGAAGGTCGCGCGCGAGATGAGCGTGCACTACGTGGTCGAAGGCAGCGTGCGCAAGGCAGGCAACCGGGTGCGCATCACGGTGCAGCTGATCGACGCCGAGACCGACCGGCACCTCTGGGCCGAGCGCTACGACCGCGAGCTCGCGGACATCTTCGCCGTCCAGGACGAGGTCACGGCGGCGATCGTCTCGGTCGTGGCCGGACGGATCGAGGCGGCAAGCCACGACCGCGCCTCGCGCAAGCCGACCGAGAACATGGCCGCCTACGAGTGCGTCGCGGCGGCCAAGACCCTGCACCATCGCTCGACGCGCGAAGCCAACCTCAAGGCGATGGAGCTGATCGAGCGCGCCATCGCGCTCGACCCGAAATACGCGCACGCGCACGCCTGGAAAGCCTGCATCGTCGGCCAGCAGCTCACCTACGGCTGGTGCGACGCCGACGCCGGCCTGCGCACCATCGAGGAGGAGGCGATAACGGCGGCCGCGCTCGACGACAACGACAGCGACGTGCACCGCATCCTCGCCGCGCTGCGGCTGCGGCAGAACCAGCACGAACAGGCGGCGTACCATCAGAGCCGGGCGCTCAGCCTGAACCCGAACGACGACCTGGTCGTGGTGCAGCACGGAGAGCTCGCCACCTGGCTCGGGCAGGCCGAAGAAGGCATCGAGTGGATCCGCAAGGCGATGCGTCTCAACCCGTTCCACCCGGCGCGCTTCTGGCATCACCTCGCGCGGGCGCTGTTCGTGGCGCGCCGCTACGCGGAGGCGGCCGACGCGCTCTCGCGCATCGCTTCTCCCGACGAGTTCCACCTCGCCTTCCTCGCCGCCTGTCACGCGATGGCGGGCGACACCGCGCGCGCCACCGAGCAAGCGCAGGCAACCCTCAAGCGCAAGCCCAGTTTCAGCGTGGGGAGAAACTACCTGCCCACGCTGCACTACAGGCGCCCTGGCGACCTGGATCACCATCGCGACGCGCTGCTGAAGGCCGGCCTACCCGCCTAGTAGGAGGCGTTTCGCCGCGGCGTAGATCGGCACTTCGATGAGCGCGCCGTCGACTTTCGC
>DATFEI010000181.1:0-14636 GCA_035251315.1 Burkholderiales bacterium | reverse complement strand
TCGCCCGCACTCCGCCGCCTGAGGATGACCGCGTAACCCCGCTCGCCTTATTGCCGGCCTGAGAGCGCAATTTCGTCGTAGCCGCGGCCGGTAAACTCGATCAGGCAGAAGCCGTTGCCGAACGGGTCGGCGAGCAAGACGAGCTGACCGTACGCGTGTGTGGTCACGTCGCGCTCGAGCTTGGCACCGGCAGCAAGCGCGCGCGCCATGGCGGCCCGGACATCCGTGACGACAAAATCGAGATGCACCGGTGTCCAGTGGCGGGCGTAATCGCGCATCTGGTCATTAACCGGAGAAATGGCGCTGCCGGCGGGCTTGGGCAGGAGATAGAGGGGCGAGCTCGAGCCCACCAGCTCGATCCAGCCATCAAAGCGTCGGCCGACCTTGAGGCCGAGCCCGTCGCAATAAAAGCGCGTGCCCTTCTCGAGATCGTCGACGTCGATATTGACGAGAAGGCTCATAGCGAAGTGCGTACCGGCGGCGCGTTGCGGATCGTCTGCAGCACCACGCAATAGCGCTCGGTGAGCTCGAGCAGCTTCTTCAACTGCTCGGCGGACGCGTCGCTGTCCAGATCGAACTTGAGCCGGATCTCCCGGAACCCGACCGGTGCCTCTCTTGCGACGCCGAGGGTGCCGCGAAAGTCGAGGTCGCCCTCCGCTCTGACCTTGGCATCGTTCAGGTTCACTCCTAGGGCGGTCGCGACCGCCCTGAGAGTCACGCCGGCACACGCGACCAGCGCCTCGAGCAGCATGTCGCCCGAGCAGGCCTGTAGCCCGCTGCCGCCGCTGGCGGGGTGCAGGCCCGCTTCCACCAGCGCCTTTCCGGTATCCACCCTGCAGGCGATGCCCTCGCCGATGCGACCCTCGGCCCGCAGTGTCACGACGGCCGCGGCCGGGTCTTTCCTGTAGCGTTCCTTGATGGGAGCTTGAAGGGCCTTCAGTTGCTCGGAGTTCATGGGTTTTTCAGTTCCATGGCAGAGACGTTGTGGATACGGCCGAAGCCGGCGACGAAGCGCGCGTCGCGCGGCGTGATTTTCCAGAACGAGAAGTCGGCGAGCTCGAAGTTGATCGCCTGTTCCGGGAAGCGCTCGAGCCATCGGGCTTTCAAGTCCTCGCGCTGTGGAATCCGCTGAGCTTCGCCCCGTACCGTGACGCGCATCAGGGTGAACGGATCGGCGCGGCCGTCGTCGGTCTCGGCGATCGAAAGCGCGACGCGCGGGTCCTGCGCCATGTCCTGCGTATGCCACGCGAGGCGGCTCACGTGCACGTAGAAGGCGGAGAAGTCCTTCTCCGGCATGAAGAGGGTCATCGACACCATCGGCGCGCCGCTGCGTAGCGTGCCGAGGTGTGCGATGCGCTCTTTCAATAGGAGGTTCCTGAGAAGGAGCGAAGTCTCGCGGTCCATCGCGTCGATTGTAGTATTCTCGCCCGGCCCCAATGCGATACGAGCTCCTCGTCGGCCTGCGCTATACCCGCGCCCGCCGGCGCAACCGGTTCATCGGGATCAATTCGGCGGTCTCCATGATCGGCATCGCGGTCGGCGTCTGGGCGCTGATCGTGGTGCTGTCGGTGATGAATGGCTTCCAGAAGGAGGTGCGCACGCGCATCCTCGCCGTGGTTTCGCACCTGCAGATCCTCGCCGACGACAACCGGCTCGAGGACTGGAAGGGGGTGCAGAAGGCGGTAGCGCAGCATCCGCGCGTGGTCGCGACCGCGCCATTCGTTCAGGCGCAGGCCATGCTCTCCAACGGCCAGGCGGTGCGCGGCGCGATCGTGCGCGGCATCCTGCCCGCCGAGGAGGAAAAGGTCGCGGATCTCGCGCGGCACATGCGCGTCGGGGCGCTCGATGCGCTGCGGCCGGGAGAGTTCGGCGTCGTGCTCGGCACCGATCTCGCGCGCTCGCTCGGCGTGCTGCGCGGCGACAAGATCGCGCTCGTCGCGCCGCAGGGAGTGGTGACGCCCGCGGGCGTGATCCCGCGGCTCAAGCAGTTCACCGTAGTGGGCATCTTCGAGGCCGGCATCGTCGACGCCGACTCGGGCCTCGCGCTTGTCCACATGCAGGACGCGCAGACGCTCTACCAGATGGGCGAGGCAGTGAGCGGGGTGCGCCTCAAGCTCGACGATCTTTTCGCCGCGCGCGAGGTGGCTTACGAGCTCCTCGCCAAGCTGCCGCGTGACGTGTTTGCCTCGGACTGGACGCGCAGCCACGCGAACTTCTTCCGCGCGGTCGAGATCGAGAAGCGCATGATGTTCCTGATCCTCGGCTTGATCGTGCTGGTGGCGGCGATCAACATCATCTCGACGCTCGTCATGGCCGTGACCGACAAGCAAGCCGACATCGCGATCCTGCGCACGCTCGGCGCGGCGCCCGGCTCGATTCTGCAGATCTTTATGGTGCAGGGCATGGTGCTCGGTGTCGTCGGTACGCTGATCGGCGTGCTCACCGGCATCGTCACCGCGCTCAACATCGACGTCATCGTTCCGGCGATCGAGCGCGCCTTGAGCATCAAATTTCTGTCCAAGGACGTGTACCTCATTCCGGACCTGCCTTCGGACCTTCAGGCGAACGACGTGATCGCGATCGCCGTGATGGCGCTTGCGCTCTCCTTTCTTGCCACGATCTATCCGAGCTGGCGCGCCGGACGCGTCAACCCCGCGGAAGCGCTGCGTTATGAGTGATGCAGTCGTCTCGTGCCGGAACCTGAAGAAGACCTACCAGGGACCGGCCCCCGTGCAGGTGCTGCACGGAGTGAACCTGGACGTGCATGCCGGCGAGCGCATCGCCATCGTCGGTCGCTCGGGCTCAGGCAAGTCGACGCTGCTGCATGTGCTCGGCGGGCTTGATGCGCCAACCTCGGGCACGGTCCTCGTCCAGGGCAGGCCCTTCAGCACCATGAGCGAAGCCGAGCGCGGCCGGGTGCGGAACGCGACGCTCGGCTTCGTCTATCAGTTTCACCACCTCCTGCCGGAGTTCACCGCAGTGGAAAACGTGGCGATGCCGCTTTTCATTCGGAGAATGGATCGCGACCAGGCGCGCGGTCGTGCGGCGAAGGTGCTGGCAGAGATCGGTCTCGGGGCGCGCCTCGAGCACCAGCCGGGCGAGCTCTCCGGCGGCGAGCGCCAGCGCTGCGCTTTCGCGCGCGCTCTCGTGACCGAGCCCGCGTGCGTGCTCGCCGACGAGCCCACCGGGAACCTCGACTCGCACACTGCCGACGACGTGTTCGATGCCATGGTGCGGCTTTCGGCCTCGCGCGGCACCGCGTTTGTCATCGTGACCCACGACAGCGACCTCGCCGCGCGCGCCGAGCGCGTCTATGAGCTGCGCGACGGGGTGCTGCACTCCTCGACGCTTAGCGCCTGAGCCGCCATCGCCTGGCGGTAGAACTCGGCATCCTGCAGCGCGCGCCACAGGATGAAGCCGTCGCTTGAGCGGCGCACGAGGTAGCGCAACAGCAGCGCCGCGAGGAAGATGATCGTTCCGGTGACGATGTAGCCGACTAGGGCAAGGGCAACGCCGAGGCCGATGACGGGCAGCACGACGAGCGGCAGCAGCGCGCGGCCCGCCACGAAGCGCGCGGCCGCTTTGCGGTCGACCTTCACGCGGATGCGGCCGGCGCGGTAGGCGGCGGCGAACTCCTCGTGCGTCACGCGCGTGCCTTGCGGCGCCGTGCGCGGGCGCGCCACGCGGCCACCACATAGGCCCGCCAGCCAACCTGCACCGCGACGTAGCCGAGTAGCGCCAGCGTGGACGCCAGAGCAATCAAGCCGACGGCGAGGGGCTTGCCGAGCGCCAGCATCCACGCGCTCAGCCCGCTCATCGACTCGGCGAAATTGCCCCAGTCGAACTCGAAGGGCTTGGCCGGGCCGGCCTGCTCGCCCGGAAGCAAGAACCGCCCGTACGCGTAGGCCACGAGGTAGAGCGGCACGATGGTGAACGGGTTGGTGTAAAGCGTCATCAGCAGCGCCACCGGCAGGTTTTTCTTCAGCGGAATGGCGAGCAGAAGCGCGGTCAGCATCTGCAGCGGGCCGGGCACGAGGCCGGAGAAAAGCCCGATCGCCACTGCGCCGGATACCGAGTGGCGGTTGAGATGCCACAGGTTCGGGTGGTGTAGCCAGCGCCCGAACGCCGCGACCATGCGGCTCGAGCGCAGCTTATCGGGATCGGGCAGGTACTTGCGGAAAAACTTGCGCGGCACGGTCGGCCTGAAGGAGGCAGGCGCGTTGCATTGTAGATGACCTTGGCAGCGGCTGCGTTCGCCGGCGGGGCTGCGCTGCTGCAGCTCCAGGCCGAGCTGCCGGCAATGGTGTGGCTGCTCGCGCTGCCGCTTTGTATTGCTGGCTGCTATTTTCAGCCGAGGCTCGCTGCGCTTTTCGCCTTTATCATCGGGTTCTTGTGGGCGGCGGGCGCGGCGCACCTGCGCATGGCGGACTGGCTCTCGCCCGAGCTCGAGGGCCGCGACCTGGAGGTGGTCGGCGTAGTGGCCGGCCTTCCGGCGGTCGGCGAGCGCGCCGTGCGCTTCGAGCTCGAGGTCGAGTCCTCCGAGCAGCGGCTGCCAAGAAAGCTGCTCCTCGCGTGGTATCGCAGCCCGTGGAGCGAGGAAGGCGCGGCGCTCCTCGAGGAGACCGTGCATCCGGGTGAGCGTTGGCTATTCACGGTGCGGCTGCGCCGGCCGCACGGGCACGTCAATCCGCACGGCTTCGACTACGAGGCGTGGCTCTTGGAGCGCGGCGTCGGAGCAACTGGCTATGTGCGCAGCCGCGGCGAGCGCAAGCGCCTCGGCGCCCGCAACAACTTTCTTGACTACTTGGAACGCGCGCGGGAGGCGGTGCGCGAGCGCTTGAGGAGCGAGCTTGGCGCGACGCCGGCCGCCGGAATCCTCACTGCGCTGGCGATCGGCGACCAGCGCGCAATCTCGACCGGGGAATGGCGGCTTTTCAACCGCACCGGCGTAACCCACCTGATGTCCATTTCCGGGCTGCATGTCACGCTGGTCTCCGGGCTTTTCGCATGGCTTGTCTCCTTCGGTTGGCGCCGCGTTCCGGCGGCGGTGGTGCGACTGCCGGCGCGCAAGGCGGCGGCCGCGGCGGCGATCGCCGCCGCGCTCGGCTACACGCTGCTCGCCGGTTTTGCCCTGCCCGCGCAGCGCACCTTCTGGATGGTGAGCGTGGTCGCCGCTGCGCTGTGGTGCGGCCGGATCGCCGCGCCCGCGCGCACGCTTGCCCTTGCGCTCGCCGTCGTGGTCGCCACGGACCCATGGGCGCCGCTTGCACCGGGGCTGTGGCTTTCTTTCGGTGCGGTCGCGCTGATCTTCTACGTGGCGACGAACGAATGGCGCATCGCGCAATGGGGACGCATGCAATGGGCGATCACTGTCGGCTTGGCGCCCGCTGCGCTGCTTCTCTTCGGCCAGGTTTCGGTGGCCGGGCCGCTCGCCAACGCGCTTGCCATCCCGCTGGTTTCGGTGGTGATTACTCCGCTCGTCTTGCTTGCGATTCCTCTCCCCCTCAATTTCCTGCTGGAGGTTGCGGCCTGGCTTGTCGAATTGCTGCTCGCGTTCCTGGAGTGGTGCGCCGCACTGCCGGGAGCGCTGTGGCAGCAGCACACTCCGCCGGTATGGGCGGCCGCGCTCGCCGTGGCGGGCGTAGCCTGGATGCTCGCGCCGCGCGGCGTGCCGTGGCGCGCGGCCGGCCTTGCGCTAATGGCGCCCGCGTTTTCGCTCGCGCCCCCAACGCCGGCACGCGGGGAGGCATGGATCACGGCGCTCGATGTAGGTCAGGGGCTCGCGGTCCTCGTGCGCACGGCGAACCGCGCGCTGCTCTACGACGCGGGGCCTTCGTACGGCCCGGAGGCCGACAGCGGCGGTCGCATCGTGGTGCCGCTCCTGCGCGCGACCGGTGTACGAAGCGTCGACCTCCTCGTCCTTAGCCACGAGGATATCGACCATCTCGGCGGGGCCCTGACGGTCCTCGAGGCGCTCGAAGTACACGCGCTCGCGTCCTCCTTGCCGCGAAGCCATTCGCTGCACTCGCTTGCGCTCATGCCGGGGCGTTGCGCTGCCGGGATCGCCTGGAACTGGGACGGCGTGCGCTTCGAGTTCCTTCACCCGCCTGCGGGCTGGGAAACAGCGCGCCGCAACAACCAGAGCTGCGTGTTGCGCGTCACGGCGGGCGCCTCCTCGATGCTGCTCACTGGCGATATCGAACGCGCCGCCGAGCTGTTTCTTCTCGAGAGCAAGTCTTCTCGCAGCGACGTACTTCTCGTGCCGCACCATGGCAGCCGTACGTCTTCGAGCGAGGAATTCATCGCCGGGGTGGCGCCGCGCTGGGCCATCGTGCCCGCGGGCTATCGCAACCGCTTTGGCCACCCGGCGCGCGAGGTGCTCGAGCGCTATGCCCGAGCGGGCGTCACGGTGCTGCGTACCGATCGGGACGGCGCGGTCTCGGTCGTTCTGAATGGGCATGCCCCTCGAGTGAGCACGGAGCGTTCGCGGGCCCCCCGCTATTGGCGGCGTACTTCGCCCGTATAGAATGACCGCGCGGGGGTCTCCCGCGACCAGAGGAGAGGAACGATCATGGCAAAAAAGGGCAGCGGCACCGTTTATCGCGTTACCGAAGTGATCGGCACCAGCAGCAACTCGTGGGAGGACGCGGTGCGCAACGCGGTCAAGACTGCCTCCGGCAGCCTGCGCGACTTGCGCATCGCCGAGATCGAGAAGCTTGACGTCAAGATCGAAAACGGCAAAGTCACGCAGTTCCGCGCACGCCTTGCGCTGTCCTTCAAGTACGAGGGCTAGGCAGCTTGTTTACCGCCGTCGTACGCATCACCGGCGCCGGGCGGCTCGACGACTTCCGCGAGCGCCTGCGCTGGCTGATGGTTCGCGACGAGGACGCGGAGGACTACACCGAGCACCACGGCGCCGGGACGCTGGAATACCGCTTCCGTCCGCGCCGCGGCATCCCGTTCCCGGCGTTCACCGCAGCCTCGGCGGATTTCCCCGAGTTGCGCGTCGAGGCGGAATGGGAACGCGACGGCGAGCGCGGCCGCGCCGTGATCGAGAACGGGCGCCTCGTCGAGCAAACGGCTTCCCGCTTTGAAGAAGCCCAGGTGGACGTAGAAGTAGGCGACGAAGGGCGGCTCGCACTCGGTCTGACATGCCGGAAAAGCGAGGAAGGCGGCTTGATTGGCTACGCGGTGACCGGCGAGCGCCACACCTACTGGCGCTACCGGGACGGAGATCTCACGCTGCTAGATCCGGAGGAGCCGGACGCCGCGCTGGAGGACGTCGCCTTTCGCTTCGTCGACGAATGGATCTGGTACGACGAGGAGGAAGCGATGTTGGAGCGCGCACGCTATGCAAACTACGGTTTCCCGGTGCGCGGGGCCAACGTGAAGTCGGAGAAGCTCGCGCTCGTGCGCACGCATGGCGGCCGCTATTCCTCGTTCGGCGAGGACGCGCAAGCCGCCCGAGGTGCGATCGTCGACCAATGGCTGAAGCGGTAGAGCCGCGCCGGCGCTCGGTGTTGTGCGCCTCGCCCGCCGGCCTGCACCGCATGGCCTACCGGGAGTGGGGCGATCCGCGCAACCGCGACGTCCTCATCTGCGTGCACGGCCTGACGCGCTCGAGTCGCGATTTCGACGAGCTGGCGCGCTCCCTGTGCGGGCAATTCCGTACCGTGTGCCCCGATGTCGCGGGACGTGGTGATTCCGATCGGCTCGCCGACCCGAAGCACTACACCTGGGCGCAATACGTCTCCGACATGGTGACCCTGATTGCGCGGCTCGACGTCGAGGCGGTGAGCTGGCTTGGCACCTCGATGGGCGGCCTGGTCGGCATGGCGCTCGCCGCGCAGTCGGGGAGCCCCATCCGCAAGCTGATCCTGAACGACGCGGCGCCCGTGATCGCCAAGGCGGCGCTCGAGCGCATCGCCGCCTATGTCGGGCAGGAGCTGAGCTTCGCCACGCTCGAGGAGGCCGAGAAGTACGTGCGCGCGATATCCGCGCCTTTCGGCCCGCACAGCGACGCGCAATGGCGCTTCCTGACCGAAAACTGGGTCCGCCGCGACGAGGACGGCCGCCTGCGGCCGCATTACGATACGCGCATCGCCGAGGCCTATCGCGCCACCATGCCGGAAAAGGACCTGGAGCTCTGGCACCTGTACGACGCCGTGCGCTGCCCGACCTTGCTCGTGCGCGGCGAACAATCCGATCTCGTCTCGCCGCAGACGGCCGCGGAGATGGCGCGCCGCGGCCCGAAGGCCAAGGTGGTCGAGATCCGCGGCGTCGGCCACGCCCCGACCCTATTGCAACCCGACCAGATCGCGGTGGCCCGCGATTTCCTACTCGAAGGAGAAACGTCGTGAAGAAGACATTATTGCTACTGACAATACTCGCCACTCCGGCGCTCGCGCAGCAGTCGACGCTCGACGCGGTGCGCTCCAAGGGGTTCGTCCAGTGCGGCGTGAACACCGGCCTCGCGGGCTTCTCGCAGCCCGACTCCAAGGGCGTGTGGAAGGGCATCGACGTCGACCTGTGCCGCGCCGTCGCCGCGGCCGTGTTCGGCGATGCGAACAAAGTTCGCTACACGCCGCTCACCGCGCAGCAGCGCTTTACCGCGCTGCAGTCGGGCGAAGTGGACCTCCTCGCGCGCAATACCACCTGGACCATCACGCGCGACACGAGCCTCGGCCTGAACTTCGTCGGCGTCAACTACTACGACGGCCAGGGCTTCATGGTGCACCGGAAGCTCAACGTGAAGAGCGCCAAGCAGTTGAATGGCGCCACCGTCTGCGTGCAGCCGGGCACCACGACGGAACTCAACCTCGCCGACTACTTCCGCGCCAACCGCATGACCTTCAAGCCGGTGGTGATCGAGAAGCTGCCCGAGGTGCAGGCCGCGTACTTTGCGGGACGTTGCGACGTCTTCACCACCGATCACTCCGGGCTGATCGCGATTCGCGCCTCGCAGGCGCCCAAGCCCGAAGACCACGTTATCCTTCCCGAGATCATCTCCAAAGAGCCCCTCGGGCCGGCGGTGCGCCAGGGCGACGACCGCTGGTTCGACATCGTCAAGTGGACGTTGTTTGCCATGATCGAGGCCGAGGAAATGGGCTTGACCTCGAAGAACATCGACCAGCAGACCTCGAGCACCAACCCCGCGATCCAACGCTTCGTCGGCACGAGCGGCGATGTCGGCAAGATGCTCGGCGTCGACAACAAGTGGGCCCAAAACATCATCAAGCAGGTGGGCAACTACGGCGAGAGCTTCGACACGAACCTGAAGCCCCTGGGCTTCGAGCGCGGCCTGAACCGCCAGTGGACCCAGGGTGGTCTGATGTATGCGCCGCCTATTAGGTAGAGATTCAGGTAGAGATGCGCGATAAAGCGGAGGCCTTTCGCAGCCTCCACCAACGCTGCTTCGTCATCGCGAACGCCTGGGACGCGGGCTCGGCGCGCATCCTCGCCGGGCTGGGGTTCCAAGCCCTCGCCACCTCGAGCGGCGCGCACGCGGGCACGCTCGGCCGCCGCGACGGCCAGGTTACGCGCGAGGAGGCGCTCGCACATGCGCGCGCCATCGTCGAGGCAACCGATCTCCCGGTATCCGCCGATCTCGAGAACTGCTTCGCCGACGAGCCGCGCGCGCCGCCGAAACAGTCCGGTTCGCCGCCGAGGTCGGGTTGGCTGGCTGTTCGATCGAAGACGCGACGCGAGATAAGGTCTACGACTTCGAGCTTGCCGTGGAGCGCGTCGCCGCCGCGACCCGGAACAGCCAGGTGGTGCTAACGGCGCGTGCGGAGAACTTCGTGCGAGGCCGGCCCGACCTCGACGACACGATCAAGCGGCTGCAGGCGTTCGAGAAAGCCGGCGCCGACGTCCTCATGGCGCCCGGCCTTCCGGATCTCGAGTCGGTGCGCAAGGTCTGCGCCGCACTCACGAAGCCGTTCAACTTCATGGCGGGCATCAAGGGCAGATCCTTCAGCGTCGACGAGCTCCGGTCCGCCGGCGTGCGGCGCGTAAGCGTCGCCACGTCGCTATGGCGCGCGGCGATGAGCGGCCTCGTGGACGCCGCGCGAGAGGTGAAGGAGAAGGGCACCTTCGGCTACGTTGAGCGCTCGCTCGCCACGGCTGAAATAGTGAAATTGATGGAGAAGTGACGGCGAACGATCGCCCCGGATCGCGGTCCAGTCGTACTGGAGGCAAGCATGCAACTATCCAGGCATCTCAAGCCGGTACCCGCGCCGCTTCATCGCTACAAGCAGGTTCGCGAGACCACGGTCGCGCTGACCGGGCCATTGTCGGCCGAAGACTGCGCCATCCAATCCATGCCGGACGCAAGCCCGGCAAAATGGCATCTCGCCCACACGACGTGGTTCTTCGAGACCTTCGTGCTCCAGCCGCACGTCCCGGGCTACCGCGCGTTCGATCCGGCCTACGGCTATCTCTTCAATTCCTACTACAACGCGATCGGCGAGCGGCACCCGCGCCCCGAGCGCGGCATGCTGTCGCGCCCGCCGCTGGACGAGGTTCTCACCTATCGCGGGCACGTGGATGAAGCGGTGCTCGGAATCCAAAGCCTTCCCGCCGAGGCGTTGGCGCTTATTGAACTGGGTCTACACCATGAGCAACAGCACCAGGAGTTGATCCTCACCGATGTGAAGCACCTGCTGTCGCGCAATCCGCTGAAGCCTGCCTACCAGAAGAACTGGCCGCTCACGCCGATCCGCGCGCGCGAGCCGCGTTGGATCGAATTTCCCGGCGGGCTTTACGAGATCGGCCATGCCGGGCCCGGCTTCGCGTTCGACAACGAGACGCCGCGCCACCGTGTCTGGCTCGAGGACTTCGAGGTCTCCTCCCACCCGGTGACGCACGGGGACTTTCTGAACTTCATTGAGGACGGCGGCTACCGGCGGCCCGAGTTGTGGCTCTCGGCCGGCTGGGACATCGTGCGCGCGCGCGGCTGGGAAGCGCCCGAATACTGGGCGCGCCGCGGCGGCGTCTGGCACACCTTCACGCTGCATGGCGAAGTACCGGTGGACCCAAACACGCCGATCTGCCACGTGAGCTTCTACGAGGCCGAGGCGTTTGCGCGCTGGGCGAAGGCGCGCCTTCCCGGCGAGGCGGAATGGGAGGTGGCCGCGCGCGGCGTGCCCGCGGCCGGCAATTTCCTGGAGAGCGGAGCCTTACATCCGCTAGCGCTGCGCGAAGACCCGGCCGAAGGCACGCTCGCACAGGCGTTCGGCGACGTCTGGGAGTGGACGCGAAGCGAGTACGGCCCGTACCCGGGCTACCGCTCAGCCGACGGCGCGGTCGGTGAGTACAACGGCAAGTTCATGGCGAGCCAGTACGTACTGCGGGGAGGCTCGTGCGCCACGTCGGCGAGCCACATCCGCGTCAGCTACCGCAACTTCTTTCCGCCCGAGGCGCGCTGGCAGTTCTCCGGGCTGCGCCTCGCGCGGTAGCCGCGTCCTAGTCGACTTTCGCACCCACGTCGCGTACGACTTTGCCCCACTTCGCCAGCTCGCTTTTGACATAAGCCGCGGTGTCGGCGAGCGGCGCCGCAGTTACGTCGAAGGCTAGCGCTTCCAACCGTTCCTTGATCTGCGGATCCCGCGCCACCCGCAGCAGCGCGTCGTTGAGCTTTTGCGCGACGTCCGCCGGGGTGCCGGCGGGGACGAAGAACCCGACCCACGTGTAGTCCTCCATCCCGGGGAACCCAAGCTCGCCGAGCGTTGGCACGTCGGGCAACGCGGCTAGGCGCTGTGCGGAAGACACGGCGAGCGCCCGCAGCTTTCCGGCCTTGATGTGCGGGAGCGGTGCCGAGCCCGCGATCGAGCCGATCGGCGGCTGTCCGCTGAGGACGGCCGCTGCGGCCGGTCCGCCGCCCTTGAAGGGAATGTGGGTGATATCGACCTTGGCGCGCACCTTGAACAGGTTTTCGCCGGTGAGGTGCGGCGTGGTGCCGTTGCCCGCCGAGGCGAACGCGAGCTTCCCGGTGCGCGCACGCTCGAGCAGCTCGGCGAGCGTCTTCGCCGGAAACTCCGCGTGCACGACGATCAGGTTGGGCTGCGAGGCGACGATGGCGAGCGGGATGAAATCCTTCTCGCCGTCGTATCCGGCATTCGGGATGAGCGTCGGATTTACCGCGTAAGCCGACGAATGCGCGAGCATGGTGTAGCCGTCGGGCGCGGCTTTCGCGACCCGCACAGCGGCCACGTTGCCGCCGGCGCCCACCACGTTCTCCACGACGATGCTCTGCCCCAGGAGCTCGCCCAGCTTCGGCCCCATGAGCCGCGCGATGATGTCCACGGGCCCGCCCGGCGGGAATGCCACTGCGACGCGGATCGGCTTCGAGGGATAGGGCTGCGCCAGCACACTTGCCGCCGTGAAGAGCACCCAGGCCAGAAGAATCTTTCTCATCGTCCCCCCTACTTGATGGCGAGCGGATTCGTCGGTGAGCCTACCGCACCGGTGATCGGAAGGGCAGGGGCGACGAACAGAAACTCGTAAACCCCGTCGGCGGCGCAGTCCTCGGCCAGGTCCTTGACGTAGAAGATCTCGCCCATCGTCATACCCATGATGGGGATGGTGATCCAGTGCCACGGCTGATTGATTCCCGGCTCGGATTCGTTCGGCCGCACCTCGCAGCCCCAGGTGTCGGCTGCGAGCGCCGCCAGCTCGGTGCGCTGGATCCAGTCGAGCGTCTCGAACGAAAAGCCGGGTGCGTCGCCGCCGGGATAGCCGTCCCAGCTCCCGGCGTCGAGCTTGGCCTCCATCTGCCCGGTGCGCACGATCACGAAGTCGCCGCGGCGCAGTTCGACTTCTTCAACGAGAGCTGTCTTATCCAAGTCCTTGCCTGTAATTGCATACCCATCCGGCAGGATGTCCATGCCAAGGGCGCGCGGTACGTCGAGGAATACGCCGCGGCCGACCATCTTGTTCTTCGTCTTCTCGATGCCGCATTTCTGCGCACCGGCGGAGGTGACCTCGCGGCAGTCGTAGCCGTTCCACATGGTGTTCTCATAAAACACGTGACCCAGGCCGTCCCACTGCGTGCCGCACTGCAGCGGCATCACCACCATGTCGTCGGCGGCACGGATGCCGCGCGTGTCGAGCACGCCTGCGTAGGCGTCGGTGCCGGTGCGTAGCATCGTGTGCAGCGGGTTGATGCGCCCGAGGGCGGGATACTTGCTTTTCGCACCCTGCGGACCGTGATTGTCGAAGTTGAGCGCGAGCGAGATCACCTTGCCTTTTCTCACCAGGCGCGCTGCGGCGACGATGTCTTCGGGCCGCGTGTGGTTCAGGGTGCCGATCTCGTCATCGGGCCCCCACCGGCCCCAGTTCTTGTACTTCTCCGCGGCTTTTCGCAGATCGTCTCGGGTAAGCTTGCGCTCGGTCATGGTCTGGCGCTCTTCGAGGGGGAGGCGGATAGCGTATCAGGCGGCGGCGATCGGCGCCGCCGCGCTTGTCGCCTGGTTCCTCGTCTCCAACACCATGGCGAACCTCGAAGAGCGCCGTATTGCGAGCGGGTTTGGCTTCCTCGGGCGCGAGGCGGGCTTCGAAATCGGTGAGTCGGCGTTCCTGCGCTACAGCGCCTCGGACAGTTATCTGCGCGCGCTCGTGGTCGGGCTCACCAACACGCTGGCGGTCGCGCTGATCGGCATCGTTACTGCCACTGTGCTCGGCACGGCGATCGGTCTTTCCCGGCTCTCGGGGAACTTTCTGTTGAGAAACGTGGCCGCGGCGTACGTCGAGTTCATGCGCAACGTGCCGCTGCTGGTGCAGCTCTTTTTCTGGTACGTACTGATCACCGAGGGAATGCCGGGCCCGCGCGAGGCGCTGTCTCCGCTGCCCGGAGTGTTCCTCTCCAATCGCGGGATTTTCTTTCCCACGTTGTCCGGCGTGCCTGAGCTCCAGGGTTTCAATTTCGTCGGCGGCGCGGCGCTCACCCCTGAATTCGCCGCGCTTCTGATCGGGCTCGCAGCCTATACCGCGGCGTTTATCGCCGAAATCGTGCGCGCGGGGATCCTGGCGGTGGATCGCGGTCAGGCGGAGGCGGCACATGCGCTGGGACTTTCGCGTGCGCAGGCAATGCGCCTGGTCATCCTGCCGCAGGCGCTGCGCGTCATCGTGCCGCCCATGACGAGTCAGTACCTGAACCTCACCAAGAACAGCTCGCTCGCCGTGGCGATTGGCTATCCCGATCTGGTCTCGATCGCGAACACGACGATGAACCAGACCGGGCAGGCGATCGAGGGCATCGCGATTATCATGGCGGTGTACCTCACGATCAGCCTGTCGATCTCGGCGTTCATGAACTGGTACAACGCCCAGGTGGCCTTCCGATGAAGTGGATTCGCGATAACCTGTTCGCGGGCTGGGTGAGCACCACGTTCACGCTCTTCGTGCTTCTGCTCTTGTGGAAGACGCTTCCGCCGCTCATCGACTGGGCCTTCCTCGACGCGGTATGGAAGTCCGATTCCAAGGCCTGCCGCGCCGCGGAAGGCGCGTGCTGGGGCTTCATCGCCGAGAAGCATCGGTTCATCCTGTTCGGTACCTATCCCTTCGACCTGCACTGGCGGCCGGCCATCGCCACCGTGCTTCTGATCGGCCTGTGGATCTTCTCGGCGATACGGCGCTTC
>DATFEI010000191.1:0-5194 GCA_035251315.1 Burkholderiales bacterium | reverse complement strand
CGCTACACCGAGTTCGTGGCGATGGAAGAATCAAGCGCTCGCGTTTTCACACAGCCTCGGTCGATAGCGGACTTTGTTGCATAACGTAGGCCCCGTGCAATTTAACTTCAAGAACTGCGCGCGATCTTAGTATCGATAATGGGCAATTATCGATAGTGCTAGCGCTCTGCGGGCGACGATACGCGTTCTTAAGCCCAAACATGGATCCCACGTGTCTACGAGTGACATATCGCCCCTTGTAGTTCGAGGCTATGTACGCGTCATCCACTTAGTGGCTAACAAGTTATCCCGGGGTGCGGTTGTAAAATCACGCGCGGAAGTGGAAGGAGCTAGCGGTGGCGCTGGCCAGACTGCCGTCGGCGATGACGTACGGAGGACGAGCGTGAACGAGGACTGGAGCGGGCTCGCAGCGGCGCGAGCGGTCTGGGATTGCACCACTGGAGACGCCCGCCGCTTCCTCGACAGGCTCCAGCTCGTCATCGACGCCGCCGAGCACTTCAGGCAGCGGGGCATCGCCGTCGACTTTGTCTTGCTGCTACACGGACCTGCCACCCAGTTCGGTGCGCGCACGCTTGCTGGCACCAAGTTCGAGGCGCGCGATGCGCCCGACCTTATTCCGATTCACGCGTGCCTGCAGAAATTCTCGGAGGTCGGCGGACGCATCGAGGTGTGCGGCATCGCCCTAGAGCGCTCGGCCATCGCGCCGGACAACGTCATCGGCTGCGCAACCGTGGAGCGCAACGTGTTCGTGAACTCGGTTGCACTGCAGAACCGGGGCTACGCTTACATGCCGATTCCCTGACGCCTCACTATCCGACAACACCCGCCTTTGCCTTCTCTCCGTCCGCGGGCTTCACTGACCGGCTAACCGCCCCTTGAGAAGCTTGCAGCGCCTGGCCGAGGTCCCAGAGGATGTCTTTTGCGTCTTCGAGTCCGACCGAAATGCGAACCATATCGGGACTGATTCCGGCCGCGATCTGCTCCTCATCGCTCAGCTGCTGGTGCGTGGTGCTTGCGGGGTGAATCACCAAGCTCTTCGCGTCTCCCACATTGGCAAGGTGCGAATGCAGCTTGACGGATTCGATAAACCGTTTTCCTGCCTCCCGCCCCCCTTTTATGCCGAAGGTGAAGATCGACCCTGGACCTTGCGGGCAATATTTCTGCGAACGGTCATGGTACGGGCTGGCTGGCAAGCCCGCGTAATTCACCCACGGGACCAGAGGATGCTTCGCTAACCACTCGGCTACGATTCTGGCATTGCTGGCGTGACGCTCCATGCGCATGGAGAGCGTCTCCAGCCCTTGCAGGAACAGGAAAGCGTTGAACGGGCTCATGCACGCCCCGAGGTCGCGCATCATCTCGACCCGAGCCTTCATGATGAACGTGAAATTTCCAAACGTCTCCCAGTAGCGCATTCCGTGATACCCCGGGGACGGCTCCACCATTTCCGGGAACGTACCGTTGTCCCAGGCGAAGGTGCCGCCGTCGACGATGACGCCGCCGATGCAGGTGCCATGGCCGCCGATGAACTTCGTCGCAGAGTGAACGATCAGGTTGGCCCCGTGTTCGAACGGTCGGCACAAGTAAGGCGATGCGAAGGTATTGTCAATCATCAGCGGAATACGGTGCGCTCGCGCGATATCAGCGACCTCCCGTATAGGGAAGATGTCGCCTTTGGGATTCCCGATGGTTTCTCCGTAGAGGAGCTTGGTCTTGGGAGTGATCGCGCGGGCGAAATTCTCGGGGTCCGCCGTATCGACGAAATGCACCTTGATACCGAATCGCTTAAAGGTAAGCGCGAACTGGTTGTAGGTGCCGCCGTACAGCGTGCTAGACGAGACCATCTCGTCTCCCGCCTGCAGCAGCGTGGTGATCGCGACTAGCTGCGCGGCTTGGCCCGACGACGCAGCGAGGGCGCCCACTCCGCCTTCCAGCGAGGCCACTCGCTCCTCGAATGCCGCGGTGGTCGGATTGCCGATCCGCGTATAGATGTTGCCGAACTTGTTGAGCGCGAACAGGTGCGCCGCGTGGTCCGTGTCCTCGAAGACGAAGGAGGTCGTCTGGTAGATTGGCATCGCCCGCGCGCCGGTCGTTTGGTCCGGGGTCTGCCCGGCGTGCAGCATGCGCGTGTCGAACCCGAAGTCGAACTTTTCAGCCATGACGGCGCCTCCTCCCCTGCTCTGACAGCGACTGGTCCCGTTCGGCGGCCAAAGCCGTCCGGTCGCGGTCGAACACGCACTCGTAGCGATTTGCGGTCAGGATCCCGGTGTTCAGGCCGACGACGTCCAAGCCGAAATCCTTCTTCCCGAAGAACCGACAATGCTCGATCTTCACGCAACGGTCCACGACGACCTCCATGCCCTGTTGCGCCGCCCGCTTTGCCGCCTCTTCGTTGATCACGCCGATCTGCATCCAGAAGACCTTGGCCCCGATGGCGCGCGCTTCGTCCACCAGCGGCAGGACAGTATCTCCGCGTCGAAAAATGTCGACGATGTCCACAGGTGCGCTGATATCCGCAAGCGAATGGTAGCAACGCACTCCGAGCACCTGCTCGCTCCCTGGATTGACCGGATATACCGTGTAGCCCTTGCTCAGCATGTGGACCATCGCGCGGTAACTGGCGCGGGTGGGATTTGCAGAGACTCCCACCATGGCAATTCGCCGATGTCGCACGAGAATGTCGCGCGTGCGCTCCGACAACGCGCCTGACATGATTCCCGCATAGTGCGCCATTTGTCTCCTCTCCTTGAGCTGAGCGCCCTATTTAAGCAAGGAGCAGCGTCGGCGGCAATCACGAAGTACTTTTGGTTGGACGACGGATCCTTGCGACCGAGGGCTGCAAATGGTACGCGAGGCCCTTCGGCGCCTGCTAGTGTCCGCCCGCGACGAGCCGCTCGATCTCGGCCGCGAGGGCCACGGCGTCGTCGCTGAAGTAATGCGTGTGGCCCCCCGCGCCGAGGCAGAACTCGGTGCGGTCCCCGGCCCGGCGCGCCGCAACTCGCCCGTCGGGGCCGACGGTCGCCGTCGTGAAGCGTGTCGCGTCCGTGTGCGGTGTCCAGAGAAAGCGACCTACATAATCGCCCGAGCGGCAGGCATTGACCCATTCGGTTGCGCCGACATCCGCAGCCGCAGGCCCGGCATTCGCGAACCCTCGCTCCCTCGAGCCCATCCATCGATAGAGGAGCGGAAAGCGCTCCGCGTACAGGTCGCGAAGCGGCGAGCCCACGGTGACGAGCGCAATGCGCATGGCACCGACGATCTCCTGCAGGCGGCCCTGCACATGCAGGTAATGGAAGAGCTCCGCGCTGATCACGCTGCCCTGGCTATGCGCGACGATCACGAGGCGCGCATAGCCCGCGTCGCGCAGATGGGAGAGCAATGAGGCATAGCGCGAATAGATGCGGGCCCGCGGCGGCTGCCGGTTAGGCGGATCGGCGAAGTAATTGTCGATGTCGAGCACCGCGTCGATCGCGACGCTTAGGCGCCCGAAGGTCTCGGTAAAGCGCGAGCCGAGCGCGGCGATTGTCAGTGCGCCTCCGGCGAGCCACTTGCCCGTGGCAACTAGGGTCTCGCCCTGAAACATGTCGAGCAGGCGCACGAGCCAGGCGAGATCTCCTCCAATCTTCATGGCGTCGCCGAATTCTTGGAGGACGAACGCGAGGTAGAGCGCGCCGCCGGCAATCGCCGCCAGAGGGATAAGCGCCGCAAATGCCGTTCCGAGCGCCCGGACCGCGCCGGTGAGCCAGTTTCCGAGTCGCCGCGCCCACTCGGCCGCGCCCTTTAGCGCGCCGCTGTCATCGAAGTTCGCAGTGGGCTTGATCTCCTCGATGAGGGACGGCAGCACCACTAGCAGGGCTGCAGCGACGGCGAGCGCGAAGCCGGCCACGAGGGGCGTGAAGAAGCCGCCGAGGGCCTGCACCCGGTCGTCGAGAAAAAACGCGGCCGACCGGTAGCCGCGGCCGAAGAAATGCGGCAGGTACGGAAAGTCCGAGAGTGCGCGCCCGGCGATGTAGCTCACGACCGACCACAACACCAGGCTCAGCACGGCAAAGAGCCCGGTGGAGCCGATGAGCGCGAGCCGCGCCGTGTGAAGCGAAGCCCGGGATGCTTTGTCGCAGCCGCGGCCGAGCCAGAGTCCAAGCGTGAGGGCGATAATCTGTACCGCGACGAACGCGGCCCACACGATCAGCACACCGCCATAAAGCACTTCACCCACGCTAAGGGCGCTGAGAAGCATCCACTCGATTTCCGTAGTGGGGCGCACGAGCTGACCGGCGATCCATACCATCAGGACAGTCGCCACCACGATCAGATGACCGAGCAGCCGAACACCTCGCGTGACACCGGAATAGCGCTCGATGAGATACCCACCCAGCAGGCCCATGCCCAACGCGCTGGCCACGAAGTAAACCACCGGCGCCACACCGCCGGCAGCGAGAGCCAAAAACGCGAACGCGAGACTGAAGGACGCGACCGCGAAGAGAAGCGCGAGCTTCGCCCATCGCGCAAACCCGGGCGCCGCACGCAACCAGGCAAGCACGCCGAGCGCCGCCAGCACAACACCTCCGAGCCCGAAAACCGCAGCGACAAGTTGTCCCCAAAGGTCGGGATGAACCAAGGCTGCTGCACCGAACACGACTAAGAGCAGCATAGCGAGTTGCAATAGCGCGGCCGGGCCCTTCATGATCCAGGCCATCCAGGCGTGAAGGCGCTGCAGCAGGCGCCAGGCCCTTCCCCCGTTGGTGCTGAGGGACACCTGGTCGATCACGTCGGCCGCAAGCGTACTCAGGTGAAAGAACAGCTGGTAGAGCGATGACAGCGCCCGCAGGCCGCCAGTGCCGAGGCGCGACAGATCAGCCCAATACATCTCGTACATGTCGAGCGAGCGGCCATCCGCGCGGCGACGGAGCCGGACCCGCGTCGACTCGTAGAGCGCATCGCTTTCCGGCAGCGCGAGGCGGCTGAGCAGGTAATCGTTGAGCGCCATGCCGAGGTCCTGCGTCTCCGGAGCCTGCCGCCTCGGCGCTTGCGCCTTCACCTCGGCCGCCTGCTGCGCTTGATAGAACCCGCTCGGCGTCCCCGGCCGCTGGCGCGGCGAGGCATCTTGCAGGACGCGGTCTCCCGGCAGCAGCGGCTCTACCGGTACCAGTACATCCTGCATTTCGCCCTGCACGTAGGAGGCTACCCCAGGCCC
>DATFEI010000060.1:0-2021 GCA_035251315.1 Burkholderiales bacterium | reverse complement strand
GTCGAGCGCGTGCTGGCGCGCCGCGGCCGGTTGCATTTGTTCGACTCGCTCGATCCGAAGCGAAGCGCGCTTCTCGTCATCGACATGCAGAACGCCTTCGTCGCGCCCGGCGCGCCGATCGAGGTGCGCGCGGCACGCGCGATCGTGGCGCCGATCAACCAGCTCGCCGCCGAGCTCAGGCGCCGCGGTGTGATCATCGTCTGGGTGGCGCACGAGAACCGCGCCGACGGCCGTGACTGGGCGGGGTTCTTCGATGCCTTCGTCGCCCCCGGCCGCCGCGCTGAAGCCAGCGCCGCGCTTGCCGCGGGTTCCAAGCTTCAGCAGCTCTGGCCGGAGCTCGAAGTCGCGGCGAGCGACCTGCGCGTTGCAAAGAACCGCTACAGCGCCCTTATTACTGGTTCCTTGGAGAAAACACTCAGAGACAAAGGGATCGACACGCTGCTGCTCGCCGGCACCAAGACCAACGTCTGCGTCGAGTGCACTGCGCGCGACGCGATGATGCTCGACTTCAAAGTGGTTCTCGTCTCCGACTGCACCGCGGCGCTCTCCGACGAAGAGCACCGCGCGACGCTCGAGAACGTCATTCAGCAATTCGGCGACGTGCGCACCGCCGAAGAGGCTCTCGCTCTGCTTACATGATCACGCATACCGGCGGCTGCCACTGCGGCCGCGTCAGGTTCGAGGTGCAGGCGCCGGCGAAGCTCGACGTGCTCGAGTGCAATTGCTCCATCTGCAGCAAGGCGGGCTATCTGCATCTCGTTGTCCCGGCCGATCGCTTCAAACTTCTTTCCGGCAAAAAGATGCTGACGGGCTATGCCTTCAACACTCACACGGCAAAGCATTTCTTCTGCTCTGTGTGCGGCATCAAGTCCTTCTACGTGCCGGGCGCCGATCCAAATAGCCGCAGCGTGAACGTTCGCTGTCTCGCCCCCGACACGGTCGAGGGAATGACGATCACGCCGTACGACGGCCGCAACTTGAGAAGACGCAGATACTCGCCGTGAAGGGGCCTCGACCCGCGCGGGCTAGCTGCGCTTGTCGATGAAGCGCGCGGCCTTGACGTTGGCTTCGAACTCCCGGGCGAGGGTCCCGGTTTCCAGCACTACGACCTGGGGCACGAGCTCGAAAGTCTGCTTGATTTGCGCGGTCAGGGTGCGGGACACGGCAGCGGAATCCACGCCCTTCTTTGTCTCTATAGAAACCCTGAGGATGTCGTTGCCGCCCTCGTTCACCGCCTCGGCGCGGAAGTCACCGATCTCGAGGTGTCGGAACATGAAGTCCTCGAGGTCCTGGTGGCCGAGGTTGACGCCGCGGATCTTGAAGAAGCCGGCGGTGCGGTGCGCGTGCTTGATGCGCGGAAACACCGAGAAGGGACCTTCGCCGTCATCGGCCTCGCTGTAGGCGACGAGGTCGCCCGAGCTCCAGCGCAGGAACGGCGTGACGTTGTTCGACCAGAGCGCCGTCACGACTAGCGTGCCGATCTCGCCTTCTCTGGCCGGCTCGAGCGTCTCGGGATCGAGCACTTCGATGTAGTACATGTCGGTCCAGATGCGGAAGCCCTCGCCCGGTTTGTCTTCCGCGCCCATCATTCCGGCCTCGGTCATGCCGAAGGTGTCGGTGAGCTTTGCGCCCCAGCTGCGCTCGATCTTGGCGCGCTTCGCCTGGGACACCGGCTCCGCGGAGGTCATCAGCTTGTCGATGCGAAGCTCGAGGCCGCGCGCTTCGGCGAGATTGGCAAGGTGCAACGCATAGCTGGACATGCCGAGCCAGATCGTCGGCTTGAGGCGGCGGATGAGCTCGATCTGCAGCGCCGAAGGTGTCGAGGTGCCGGCGCCGGCCCAGTTGACGGTGATGCCGCGCGAGCCCGCGCAGCGCGCGAAGATCTGCCCTACCGGGTGGATGCCCATCGGGAACGACACGTGCGCTCGGTCGCCGGGCTTCGCGCCCGCGCAGTCGAAGGTGCGGGCGAAGGCTTCGAGGCCGTATTCGATGTCGCGGAAACTGCGCGGGTAGAAGAGCGG
>DATFEI010000249.1:0-13913 GCA_035251315.1 Burkholderiales bacterium | reverse complement strand
CTGCTGCCGATGCTGCTCTCGATCGGCGCCGGGCGTCTGATCGACCGCGTCGGACCGCAGCGGCCACTCGCAGTTTCGCTTGCAGTCCTCGCGCTTTCGGCCGCCCTGCCGTTTGCCTTTCCGAGGCTCGAAACGCTCTATCTGTCGGCGACGCTCCTCGGCGTGTCGTTCATGTACGTCCACATCGCCATGAATAGCGTGTTCGGAGCGCATGGCTCGCCGGAGCAGCGTGCGGTGAATTTCAGCTGGCTCGCGCTCGGATTCGCGATTTCGAACTCGATCGGGCCGCTGGTCGCCGGGTATGCGATCGACGGCTTCGGCCATGCCAGCGCGTTCCTCGTCCTCGCCTGTTTTCCCGCAATCGCGCTCTTGCTTCTGTGGCGACGAAACCGCCCGCTGCCCCGCCCGGAGCGCGTGCCGCGCGGCAAGCGCGCCAGGGTACTCGATCTGCTGCGCATCCCGGGGCTACGCCACACGTTCTGGGTAAGCTTGCTGCTCGCGACGGGCTGGGACCTCTTTACCTTCCTGATCCCGCTCTACGGCACGCGCCTGGGTCTCTCCGCCGCGGCTATCGGGGTCATCCTCGCGACCTTCGCGGTCGCGACGCTGACCGTGCGCATCGCCATGCCCGTGCTCGTGAAGAAGCTCAGGCAGTGGGTGATCATCTTCGCCGCGCTTGCCATCTCGGGGTCCTGCTACCTGCTCTTCCCGTTCGCGCAAAGCGTAGCGCTACTCATGTTGCTGTCGTTCGTGCTCGGCCTAGGGCTCGGCAGCGCGCAGCCGGTCATCATGTCGCTCCTCTACGCCACCTCCCCGCCCGGGCGCCAGGGCGAGGCGGTCGGCTTGCGCACATCGCTCCTGAACGGTAGCCATACGCTGATCCCGCTCGCATCCGGCGCGGCGTCCGCCGCGCTCGGCATGGCGCCCGTGTTCTGGACGCTGGCCGCAGCGCTCCTCGGCGGAGCTTGGTTCGCGCGGCGTCAACTTGGCGCAAAGGTGTGACGTATTCCACGTTGATCAAGATTTGCCAACAGGGGCGCGCGACGGCCAGATAATCCGCCGGTCATGCACTTCCCGGCGCCGGCACCCGGCATCCCGCAAGAGCAGGCCATCCGCCTGCGGCGCTACTCCCTTGCCGCGTTCAGCTATGCGCTGACCCTGCCGCTGCTCGCCGCGGCATACTGGCTCGACTTCATCGACGGCGGCGCGGCGACCGTGATCGCCGCCTTGGCGATCGCGCTCAACGCGGCATTTTTCACCGCCTTCTGCACGGGGTTCAACCTGCGCTTCGCCGACCCGAGCCTGACCAAGCTACAGGTGTACGCCGGCATTACGCTGCTCATGGTGACGCTTTACTATGCCGACGTCGGCCGCGGCATCTCGCTCGGGTTGTGCTATCTCGTGTTCCTGTTCGGCATCTTCCGCATGACGATGCGCGAGCTTATCGTGCTGTCGCTCTACACGCTCGCGGGCTACGCGCTGGTGATCAACTTGGTGATGCGGCTGCGGCCGGAAGGCATGGAGAGCGTGACGCAGGAGTGGTTCAACTGGCTGCTGGCCGCGGTCTCGCTGCCGTGGTTCGGCTACATCGGCGGGCGCATCTGCCGCCTGCGCGACCGGTTGCGCGCGCGCAACGACGAGCTGCAGCAGGCGATCGGCCAGATCCATGCCATGGCGACGCGCGACGAGGTCACCGGCCTCTACAACCGGGCGTTCTTCACCGAGAGCCTGGAGCACGCGCTGGCACAGGCCGAACGCAACCAGCGCAGCATCGCCCTTCTCTTCATCGACGTCGACCGCTTCAAACTGATCAACGACACCCTGGGGCACCCAGCTGGCGACCGGGCGCTGCGCGAGATCGGCAGCCGCATCGGCGCCTGCGTGCGGGAGAGCGACATCGTGGCGCGCCTCGGCGGCGACGAGTTCGTGGCGCTGATCGAGAATGTGCAGTCGACGGCCGGGCCGCAAGAGGTGGCGCAGAAGATCATCGCTTCGATCGCGTGCCCGCTCGAGCTCGACGCGCGCGAGCTCTCCGTCTCCGTGAGCATCGGCCTCGCCCTCACGCCGGCCGACGGGCTCGACGTGCCAACCCTCATGCGCAACGCCGACATCGCGCTCTACCGCGCCAAGGAGGAAGGACGCAACCGCTTCAGCTTCTACACGCGCCAGATGAGCGTGCATACCGAGGAGCGCCTCACGCTCGGGAGCGAGCTCGGCCGCGCGGTTGAGCGGGGCGAGTTGCGCCTGCTCTACCAGCCTAAGGTGAGCGTCGCCAAGGGTGCGATTACCGGGGTCGAAGCGCTGCTACGCTGGCAGCATCCGCGCCACGGTCTGCTCGCCCCGAACCGCTTCATCGACCTTGCCGAGGAGACCGGCGCCATCGTGTGCATCGGGCGCTGGGTGCTCGGCGAGGCCTGCCGCCAAGCCGCGGCCTGGAACGCGCGCTACGGCGCGTGCAGCATCGCCGTCAACCTATCTGCGCGACAGTTCGCCGATGGGCAGCTCCTCGAGCACGTGGATGAGGCGCTGCGCGAGTCCGGGCTCGATCCGGCGCTGCTCGAGCTCGAGGTGACCGAGAGCATGGTGATGCAGGAGCCGGCCGCGGCCGCCGAGCTGATGGCGATGCTGCGCCGCCGCGGCGTGCGCCTCGCGATGGACGATTTCGGCACCGGCTACTCCTCGCTTGGCTACCTCAAGCGCTTCCCCGTGAACACCGTCAAGCTCGACCACAGCTTCGTGCGCGACCTGCCGCACCACGAGGACGACGTTGCGATCGCGCGGGCGGTGCTCGCCATGGCGCGTAGCCTGCGCATGGACGTCACCGCGGAGGGCGTCGAGCGCTCCGAGCAGCTCGAGTTCTTGCGAGCCGAAGGCTGCCGCGAGTACCAGGGTTACTACTACAGCCCGCCGCTGGCGTCGCCCGAGCTCACCGCCATGTTCGAGACACGCGCGAGGGTACAATCGTCGCCACGATGCGACGCGTCACTCTTAGTCAGTTCCTCGTTTCCCGGCAGCGCGACAAGAATCTCATCAACGCCGACCTGAGGCTCCTCATCGAGACCATCGCGCGCGCCTGCAAGGCGATCAGCACGCGGGTCAATAAGGGCGCGCTCGCCGATGGATTGGGTCTTACCGGAACGAAAAACATCCAGGGCGAAGCCCAGAAGACGCTGGACGTCCTGTCGAACGAGATTCTTCTGGAGGCGAACGAATGGGGCGGCAACCTCGCGGCGCTCGCCTCCGAGGAGATGGACGAGCCGCGCCCCATCCCGACGCACTACCCGCGCGGGGAATACCTGCTGCTGTTCGACCCGCTCGACGGCTCGTCGAACATCGATGTGAACATCTCGGTGGGCACGATCTTCTCGGTGCTGCGCTGCCCGAAGAATGCCGACGGCAGCATCTGCGACCCGAACGAGCAGGCGTTTCTGCAGCCGGGGCGCAAGCAGGTGGCCGCGGGGTTCGCGGTCTACGGGCCGACCACGGTCTTCGTGATCACGGTCGGAGACGGGGCATACGGCTTCACGCTCGACCGCGAGACCTACACCTTCGTCCAGACGCATCCCCAGATCCGCATCCCCGAGGACACGGAGGAGTTCGCCATCAACACCTCGAATGCGAGGCGCTGGGAGCCGCCGGTCAAGCGCTACATCGACGAGTGCCTCGCCGGAAAGGACGGCCCGCGCGGCAAGGACTTCAACATGCGCTGGGTCGCCTCGATGGTGGCCGACGTTTTCCGCGTGCTCTCGCGCGGCGGAATCTTCATGTACCCACGCGACTCGAAGAACAAGGAAGGCCGCCTGCGCCTCATGTACGAGGCGAACCCGATGTCGTTCATCATCGAGGAGGCGGGCGGCGCCGCCACCGACGGGCACATCCCGATCCTGGACCTCCAGCCGCAGGGTCTGCACCAGCGCTGTGCGGTCATCCTCGGCTCGAAAAACGAAGTCGACCGGGTGACCGCGTATCACCGGAAATAGGAAGGGCCCCGCGCAGGGGCCCCTCCTTTTCCTTCCTCCTCGGGAAACCTTATTTCAGGTGGCGGCTGACCAGCTTGGTCATCTCGAACATCGACACCTGGCTCTTGCCGCCGAACACGGCCTTGAGCTTGTCGTCGGCGTTGATCATGCGCCGGTTCTTCTTGTCCTGAAGGCCGTTGCGCTTGATGTAGCCCCAGATCTTCTTGGTCACCTCAGTGCGCGGCATCGCGCTCGAGCCGACCACGGACGCGAGCGGGCCGCTCGGCGTCATCGCCTTCATGAAGGCGGCATTTGGCTTGCGCTTCTTGCCCGCCTTCTTTGCTTTCTTCTTCGCCATCTCTATTTCTCCTCTGAACGATCTATTTGGAATGCTGGATGAGATGCTGAATTCGCTCCGGGTTCCCCCGCCACAAGGCTCTAGCGGTGACGTGAAGATGCCGAAGAAGCTATCGCGTGTCAACGCTTTTCAGAGGGAGATTGCGACTCTTTCCCCTCGACAGTCGGGTTTAAGCCACGCCGCGACGTAGAATCGCGCGCATGAAGATCGCCGATCTGCGCCAGGAATACATGCGCGCCGGACTCTCCGAAGCGCAGGCCGATCCCGATCCGATTCGCCAGTTCGAGCGCTGGTTCGACGAGGCGCTGCGTGCCGGGTTGCCGTTGCCGAATGCGATGACCGTCGCGACGGTGACTTCCGCGGGCGCGCCCTCGGCGCGCATCGTGCTTCTCAAGGGCGTCGAGCGCGGGCAATTCCTCTTTTACACCAACTACCTCAGCCGCAAGGGACGCGAGCTCGAGCACCGCGCGGCGGCGTGCCTCGTCTTCCTCTGGTCGGAGCTCGAGCGCCAAGTGCGAATCGACGGCACGGTGCAGAAGCTGGGCGCGGCCCAGTCTGATGCTTACTACGCAACGCGCCCGCTCGGTGCGCGGCTCTCGGCCTGGGCGTCAGCGCAGAGTCAGCTTGTCGCTTCTCGCCAGATGCTTGAATCCGCCATGGAGGCTGCCCGGCAGCGCCACGGCGAGCAGCCGCCGCGGCCATCGCACTGGGGCGGGTACAGCGTCGAGGCGCACGAGATCGAGTTCTGGCAGGGTCGCAGCGATCGCCTGCACGACCGGCTGCTCTACAAGCGCCACGGCACCGCCTGGAAGATTGAGCGCCTCTCTCCCTGAACCGGTCTTGCGCCTGCTGCGGAGCGCAGGTCTGGTCTCGGCAGACGAAATACCGCCATTTGCGCCGCTGACGGGAGGCGTGTCCTCTGAGATCTGGAGGGTGGGCGGCCTTTGTGTGAAGCGCGCTCTGCCCCGGCTGCGCGTGGCGCAACTCTGGGAGGCGCCCGTCGAGCGCAACCGCTACGAGCGCCTGTGGCTCGAAGCCGCAAGCGCCGCGGCGCCCGGCGCCGCGCCGCGCGTGCTCGGCTTCGACGACGAGGCGGGGCTCTTCGCGATGGAATATGTCCCTTCTCCGGTGTGGAAAGAGAGGCTTCGCCAGGGAGAAGCCGTGCCCGCGTTCGGCGCCCAGGTCGGCGCGAGCCTCGCCGCCATCCATAAAGCGACCGCAGGGCGTGCGGACATCGCCGAGCGGTTCGCCACCGACGCGATCTTTCACGCCATCCGGCTCGAGCCTTATCTGCTCTTTACGGCGACCAGGCATCCCGAGCTGCGCCGGAGAATGGAGTTCCTCGTCAATCGAACGGCGCAATCGAAGGCCTGCCTCGTCCACGGCGACGTGAGCCCCAAGAACATCCTGGTCGGCCCACGCGGGCCGGTGTTCCTCGACGCCGAGTGCGCGTGGTACGGCGACCCCGCCTTCGACCTCGCCTTCTGCCTGAACCATCTGCTGCTCAAGTGCCTCTGGGTGCCGCGCGCGAAGACTGCGTTCCTCGAGTGCTTCGAGGCGCTCGCTTCTTCCTACCTGAGTGGGGTCGCGTTCGAGGGCGTGGAAGAGCGGGCTGCCTCGCTGCTCCCTGCCCTGCTCCTCGCACGGGTGGACGGGAAGTCGCCGGTGGAATATCTCGAAGAGCCGGGCAAGAAGCATGTGAGGAGCCTGGCGCGCGAGCTGCTCCCCACAGCGTCCAACTTGAAGCAAATTCGCGAAGCATGGCAAAGATCCTCGACATAAAAGCCCGCCAGGTCTGGGACTCGCGCGGCCGTCCCACGGTCGAGGCGGAAGTCATCGTTGGGCGCGGCACCACGGCGCTCGCTTCGGGACGCGCGATCGCCCCGGCGGGCGCCTCGATAGGCTCCGGCGAGGCAAAAACGGTGGAAGTGCGCGAGGCGGTGCGCAACATCCAGTCGCGGATCCGCGACGGCCTGCGCGCGCTCAGCGTGTCGGACCAGGAAAAGCTCGACCGGCGCCTGATCGACCTCGACGGCACGAGCGACAGAAGCCGCCTCGGGGCGAACGCGATGGTGGCGGTGTCGCTTGCGTGCGCGCAGGCGGACGCCGCGGTCCAGAAGATTCCCTTGTGGAAGAAGCTGGCGGGGGAGAAGCGCGTGGCGCTGCCCGTGCCGCAGATCCAGATCTTCGGCGGCGGCGCGCACGCGCGCGGACGATGCGACGTCCAGGATTACATGATCGTCTGCATCGGCGCGGGCAGCTTCGCGGAGGCGCTGGAGTGGACCGCGCAGGTCTATGCCGCGGCGGGAAAGCGCCTCGCGAAGCGCGGCGCGCTGCAGGGGGTCGCCGACGAGGGTGGTTACTGGCCGGCGTTCAAAACCAACGAGGAAGGGCTCGCCGAGCTCGTCGGCGCGATTTCGGACGCCGGCCTCGAGCCCGGCGCCGATGTCGCCATCGCGCTCGACATCGCGGCCACCCAGCTCTACCGCGGCGGCAGCTATCACCTCGGGCTCGAGGACCGCACGCTTTCCGCAGAGCAGCTGCACGCGATGTGGATGCGTTGGATCGAACGCTACCCCATCATCTCGATCGAGGACCCGTTCGCCGAAAACGATGCCGCAGCGATGCGTGCCTTTACTAGTGCGGCGGGAATACAAGTCGTCGGCGACGACTTCTTCGTAACGCGCGCAGAAAGGGTCAAGGCTGCCACAGGTGCGTGCAACGCCGTCCTGCTCAAGCCCAACCAGGTCGGCACGCTGACCGAAACGCTCGCCTGCTGGGACGCGGCGCGCGAGGCGGGCTACCGCGCGATCGTCTCGGCACGCTCGGGCGAGACCGAGGACGTCTCGATCGTGCACCTCGCGGTCGGCTGGGGCGTGCCGCAGCTCAAGGTGGGCAGCTTCGCGCGCTCCGAGCGCATGGCGAAATGGAACGAGGCGCTGCGCATCGAGGAAGCGCTCGGCGCTAAGGCGCTGCCCTTCCCCGCGCGCAAGCTGTTCCAATAATGTGTTCCAATAATGCGGACGCTGTAGTTCGAAACGCTACAATGGTGTGTCCGGTCTTCCCCGACATTGGTTAAGATTTCGCTGGTTCAGCGAGGAGCAAATTCCGCAACATGAAAATGGAACGCCCGGCGCACGCGCGCGAGCTGCCCAAGGCGCCGACGGGCATCGAAGGACTCGATGAGATCATGAGGGGCGGACTCCCCAAGGGCCGCCCGACGCTCGTCTGCGGCGGAGCGGGCTGCGGCAAGACGCTGCTCGCGGCGGAGTTCCTGATCCGCGGCGCGACGCAGTTTGGCGAGCCCGGCGCGTTCATCAGCTTCGAGGAGACCGGCGAGGAGCTCGCGCAGAACGTGCGCTCGCTCGGGTTCGACCTCGACCAGCTCGTCGAGGAGAAGAAGCTCGCGCTTGACTATGTGCGAGTCGAGCCGAGCGAGATCGAGGAAGTCGGCGAGTACGACCTCGAAGGCCTGTTCGTGCGCCTCGGCCTCGCGATCGATTCGATCGGCGCGAAGCGTATCGTGCTGGACACGATCGAGTCGCTATTCGGCGGCTTCACCAACCAGGCGCTGCTGCGCTCGGAGCTGCGGCGGCTGTTCCGCTACCTGAAGGACAGGGGCGTCACGGCTGTGATTACGGGCGAGCGCGGCGAGGGCTCGCTCACGCGCCAGGGGCTCGAGGAGTACGTCTCCGACTGCGTGATCCTGCTCGACCACCGGGTGACCGACCAGGTGTCCACGCGGCGCCTGCGCATCGTCAAGTACCGCGGCAGCACGCACGGAACGAACGAATACCCCTTCCTCATCGACGAGCGCGGCATCTCGGTGCTGCCGGTCACCGGCCTCGGGCTCGACCACACGGTGAGCGACGAGCGCGTCCCGACCGGCATCCCGCGCCTCGACACCATGCTCGGTGGCAAGGGCTACTATCGCGGCTCCTCGATCCTCGTGTCCGGCACCGCCGGCACAGGAAAGACGAGCATCGCCGCCCACTTCGCCTACGAGAGGGCGCGCTGCGGCGAGCGCGTGCTCTATCTCGCGTTCGAGGAGTCGCCCAGCCAACTCGTGCGCAACATGCGCAGCATCGGCATCGAGCTCCAGCCGCTGGTGAAGAAAGGCCTGGTGCGCATCCATGCCTCGCGCCCGACGCTCCACGGCCTGGAGATGCACCTGGTTCAGGTCCACAAGATGATCAGAGAGTTCGAGCCGGGCGCGGTGATCGTGGATCCGATCAGCAACCTCATCGACGGCGGCACGCGGCAGCAGGCCCAGTCGATGCTGCTGCGCCTGGTGGATTTCTTGAAGGCGAAGCACATCACGGCGATGTTTACGCACCTGACGAACGGCGCAGCCGCCCGCGAGGCGACCGATGTCGGCATCTCCTCGCTGATCGATACGTGGCTCCTGCTGCGCGACATCGAGTCGGCGGGCGAGCGCAACCGCGGCCTCTATGTCCTCAAGTCGCGCGGCATGAAGCACTCGAACCAGATCCGCGAGTTCCTTCTCACTCCTGAGGGCGTCCAACTCGAGGACGTCTATATCGGTCCCGAAGGAGTGCTCACCGGGTCGATGCGCGCGGCGCAAGAGGCGCGCGAGGCAGCCGAGGCGCTTGCGCTGCAGCAGGAAGTCGAAACAAAGCAGCGCGAGATCGACCGCCTGCGCGCGGCGCTCGAATTGCGCCTGCGGGATCGGGAGACCGCGGCGAAACGCCGCGGCGCCGACGGCGCGCGAAACGGCAACCGAAAGGCAGGCAAAGCAAAATGACGTCGACCCAACCGGCAGCCGGAGAAAAGTGGGCTTTGCGCCTGTACACCGCCGGGCAGAGCCCCAAGTCCCTGGCCGCGCTCGCGAACCTGAAGCGCGTGTGCGACCAGCACCTGTCCGGGCGCTATTCGATCGAGGTGGTGGATCTCATGAAAAACCCGCGCCTGGCCAAGGACGACCAGATCGTCGCCATCCCGACGCTGGTGCGCAAGTTGCCCGAGCCGCTGCGCAGGATCGTCGGCGACCTTTCGGACACCGAGCGCACCCTGGTCGGGCTGCAGCTCAAGCTACGGGAGTAGGCTGATGGAGACCATCAGTCCCGATTTCGAGAAGGAACTGCAGCATCTGCGCCAGCGCCTCGAGGAGGCCGAGGACATGCGCCGCGCCATCACGAGCGGCGAGGTCGACGCCTTCGTCGTCGGCCCGGACGGCAACAGCCGCGTCCTGCTGCTCGCCAACGCCTACCAGCGCTATCGTCAGCTCGTCGAGCGCATGCAACAGGGCGCGGTGACCGCAACGCCCAGCGGCCAGATCCTGTTCGCCAACCAGCGCTTCGCTGACATGCTGGGCGTGCCGCTCGCGCAGCTCTACACCGCGCCGCTCGACAGCTACGTCGCCATCGGCGACCGCGCCGGGCTCTCCCGGATGCTGATGCTGAGCGCGCGCGACTCAAGCGTTGAGGTCGAGCTCAGCCGGCGCGACGGCACCGGCATTCCGGTACGGATCTCGGTCGCCTCCTTCACCGACGGCTATGCCACCCTACTGGTCACCGATCTGCGCCCGCTGCAATGGCCTTCGCTCGCCCTCGACGCGCTCGACGCGATCCGCACCTCGCTCGAGAAGCTCAACGCGAAGGTCTCCGGCGACGCCCAGGGCCGCGAGGCGCTGCGCGAGATCAGCGGGGAGATCAACGGCCTCGCGCGCATGATCGACGAGATGATCGACGTCGAAAAGCTGGGCGCGCGCAGCCGCTAGACTATTCTCTACTGCGCGGTACTCTCCTCGAGCTCCACGCCGAGGCCGATCAGCTTCGTCACCCGCTGTGCGAGATCCTCTTCGATATTCTTCGCTTCGGTGACGTCCCGGATCAGGACCACCGCGCCGATGATGCGGCCGTCGAGCCCGCGCAGCGGCGACACCGACGCGAGGATGGTCTTCGCCGTGCCGTCGAGGCAGCGGATCGCGAGCGGCTCGCTGTGCGTGGTTTCGCCGGCGCGCAAGGCGCGCGCAAGCGGTCCGTGCTGATCCTTGATCATCTGTCCCGCGGAATCCCACCAGCCGACGAGCTCGCCGTAGGAGTCGCCGTCCATGAGATCGGCTTTCAGGATGCGCTGCGCCGTCTCGGTGCTCTGGCAGATCCTGCCCTCGACGTCCGCCACCAGCACGCCGACCGGCAGGCTTTCGAGCATGACGGAGAGCTTGCGCCCTACGCGACCAGCTCCTCGGATTCGCGGATATGGCGCTCGCGCTCGCGCAGTAGCTCCTCGCGCAACCGAAAGCCGGCATAGGCGGCGAGCTTCATCCGCAGGATGTCCGGATCGAACGGCTTGTTGAAATAGTCGATGCCGCCCACCTCGTAGCCGCGCTTCACGAACGGATCGTCCTGATAGACGGCGGTGATGAAGATGATCGGGATGTCGCGGATCCGCTCCGTCTTCTTGATGCGCAGCGCGCACTCGAAGCCATCCATCTCCGGCATGTGCACGTCCATGAGGATCACGTCGACATCGGGCGAGCGCTCGAGCATCTCGATCGCCTCGGGACCCGAGTTCGCGAAGCGCAGCTCGTGGTCCTCCTCGAGCACGGCGGCGAGCGCCAGATGATTCGCCGGCTTGTCGTCGACGATGAACACCTTGGGCTTGCGCATGCCCGGGCCCCGCGCAATAAGCGTACCTGGGGAAACTCTGAAAAAGCGGCAAGTGGTCGTTCCCGCCTTCGCGGGGGCGACTTCTTCAGATCTTCCCCTAGGGCACCGGCGCCAATCCCTGCGCCGTGAGGCGGTAACGCCGATCGCATCCGGCCGCAGCGGCTTCGGAGTGTGTCGCGAGGATCGCAGCAGCGCCTTTTGTTTTTACTTGAGCCTTAAAAAGATCCAGTACCTGGCGGGCGTTCTCGGGATCGAGGTTCCCGGTGGGCTCGTCTGCCAGCACGAGCCTGGGGTCGGCCACGAGTGCGCGCGCGATTGCAACTCGCTGCAGCTCCCCGCCCGAAAGCTCGCGCGGCGCGCTCTGCTCCCGCCCCGCGAGACCCACGGCCGCGAGCATGGCGCGGGTCTTCGCCTCGTCTTCGATGCCCCGAAGGAGCAACGGCAGGCCGACGTTCTGCTCCACCGTGAGCTGCGGCAGTACGTGGAACGCCTGGAACACGAAGCCGAAGTGGTCGCGCCGCAGGACGGTGAGGGCGTCGTCGTCCATAGCAGTCACTTGTTTGCCTTCAAAGACCACCTCCCCGGTATCGACAGGCTCCAGGCCGGCGATCACGTTGAGGAGCGTCGACTTGCCGATTCCGGACTCGCCGATTACGGCGATGTATTCGCCGGCGGCGAGCTCGAGCGAAACGGTGTTCAGGACGGTGCGCGCACCGAAGCGTTTCGTCACCTCCCTGATGCTGAGCACCGTAGACCTGATCGCTTAGGGCTCTTGCGCTTTACGGCCCGGTCGCCGAATTCGCCGCTGCCATTTGCCGCAGCTTGAACCGCTGCACCTTGCCGGTCGGCGTGCGCGGCAGCTCGCGCATGAAATGGACGCGCTGCGGCCGCTTGTAGCGTGGCAGCGTCTTGGCTGCTTCTTCCCTTATCTCCGTTGAAAGAGCCTCTCCGGGCGAGTAGCCGGGCCGTAGCAGCACGTAAGCGGCCGGGATCGTGCCTCCATTCGCGTCCTTCTCCGCGATCACCGCCGCCTCCGTCACAGCGGGATGCCGGCACACGGCCTCTTCCACCTCGCCCGGCGTGACCCAGAGCCCCGAGCACTTGAAAAGATCGTCGCCGCGACCCTCGAACCAGTAGTAACCGTCTTCGTCTCTGCGATAAACGTCGCCCGTGCGCACCCAGCCGTCGCGGATGGTCTCCGCGGTCTTCTCGGGCTTGTTGAGGTAATACGAAATCGCGCTGCCCCCGCGCACGTGGAGGTATCCGCGTCCGGCTCCGCTCACCTCGGCGCCGCTCTCGTCGGTGAGCTTGACTTCGTAGCCCTCGAGCACGACGCCCGAGCTGCCGGCGCGATTGCGGTCGCGGTAATTGTGAATGAACGCGTGCAAGAGCTCCGTGGTGCCGATCGTGTCGAGGATCTCGCTGCCGGTGAGCGCTTTCCATTCGTTCCAGGTCGCAACGGGCAGCACCTCTCCCGCGGATACCGAGAACTTGATCGAGGCTGCGTCGATTCGGTTTCCCTGCCGCGCGTGCTCGAGCAGCATGCGAAACACCGTCGGCACGGCGAAGAACACGGTCGGCCGGTATTTCTCGAACACCTCTGCGATGAGCGCCGGCGTCGGCCGCTCGCTCACGAGGATGGTCGAGGCGCCGGTGCCGAGCGGGATCGACAGGCTGTTGCCCAAGCCGTACGCGAAGAACAGCCGCGGCACCGAGAACACCCGGTCGTCGGGCTGCAGGTCGTAGACCTTGCGCGCCACGCTTTCCACGGTCCACGGCATGTGGCCGTGCCGATGCACCGCACCTTTAGGCTGGCCGGTGCTGCCGGAGGTGTAGAGCACGAGGCACGGCGTGTCGCGGTCGAACTCGCCCAAGGGTGCGGGGGTTCCGTTCTTCAGGAGCTCATCCGCGAGAATCGGGTTCTCAACGCCGGCCTTCTGCGCATTTCCCAAATGCTCCGGCGAAACTATGACGAGCTTCGCGTCGCTGTCTTTGAAGACATAGGAAAGGCCTTCCGGCGGGAGCATCGTGCTGCACGGCACGGCGATCGCGCCTATGCCAATGATGGCGAGGAAGGCGATCACCATCTGCGGCGAGTCGCTCATCACCAGCGCGACGCGGTCGCCCGGCCGGATACCGCGCGCGCCGAGCGCGCCGCGGCAACGCGCCGCCGCATCGACCAGCTCGCCGTAGGAGAGCTTCTTGTCTCTATGGTGGATTGCAACCCGGTCCGGACTGCGGACGGCGTGCTCGGCTATGTAGTCGACTATGCTGCGTTTCATGAGAAAAAAGGTGCGCGAACAGTACGAGAGACCCGAGGAGCTTGACAAGCTGGCCGATCGCCTACTCTCGACGCTGCAGCGCACGATTCGCTGGAGAACCTCGGGCGCTACACTCGCCGGGAGGCGAACCCCTTGCCTTATCCAGGGGTCGACTCTAGACTGCATAAGTCCACGTTTTGATTGCACTATATTTCCGGAGGAGGAAAGACGTGCGCAAACCCTTTTATTGCCTGGTCGCCGGCGCGGTTGCCGCCGCGTTGACGTTCGCGACACCTGCAGCTGCGCAGCAGAAGCTCAGAATCGGCTTCATCACCACCATGAGCGGCCCGCAGGGCGTGATCGGCGGCTACATGAAGGACTCCGTCGAGCTCGCGCTCGACCATCTCGGCCGCAAGGTCGGCGGCCTCGACGTGGAAGTGATTTACGGCGACGACCAGACCAAGCCCGACGTCGGCGTGCAGGTGGCCGAGGAGATGCTGAAGAAGCACAACGTCGACTTCGTCTCCGGGATCATCTGGTCGAACGTGATGCTGGCCGTCGTGCCAGTGGTCACCGGCGCGGGCAAGATCATGGTCGGCACGAACGCCGGTGCGAGCCCGCTAGCCGGAGCGCAGTGCAACGAGCTCTACTTCTCGACTTCCTGGAACAACGACCAGGCGCCCGAGGCGATGGGCAAGTTCAT
>DATFEI010000190.1:0-5134 GCA_035251315.1 Burkholderiales bacterium | reverse complement strand
CCTATCCCACTTCCCGTATGGCATCTTCTACCGAGTTGAGTCCAAACGCGTGGTCGTTCTGGCCGTCTTGCACACGGCTCGCGACCCCGGGATCTGGCCGCAGCCGCGTGGGTCTGCGCGCTAACAGCACGCCGCAGGCCGACGCGCGCTCGAGCGGCGTGCTTTGCAGGGGCTGGCCGGCGCGCGCGGCTGGGCGTGAACGTTAGGTCGCACCGTATGCCGAGGAGGCTGAATGAAGGCCCATGATCTGGTGGCACGCTTCGCCGCAGCCGTGAGCCGCAGCGATGCAATGGCCGCGGCGCGAGCGTCGCTTGAGGAGCTAAAGGACCACGTAGGTGAGGTGGACGAAGCGCTGCGCTATATCTCTGGGGTGGGCGGCAACTTTCGGCAGGTTTTCTACCGCTCGCCCGAACTCAGCCTGCTTAAGGTCTGCTTCCCCGCTGGACGGCGCACGCCGCCGCACGACCATGGGACGTGGGCGACAATCCTGCTCCTTGCCGGCGAGGAGAAGAACACGCTCTACCGCGCCGAGGATGGACGATTGCGCAAGGCAAGCGAGGTCACCCTCAAGCCCGGCACAATCCTAGGTATGCGGGCCGAGACGGTGCACGTCGTCGAGTGCGCAGGCAGCGCGCCGACGATAGGCTTGCATGTCTACGGCGGTGACATCTTCGAACTGCCGCGCCGAATGTGGCATCCACGGACCCTTGAGGAGCACAGGCTCGATTGGGCACTCTATGAAGACTTCGCGCGCATTGCATCCGAGGCTTCTGCGGCTCCAGCGCCGTAGTACGAAGCTGCGCGTGCGACCTAACAGCGCGTTGGTGACCGACACTTGCGTGGCGGCGCTGCGCGCCTTCTACAGTTCGGCACAACGCGGACGTTATGCCGCAGAACGCGGCGAGCCTTGACATGCTATCTTTGGTATAGGCACAATGTGGCATGTGGCGCATCGAGGAGCACCGCCGTGTCGACAAGCAGCTGTCGTCGGCACCCCGGGAGATCCTCAAGCGCTACGAAAAATGGAAGGACATCGCAATGCTGTCGGGTCCGGCCGGGCTCAGGTTGATCAGGGGCCTTAACGACGAGGCCCTTTCGGGAGAGTGGAAAGGCCATCGCTCTTCCCGGCTGGGGCTACAGTGGCGGATCATCTACCGCACCGAGCCGGATCAGCAGCTGTTTCAGGTGATATCGATCACCGCCCATGACTATCGGAGGCCGTAAGTGAGCCAGTTCCGCACCGCGAAGAAGCGCATCACCGTCTCGGTGGGCGAGTCCGTGCGCATTGTCCGGGAGCTGCAAGGCCTGAGCCAGAACCAGCTCGCGGAGCGTACGGGCATCCCGCAAGCGACCCTCTCCGCCATCGAGAACGATCGCGTTCGCCTGGGCGTCGAGCGCGCGAAGGTTCTTGCGAAGGCGCTCAAATGCCATCCAGCCGTGCTGGTGTTCCCGGGATGGGAAGACCATCTTCAATCTGCGGCATAACCTGCTGCCGCAGCCGACGCGCTGAAGCGCGCGGCTGAGCGCCACGTTAGGTGGCATTGGCGAACGCCCGGCGACTCGGGCAGAATTAGGGCAGATCGGAGGCATCAGCCATGTCTACCGCCAAAGAAGAGCTCGCCCGCCTCATCGCGGGACAACCCGACGACAGTTCGCGGGAGGAGATCGTCCGCGAGCTTGCGTTCCACGTCATGGTTGAGCGCGGTCTCGCCGATTCGGATGCCAGGCGCACGATGTCGAATGAGGACATGGGCCAGCGCATCCGCTCATGGCAGAAATAGCCTGGACGCTCGAGGCCCAACGCTGGCTTGAGGACATCTTCGAGTACATCGCCGCGGACAATCCTCAAGCCGCAGCGCGTACGGTCCAAGGCATCTACGAGCGTGCCCAGGATCTCAAGCGTTTCCCGCAGCTCGGCTCCCGATACACCGCGTCATCGCGCCATGTCAGGGTACTTCTCTACGGGCACTACCGAATTGCGTACCTCGTCAAAGACGACGGCAATATCGACATCCTTGGCGTTTTCCATGGCGCGCTGGACATCACGAGGTATCAGATCTAATGCCACATAACCTGGCAGTGGTGTCGGACGCGGCGACGAGCGCCCTGCTTCATGGCGCGCCGCGCACGCCGCGCCGCACACTTCCACGTTAGCCGGCGCTGGGGGCACCGGGAGATGCAGACTTCGGGAATCCGGTACCACTCGATGCGAACGGTCCTCGGGTTGCCGCTAGTGGCAGCGGCGTTCGGTGCAGACCGGTTGAAGGGCGGCTAAAGGGCCTGGACGAAGACATGCACGCTAACAGCGCCCTAGGCGCTTGACACTGCCGTAGCGTCAAACAATAGGGTCGCGGCTCCTCTCACCAACAGGAGCTGCCATGCTGAAGATCTACGGCGTACCGATTTCCGTCCACACCCGCAAAGTCATCGTCGCGGCCCTCGCCAAGGGGCTCGCGCACGAGGTGGTGCCGGTGGTCCCGGTGATCCCGGACAATCCACCGCCCAACTGGCGCGAGCTCAGCCCGACCGGGCTGATTCCGGCGCTGGACGACGCCGGCTTCCGCGTTTCCGACTCATCGGCGATCTGCGCGTACCTCGAGCGCAAGCAGCCTTCGCCGCCGCTGTACCCGCAGGCCGCGCAGGACTATGCGCGGGCGCTGTCGCTCGAGCAGTACGCGGGCACGCTGTTCGGCAACGTGGTGCGCCCGCTGTTCCACGAAGTCTTCGTGCACCCGAAGGTGCGCGGCATCCCGACGGATCAAAGTAAGATCGACGCCGTGCAGAACGAGGCGATGCCCGAGGCCTTCGGCTACCTCGACCGCGTGGCTGGCGGCGGATTCCTCGCTGGAAGCGCGATGTCGATGGCGGACGTTGCGGTGGCGTCCAACCTCGTCACCTACCAGTACATCGGCTTCGACCTGGACCGTGCGCGCTTCCCGCGCCTCGCGGCGCTGTTCGACCGGGTGCTCGCGCAGCCGGCGATGCGCGAAGCGCTGGAACGCGAGCAGCCGGTCGCGGAGTCCATGGGCCTGCGGCGCGACTTCCTCGCGGCGGCCCTGGCCCTGCTCTAGCCGTGTTCCGGATCGGCGACTTTTCCAGGATCGCGCGAGTCTCGGCCAGGCTGCTGCGCTTCTACGACCAGATCGGCCTGCTCACGCCCGCGCACGCCGATCCGCAGACCGGCTACCGCTACTACACGGTCGCCCAGCTGGAGCGGCTGAACCGCATCCTGGTGCTCAAGGACCTGGGCTTCAACCTCGACCAGGTGCGCGAGATCGTCAGCGCCAGCGTCAGCCCCGCCGAGCTGCGCAGCATGCTGCTGCTGCGCCGGCGCGACGTGGAGCAGACGCTGGCGGTCGAGGCGCAGCGCCTGCGCCACATCGAGACGCGCATCGCGCAGCTGGAATCCGCGGGCGGTCTGTCGGCGGAAGACGTGGTGGTGCGCGCCGAGCCGGCGCGCCAGCTGCTGTCGCTCAGGCGCACTGTGCCGTCGTTCGCCGCGGCGCGCGGCCTGATGGTCGAGCTTCGCGGCCAAGCGCAGCGGATCCTGCCGAAGGGAGGCTCGCGTACGATGGTCGCGGTCGCGCATTCGCTCCACTTCGAGCAGGACGAGCTCGACGTCGAGTTCGGCTTCCTGCTCGAGGACGGACTCGAGTGCAAGCCGCCGGCCGCGTCAGGGCTCGCGCTGCGCGAGCTCGAAGCGGTCGAGCGCATGGCGGTATGCGTCCGGGTCGGCCTGCCGGAGGACGCGCATCTCGTCACCGCGAAGATCGGCCGCTTCCTCGCCGACACCGGCGACAGCCTGGCCGGGCCGAGCCGCGAGGTGTTTCTCCAGGCTCCCGACCCCGAGCGCATGCACGAGGCCGTGGTCGAAATGCAGTTTCCGATTCAATCCCGCGATAGGCTTGCGCCAGGATAGGAACATGAGCGCTCTAGTGCCGCTATCGGGCCAGCAGGTCGCACAGTACCGCCGCGACGGCTACGTCTGCCCGGTGCCCGTCATGCCCGCCGCGGAATCCCTGGCGCTGCGCAGGAAGCTCGAGGCTTACGAGGCCACCCGGGGCGGGCAACTCCAGGCGGCGCAGCGCAGCCGCGCTTTTCTGCTCTTCAAGTGGCTCGATGACCTGATCCGCGATCCGCGCGTGCTCGATTCCATGGAGCAGCTGATCGGGCCCGGACATCCTGTGCTGGAGCACGATCTTCTGGATCAAGGACGCTGGCTCGAAGAGCGTCGTGTCCTGGCACCAGGACAACACCTATTGGGCCTCTCCTCGCTGATGGCGCCGGCTAACAACGCGCTCGAGGAGACTGCTTGCCGGCATCGTTACGCTGCGCTTCTCTCTCCCGACGCAGCTCCTCAGCGCGGACGTTAGGCGGCACAGGACCAGCTCGGCCCGCACACCAGCCGCCGTGACTTCTTCACCAATTGCTCGCACGCTTGGAACCGGCGATCTCACCGTGTTTCGCCAGATCCTTGCGGTCTTCGCTGAGGCTTTTCAGGACGGGGCAACCTATCTCAGCAAACAGCCAACCGATGAATACTTGTACAAGCTCTTGGCAAGCGACAGTTTCGTTGCAATTGCAGGTTACTCCGGCGAATCGGTGGTTGGAGGGCTTGCCGGCTACGTGCTACGAAAGTTCGAGCAAGAGCGCAGCGAGTTCTACATCTATGACCTTGCAGTCCTTGCAGCACACCGAAGGCAAGGTGTGGCGACCGCCATGATCGAAAACCTGAAGAAAGTTGCAGCCCAACGTAGCGTCCATGTGATCTACGTGCAGGCGGACTACGGAGATGAGGCGGCGATTTCCCTGTACACCAAACTGGGCGTGCGAGAAGATGTCATGCACTTTGACATCCCGCTGCACCCGAGTGCCGCCTAACTATGCGTTCGAGCGGTCCGTGACAGGCTTAAGCGAACGCGCCGCAGGCGCGCGTAACCATGGTGCGCCTGAGGCGCGCTGGTTCGGCCTCGCGCGGCCCGCTCAACGCGGACGTTAGACATCACAGAAATGCACCGAGCCAATGCTAGAGAGCCTCAAGAGTCGCGTACGCCAACTCACGCGAGAGACATACGCCCTCTATTTCGCGGCGCAGCATCCCCGAACGCCGTGGTATGCGAAACTCATCGTAGCT
>DATFEI010000221.1:0-8380 GCA_035251315.1 Burkholderiales bacterium | reverse complement strand
GAGGAGGCCAACGCGTATATGGTTGGCGATGCATTCGCCACCAACCCGATCGGTGTGAACTTCGATCCGGATGAGCTCGTCGCGCAATTCCAGCGAGGAGTTCCGGAGCGGCAGCTTCTCGCCCGGCCTGCCGGCCCGCCGGCACCGATCCCGCCTGAGCATGGGATCGGCGCGTGACGGCGCCATGATCACGCATAAGGGCGGATGCCACTGCGGACGCGTGCGCTTCGAGGTCGTCGCGCCGGCCCGCTTCTCGGTGACCGACTGCAACTGCTCGATATGCGCGAAGACGGGATACCTGCATCTCATCGTGCCGAAATCACAATTCAGGCTCGTCTCGGGGAGCGAAGTCCTTGCCGAGTACACATTCAACACGGCGACGGCCCGGCATCTCTTCTGCTCGGTGTGCGGCATCAAGTCGTTCTATGTGCCACGCTCGCATCCGGACGGCTACAGCGTGAACGCACGCTGCCTGGACGAGGGAACGGTCGAGGAGATGACCGTCATTCCCAAGGACGGGAAGAACTGGGAAAAGACGTACGCCTCTAAGAGTGGATGAAGCTCGCGCAGGCTCTGCCTGAGCTCGTCGCCGACCTGGAGATCGGTCTCCTCCACCTCGGGCGGCGCGACCTGGTGCAGCAGCTGAAGGACGCGAACGTTGAGCGTTGGGCCTACGACGAGTTCTCGGACACCGCCTACCTGCAGTTGAGCGCCGTGCCGGTCGACATGATGCACGTGGAGCGGATTTCGCTTTATGACGAGCTTGGGATCAACGTCGATGCCGATCCGGGCGGGCGACTGTGCGGAATCGAGGTGCTCGAGGGGAAGCGCGTCACCTCCCGCCTCCAGAGCGGGTGACAAGCGGAAATATGCCCGCGACTTCCGGCCGGGCTTTTGTATGCTGGTTGCTGCCATGGACAAGGCCCAAATCGCCCAAGCGCTGTTCCTGGACCCGCTGAATGACGGCATGAATCTCGTGCGCAGGTACCAGGAAGGTCAGGGATTCAAGGGCTACGTGATGGCGCGCACGATGCTGCTCGCACCGATCGCGGGGCTCATGTTGCTGACGAGCCTCGCGTGCGCCGCGGCCACGGTGATGTATCTCGGCGGCCTGCAGCCGATCCTCGTCCTGCTCTCGCTTCTTCTCGCGCCGGTCATCCTCGTCGGCAGCGCTTTCGTGCAGGCCTACGTCTTCCTTTCATGGCTGGAAAACCGCGCGCTCGCCAAGGCGCTGCGCCGCGCCCCCCGGCCGGCCGGCCCGATCGCGGCGCGGCTGCGCAAGGCGGGAATCGAGCTGGGAACCATGCCGCCCGTGCCCTGGATTCTTGCGTTCGTGTTCCTGTTCCTGCCGCTCTCGATGCTGGTCGCGATCCTGCCCGGGGTAGGCACGGCGCTGATCGCACTTCACATCGTTTCGCCGGTCGTCTTCGCCCGCCTCGACCGCTAAACTAGGCGGGTGCGAATCGACGGCAGCTGCCATTGCGGCCGGATCACCTACGAGGCGGACATCGACCCTGACAAGGTCGGCGTGTGCCACTGCACCGACTGCCAGACGCTCTCGGGCTCCGCGTTCGTCGTGTACGTCCCAGTGCCGAAGGAAGCGCTGACGCTGCGCGGCGAGCCGAAGCTCTACGTGAAGACCGCCGAAAGCGGCAGCCGACGCGCGCAGGCGTTCTGTCCGGAATGCGGAACGCGCATCTACGCGTCGGCGGACACGGATCCCCAGGTCTTCAACCTGCGCATCGGCACCGTGCATCAGCGCGCCTCGCTCGCGCCGAAGACGCAGCTCTGGTGCCGCTCCGCGCTGCCGTGGACGATGGACCTCGGCTCGATTAAGCGGCACGCCAAGCAGCCGTTGTGAAAGCCTGGGCGTCGTACGCCGCTGCGGTCGCCATCGGGCTGGCGACGCCGGTGCTCGTGCTGTGGATCGGGCGCACCACACCGGTCGGAACCGACCCGTCGTTCGCCGGCGCATCGGTGGTCTTCGCCCTCGCCATCGTCGCGGGTCTGCTCACCGCAGTCCTGCCGCGTCACTGGGTTGCGATCGCGCTCGTGCTTTCGCTGCCGATCTGCGTGCTCGGCGTGGTGATGTTCGCGCTCGTGGCCAACCTCGGCGAGTACTACTGGGCGTGGCTGTGGTCCGCGCTCGGCGGCGTGGCGGCGTCGCTGCTCGGCGCGTATGCAGCGAAGTGGGCCAAGCGCCCCTGAAAATCTCGGTGGTCGTGCCGGCGTTCAACGAAGAACGCCTGCTGGCGGGCTCGCTCGCTGCAATCCGAGACGCACTGCGCGCCTTTGGGGAAGCGGGCTGGACCGCCGAGCTCATCGTGTGCGACAACAACTCGACCGACCGTACCGCCGAGATCGCGCGCAGCGCCGGCGCCACGGTGGTGTTCGAGCGGGTGAACCAGATCGCGCGGGCGCGTAACGCCGGCGCGGCGCGCGCCACGGGCGACTGGCTGCTGTTCGTCGATGCCGACTCGTATCCGGACCGGGACCTCATGAATGAGGCTCTCGCGGCTATACGGGGCGGACGCTGCCTGGCGGGCGGTGCAACGGTCGCCTTCGAGACCGACGATTTGCTCGTGCGCTGGTGGATCGTCGCGTGGAACTTCATCAGCCGCCACGCACGCTGGGCGGCGGGATCGTTCGTGTTCTGCGAGGCCGCCGCCTTCCGAGAGCTCGGCGGCTTCAGCGAGAAGCTCTACGCGGCTGAAGAGCTCGACCTTTTCCGGCGGCTGAAGCGGCTCGCGCGCGAGCGCCGGCGCGAGATCGTCATCCTGCACCGGCATCCGCTGCGCACGAGCGGCCGCAAGGCGAAGCTCTACACCAAGCGCGAGTTTTTCTGGTTCATGCTGAAGACGGCGTTGCTCGGCGGGCGCACTTTGCGCAGCCGCGCGAGCTGCTACGCCTGGTACGACGGGCGGCGCTAGAAAAAGGGGTCAGGACCCTTTTTTCGTTGAACTGTGCACAAGCTACGCGAAAAAGGGTCCTGACCCCTTTTTCCCGGCGCGGGCGAGAAGCTCGCGCACGACCCGCATCAGGCCCTGAACGTCTTCGGGACTGGGATCCGATCGCACTGTTTCCCGCGGCTGCGGCTCGTCGCTGTCGGAAACTTCGACCATTACAGTGCGCCAGCGAGTGCCGCGGAACGTGCCATCGGCCTCGATACGCCCGCCGACGTTCTCGTGCACATACTCCCGCGGCTCGCCGCTCGAGTAGAGTACCCAGTCGCTTGCCGAGATCGGCACACCGTCGGCATCGAGGGTCACCATGACATGCCGCGACCCGGCGCTGCCCGCTGACAGCTCTACCGTTACGCTCTCCCAGCCGGCGATCGCCGCGGATTCGGGCTTGCCCGCAAGCTCGGAGGAAAGAACCGGCCGTACCCGCACGTCGGCGTCGCCCGGAAGCGGGGCGAACAGCGCGTGCCAGCCGGGGCGCAGTCAGGCCTCGACGATGAAGTCGAAGCTCGCCTCTTGCGCACCCGCCTTCTTCATCTCGAGCTCGGGCCTGTGCAGAAAGTCCCGCTGGTTTCCCGGATCGCCGGGGAAATAGATCTGCGTGGTAAGCACGCGCCTGCCCGGCGCCTGCACCTTCACGTGGATGTGGCGGGTGCGGCCGGGATATTGAGCCGGGATGATGGTCTCGAGACGGTAGCGCCCCTGCGCGTCGGCATGCTGGTGGCCGCGGTAGCGGAAGCCGCGGTTGTCGTACGCACCCTCCTCGTCGGAGTGCCAGAAGTCGAGCAACGCGTTCGGCACGGGCTTGCACTGCGCCGAGAGCACAGTGCCCACGAGCACGAGGCGCGGAGCGTTGCTTTCCTTTTCCACAAGCGAAATTCGCTTGGGCGAGTTGGGCGTGAAGAAAGGTCCCTCGGTCTGGCGCGGAGTGAGAACACCGCAGCTTTGCGCAAAGGCTTCGAGCGGCAGGAGCAGTGCCGCGCCCAGAACGCGGCGTCGGGTGGGAATCATCGTGTACTCGTTGGAGGTGTCTTGGCCCCGGAAGTTTCGATCAACTTCACCAACGTATGCAAAACACGGTTGACCGGCGTCGGCACGCCGAGCGCTTCCCCCTGGCGCAGGACGAAGCCGTTCAGGTGGTCGATCTCGCTGCGCTTGCCGCGCGCGAGGTCCTGCGCGGTCGACGAGTACTGCGTCGGCATGGTACGGGCGATGCGCAGCACTGCCTCCCAGGAGTCGCCAGGCACGTCGACGCCGGCGGCCCGCGCCACCGCCAGGCATTCCTCCATGACCTCGCGCATCACGCTGCGGACGCCCTCTCCCTCGATCAGCCGGCCGTAGGGGAGCTGCGTGAGCGCCGACATCGCGTTGTACACGCAGTTGAGTATCAGCTTCAGCCAAAGCGCCCCGGCCACGTTGTCTGACGTCTGCAGCGGCACGCCGGCGGCGGCGAACGCCGCCGTGAGCTCCGCGCTCGCAACCTCGGGCGGGATGACGAGCTCGCCGCGCCCGTGGTGCCTGACATGCCCGGCGCCTGCCATCTCGGTCGCGACGTAGACGACAGCGGGGGCGACCCGCTGCCGCAAGAGCGACTGCAGCCGCGCGGCGTTGTCGACGCCGTTCTGCAGGCTGAGCACGAGCGCCCCGGCATCGAGGTGCGGCGCCATGTCCGCGCCTGCGCGCTCCGTGTCGGTCGATTTGACGCAGAAAAGCACGAGCCCGGCGCCGCGTACCGCGTCCGCACACGTGCTCGCGTGCACGGGCACGCGCCCCCGGAATTCCTTGGTCTCGAGAAGCAGTCCGCTCGCGCGTACCGCGTCGACGTGCTGCGAACGTCCGATCAGCGTTACTTCGTGACCCGCGCGTGCCAGCATCGCGCCGTAGTAGCAGCCCACGGCGCCGGCCCCCATGACTGCAATCTTCATCACCCGGTCTTCGTCACCCTTTCACGCAGACGACCTGCTTGAGGGTATGGACGACCTCGACAAGGTCCGACTGGTTCGCCATTACCTCGTCTATCGGCTTGTAGGCCCCCGGGATCTCGTCGATGACGCCTTTGTCCTTGCGGCAGATGACACCGCTCGTTTGCCGTTTCAAATCTTCCAGATTGAATTTCTTGTGGGCGGCATTCCTGCTCATGAGGCGGCCGGCACCGTGCGCGCAGGAGTGGAAGCTCTCCGCCGAGCCCTTGCCGCGCACGATATAGCTGCGAGCGCCCATGCTGCCGGGGATGATGCCGAGCTCGCCCGTGCCGGCGCGGATCGCTCCCTTGCGCGTGAGCCAGACCGATTCGCCGTAATGCTCTTCGCGCTCGACATAATTGTGATGGCAGTTGACCGCCGTGCCCGTTGCTTCGAACGAAGGCAAATGGCGGCGCATGGCGTCCAGAACCAGGTCCATCATTTCCTCGCGGTTGGCGCGCGCGTAGTCCTGCGCCCAGCCGACCGCCTCGACGTAGTCGTCGAAGTGCTGCGCGCCCTCCGGGAAGTAGGCGAGGTCCGCGTCGGGCAGGCGAACATTGTTCCTCTGCGCATCCTTCTTCGCCAGCTCGATGAAGTAGGTCCCGATCGCGTTGCCGATGCCGCGGCTGCCGGAATGCAGCATCGCCCACACGCGATTCGCCTCATCGAGGCAGACCTCGATGAAGTGGTTGCCGCCGCCCAGCGTGCCGAGCTGGTGCGCCCAGCTCGAGTTGCGCCCGACCCGCTTGCCGATCCCAGCATGCTTGTCAAGAATCCTTCTCAACCTCTTCTGGAATTGCTTAGCCGTGCCGGTACGCGCATCGCGGTCGGAGTGCTGGCCGAAGCCCACCGGCACGTCCCGGCTGATCTGGGCAAAGACCTTCTTCAACGAGCTTTCATCGAGCTCGTTGCCGGTGAGCGAGAGCCGCGTCGCCATCATGCCGCAGCCGATGTCGACGCCGACCGCGGCCGGAATGATGGCCCGCTTGGTCGGAATCACCGAGCCGACGGTGGCGCCGATACCGAGGTGAACGTCCGGCATCGCCGCCACGTGATGATGCACGATCGGCAGGCGCGAAATATTGACGAGCTGGGCGCGCGCCTCAGGTTCGATCTCGCCGGTGTAGACCTTGACCGGAACGAGGCCTTCGCTGATTTCCTGTCGTACGGGCATAAGGCTTAGAGGCGCAACAGCCGCGCTGCGTTCTCCTTCATGATGAGCGGCCGCACCTCGGGCTTGATCGGAAGCTTGGCGAATTCCTCCATCCACTTCTCTGGCGAGATCACCGGGTAATCCGAGCCGAACAGGATCTTATCCTTGAGGAGGGTGTTGGCGTACTGTATGAGAATCGGCGGAAAGTACTTCGGCGACCAGCCCGAGAGGTCGATGTAGACCTGCGGCTTGTGCGTTGCGACCGAGAGCGCCTCTTCCTGCCACGGGAACGACGGGTGCGCGAGGACGATCGGCATGTCCGGGAAATCCGCCGCGACGTCGTCAAGGTGCAACGGATTGGAGTACTTGAGACGGATGCCGCCGCCGCCCCGCGTGCCTGCGCCGACGCCGGTTTGTCCGGTATGAAAGAGCGCTGGCAGCTTTGCCTCGGCGATCACTTCGTAGAGCGGGTATGCCAGGCGGTCGTTTGGGAAGAACTCCTGGACCGACGGGTGAAACTTGAAGCCTTTCACACGAAAATCTTTGATGAGGCGGCGAGCCTGCTCTACCCCAGCCTTCCCACGATGCGGATTGATGCTGGCGAAAGGTATCGCCACGTCGCCGTGCTGATGCGCGAGGTCGGCGACCTCCTCGTTGGTAACGCCGCGGCTTGCGCCCTTCTCGCCGTCCACGGTGAACACCACGAATGCCATCCTGAGCTTGCGATACATCTCAGCCATCTCGGGAACCGTCTGGTGCTGCGGCTGGTAGCGGAAATAACGCCCCATCGCCTCCTGCGAATCGGTGAGCTTGTCGTCCACCCGCAGCGCCGACTTCCAGGCATGGGTGTGGACGTCGATGGCAACCAGGCTTTTCAAATCCATAGCACATTCCCCGAAGGGGGATTGTTGAAGAGCTCCTCAACCAGGTGCTTCCTTCGCGAGAGGACCGCGCGCTGGTTGATGGAACCTTTATCGGTCATTTCGCCCGCGTCGAGCGACGGCGGCTCCTCCAATACCAGAGCCCGCGTGATGCGGTTGGAGCTGCCGCTATTCGGAAACGAAGCCAGTTTGTCCCGCAGCTGCTCGGGTGACGCCTGGCTGGCAAGAAAGATGAGAGCGCCGATGTCGCTGCGGCCCTCTCCAGCGAAGACCACGTCGCGCACGAGCGGCGCGAAGTGCTGGATGAAGCGCGCGCGCAGCTCGCCGACGTGCACCCAGGTACCGGTCAGGAGCTTGAAGTCCTCGGCGATGCGTCCAGCAAAGAGCAGTCCGCTCGCCGGGTCGCCGTGGTCGAAGGTAAACGTGTCGCCGATGCAGTAGTAACCTTCGGCGTCGAACGCTCGCTCGGTCAGGTCCGGCGCACGCCAATAGCCGGGCGTCACGTGGGGCCCCTTCACGCGCATTTCGTACCTGCCTTCCATGGGAACGAGCTTGAGCTCGGCCCCGGGCGGCGGCAATCCCATGTTCGCCGCGTTCTCGGCGGGCCACACGCGCGCGAGCGTCGCGGGCGCGGTCTCGGTGGCGCCGAACCCGGTGAGGAAAGCGACTTCCTCGCCGCAGGCGCCAAATGCAAGCTCCTTCATTTCGTCGAACACGTGCTGCGGCAGCGCAGCGCCGGCGAACCACAGCACCTTCAGCCTCGAGAAGAACTTTGATCGAAGCGCGGCATCGTCTCGCAGGTAAGGCAGGAGCATCTCGAAGCCCTTCGGCACGTTGAAGTACCAGGTGGGGGCGACTTCGCGGAGGTTGCGCACCGTCGTCTCGATCTCCCCCGGCAGCGGCCTGCCCTTGTCGATGTAGTACGAGCCGCCGTTATAGAGCGCGAGGCCCAAGTCGTGGTTCCCCGCCGCGGTATGGTGCCAGGGCGCCCAGTCGAGTAGCACCGGAGGCTCGTCCTCGAAGAACGGCAGCGCCGACAGAATCATCGCCTGGTTCGAGCACCACATGCGCTGCGTGTTGATCACCGCCTTCGGCGTGCCGGTGGATCCGGACGTGAAGAGAAACTTCGCGATGGTATCGGGCCCGACGCTCGCGTGCGCCTTGTCCACGGCCGGAGTCGGCTTCGCTTCCTGGAGCTTGTCGATGACTTCGCAGCTGACAACGTTCAGCGCTTTGGAAAAGACCGGCTTGTCGGAAACAAACGCGAGCCCCGGTGTCAGCAGGTCTAGGATCGCGCGCAGCTTGGCGAAGTCGGTGGAAAGCAGCGAGTACGCCGGCGAGACGGGCGCATACGGAATGCCGACGTACATCGCGCCGAGGTGCAGGAGCGCATGCTCGATGTCGTTGCCCGAAAGCACCACGAGC
>DATFEI010000069.1:0-27461 GCA_035251315.1 Burkholderiales bacterium | reverse complement strand
CGCGGCCTTTCGCTTTACCGGACTTCCTTAGCCTTCCTGATCCAGGAAGCTCTTGAGCCGCTCCGACCTGGACGGGTGGCGCAGCTTGCGCAGCGCCTTGGCCTCGATCTGGCGTATGCGCTCGCGCGTGACGTCGAACTGCTTGCCCACCTCCTCCAGCGTGTGGTCGGTCGACATCTCGATGCCGAAGCGCATGCGCAGCACCTTCGCTTCCCGCGGCGTGAGGGTGTCGAGCACTTCCTTCGTCACATCACGCAGGCTCGCGTAAGTGGCCGCCTCGGAGGGCGCGACGGTCGAGGTGTCCTCGATGAAATCACCGAGGTGCGAATCGTCGTCGTCGCCGATCGGCGTCTCCATGGAGATCGGCTCCTTGGAGATCTTGAGGATCTTGCGGATCTTCTCTTCGGGCATCTCCATGCGCTGCGCGAGCGTCGCCGGATCGGGCTCCTGGCCAGTCTCCTGCAGGATCTGGCGTGAGATGCGGTTCATCTTGTTGATGGTCTCGATCATGTGCACCGGGATGCGGATGGTGCGCGCCTGGTCGGCGATCGAGCGCGTGATCGCCTGCCGGATCCACCACGTGGCATAGGTCGAGAACTTGTAGCCGCGGCGGTATTCGAACTTGTCCACCGCCTTCATCAGGCCGATGTTGCCTTCCTGGATGAGGTCGAGGAACTGCAGGCCGCGGTTGGTGTACTTCTTCGCGATCGAGATCACGAGGCGCAGGTTGGCTTCGGTCATCTCGCGCTTCGCGCGGCGCGCCTTGGCCTCGCCGGTGGACATCTGCTTGTTTATCTCCTTGAGGTCCTTGACCGTGATGCCGATCTTCTGCTGCACGGCATGGATCTTGGACAGCAGCTCGAGCACCGACGGCTCGACGCGGCGCAGCGACTCGCTCCAGGGTTGGGTGGCGTTGATCTCGTTGGTCAGCCAGCGGCGCGAGCCTTCGGTGCCGGCGAACACCTTGATGAAGTGCTGCCGCGGCATCTGCGCCTTCTCGACCGAGATGTCGTGGATCTCGCGCTCGTGGCGACGGATTTCGTCCACGAGGCTGCGCACGCTGTCCGAAAGCCGTTCCACGGTTCTCGCGGTGAACCGGATCGTCATCAGCTCGGCAGAAATCTGGTCGCGGGCGCGCAGGTAGTCCTTGTCCTTCGAGCCCTTATTCTCGAGCGCCTTGAGCTGCTTTTCGAACAGGCGGCGGATGCGCGCGAACTTCTCGAGCGCCTCGCCCTTGAGCTTGAGCAGGCTCGCCGACTGGGCCGCCTCGGCGGCCTCCTCGTCCTCGCCCTCTTCCTCCTCGATCTGGGCCTCCTCGTCTTCCGGGGTCGGGGCGGCCTTCTTCGGATCGAAGTCGTCCTTGGCGTTGGGGTCGATCAGGCCGTCGACCACCTCGTCGATCCGCAGCTCGTCCTTCTCCACCTTGTCCGCAAGGTCGAGGATCTCGCGCACCGTGGTCGGGCAGGCGCTGATCGCCAGGATCATGTGGCGAAGCCCGTCCTCGATGCGCTTGGCGATCTCGATCTCGCCCTCGCGCGTGAGCAGCTCCACCGAGCCCATCTCGCGCATATACATGCGCACCGGGTCGGTGGTGCGGCCGAACTCGGAATCGACGGTGGAGAGCGCGGCCTCGGCCTGCTCCTCGACGTCCTCGTCGGGCTGCGCCACCGGCTGGGTGTCGGAGGCGATGAGCAGGGTTTCCTGGTCCGGCGCCTGATCGTAGACCTGGATGCCCATGTCGCCGAACGTGGAGATGATGGCTTCGATCTGCTCGGCGTCGACCAGATCGTCGGGCAGGTGGTCGTTGATCTCCGAGTACGTGAGGAAGCCGCGCTCCTTGCCGAGCTTGATGAGGTTCTTCAGGCGCGTGCGCCGCGTCTCCGCATCTTCCTTCGGCAGCTCGGCCGGGATCAGCCACGCGTCCTTCCCGCCGCGGCGGCCGCCGCGCCCGCGCCGGCCCTTGCCCTTGACCTCGTTGACCTTCGCTTCGAGGAGCTCCAGCGCCTGCTTGGCGCTCTTGATCGGAGTCTTGGCCGCCTTGGCCGCCTTGTCGTCGGCTTTGGTCGGCGCCGGTTTCAGCGCCGGGACCTTGCGTGCTTTGAGGGCAGGCTTCTTCGCAGCGATAGGCTTGCGCGCCGCGCGGATCTTGGCCTTAAGGCGCTTGACGACCTTGGCCTTCTTCTTGGCCGCCCGAACCTTCTTCACCTTCTTCCGCTTTTGCACCATCTATCCCCCGGTTAACTGCCTGAATCGCCGCGAAAAATCGAACCGTACATTATATGTGACCAATCATGGGCTTGGAAGTGCCCCGCGCAGCCTTTGGTAGGCAAGGTTCTTCTCGTTGAAGACCACGAGGTCTTCCTTAGAGCTCAGTCGGCCGCGCAGCTCGTCGAGCTCCGTCTTACGCTGCCGGATATCGAGCTGGATCAATGCGTGCTGGAACTCGCTGCGCGCGGCTTCGGCGTCGAACGCGAGTTCTTCGCCATATCTCTGGGCTTTCAATACAGTTTCAAGGCAGGAATTCCCGCTTAGTGCCTCCATAAGTAGCGGAAAGCTGAGTTCTTCCTCCGCCGCCTCGGAGTGCCGGCGGATCGCCAGCAAGGCCTCGGTCTCCGCGCGGTCCGGGGCAAGCTGATCGGGATCGATGTGCTCGACCAGGGTGAGATCGGCGAGCAGCGCGGTGAGCAAGCTCCATTCCAGCGAGCTCGGCGCCTCCCTGTTCGGGCGCCTTGGCGCCGGGCGTGTAAAGCGAGGGCGCTGAGGCAACTCGAGCAGCCCGTGGATTTCCCCCTCGCCCACGCGTGCGAGCTGGGCGATTTCATTGATGAGCTGCAGGCGCAGAGCAGGCGCGGTGACCTTCTGGATCTGGGGCTTCGCCATCGACACCAGGCGTGCGCGCCCCTCCGCGGTCGCGAGATCGCACTCCGCGCGCAGTTGCGCGAGGAGGAACTGGGAAAGCGTCTCGGCCTCGCGCACGCGTGCTTCGAAGGCTTCTTTGTCATGCTTGCGGATATACGTATCGGGGTCTTCGCCCTCGGGCAGGAACAGGAACCGGATCGGCTTGTGGTCCGGCGCGAGCGCCAGGCTCACCTCCAGGGCGCGCCAAGCTGCCTTGCGCCCGGCGGCATCGCCGTCGAAGGAGAACACCAGCTCGTCGGCGAGGCGCAGCAGCTTCGAGATATGCACCGGGGTGGTCGCCGTGCCGAGCGTGGCCACCGCGTAGCCGACGCCGAACTGGGCGAGCGCCACGACGTCCATGTACCCCTCAACCACCACCACCCGGCTCGCCGCCCGGATCGCATCGCGCGCCTGCGGCAGCCCGTAGAGCTCCCTGCCCTTCTCGAAGAGCGGAGTCTCCGGCGAGTTCATGTACTTCGGCTCGCCCTTGTCGAGGATGCGGCCGCCGAAGCCGATTACCGAGCCACGCGCATTCAGGATCGGGAACATGACCCGGTCGCGAAACCGGTCATAGCGGTTGCCTTCGTTCTCGATGACGAGCCCCACCTCGAGAAGACTCTTGTCCTGGTAATCCCCGAACGCCTTCTCCAGGGCCTGCCAGTCGTCGGGCGCATAGCCCATGCGGTAGCGCGCGGCGATCTCTCCGGTCAGGCCGCGACCCTTCAAGTACTCGATCGCGCGTGGCGATTTCTTTAGCTCGGCGCGGTAGAAGGTCATTGCCTTCTCCAGGAGCGCATAGAGGTCCGGCTCGCGCTCCTTGCGCGCGGCCTCCTCAGGACTGCGCGGCCGCGACTCCGGTAACTGCATGCCGACCTGGGAGGCGAGGTCCTTCACCGCGTCGACATAGCCCATTGACGCATACGCCATCAGGAAGCCGACCGCGTTACCGTGCGCGCCGCAACCAAAGCAGTGGTAGAACTGCTTCGTCGGACTCACGCTGAAGGAAGGGGTTTTTTCGTTGTGGAACGGGCACAAGCCGACGTAGTTTGCCCCCGCCTTGCGCAGTTGGACGTAGCGTTGCACCACATCCACGACATCGACCCGATTGAGCAGGTCCTGCTTAAACGAGTCGGGGATCACGCCCCGCTTTTTATCCCGAAAGCCTGGTCTTGACTAGGGCGGATACCTTGCCCATGTCCGCCTTGCCAGCAAGGCGCGCCTTGAGCAGCGCCATTACCTTGCCCATGTCCTTAGTACCGGCCGGTTTTGCTTCGGACACTGCGGCATCCACAGCCTGGGAAAGCTCGGCATCGCTCATTTGCTGAGGCAGGTAGCCTATGAGTAGGTCCAGCTCGAACTTCTCTGCGTCCACCAGGTCCTTGCGCGCCGCTTTTTCGTACTGTGCAATCGACTCGCGGCGTTGCTTGATCATCTTCTCGATCACCCCAGTGACCTCGGCGTCGGACAGCTCCTTGCGCTCGTCAACTTCCCGCTGCTTGATTCCGGACAACAGCAGGCGGACTGCGGACAGGCGCGCACTGTCCTTGGCGCGCATCGCGGCCTTCATGTCTTCAGTGATTTTCGACTTAAGACTCAGTACAGCTTCTGCGGAAGCATCTGGCTGCGCAGACGCTTGTGGTGCCGCTTTACAGCCGCGGCAAGCTTGCGCTTGCGTTCGGCGGTGGGCTTTTCGTAGTACTCGCGGGAACGCAGCTCGGTAAGAAGTCCGGTCTTCTCCACGGTGCGCTTGAAGCGGCGCATCGCCACTTCGAAAGGCTCGTTTTCCTTGACGCGTACTGTCGGCATAAACCCCTGCTGGAAAAGGGGCTGAATTGTATATCAGAATCGTCTCATGCTCATCCTCGGCATCGAGACCTCCTGCGACGACACGGGCGTCGCGCTCTACGACAGCGCCGCCCACAAGGTCGTCGCGCACGCCGTGCATACACAAGCCTCGATGCACGAGGCCTATGGAGGGGTGGTACCTGAACTCGCCTCGCGCGACCACATTCGCAGGCTCGTACCGCTGACGAGAAAAGTCCTCGGAGGAAAAACCATTGACGGAATCGGCTACACCGAAGGTCCCGGCCTGGCAGGAGCGCTGTTAGTGGGCGCTTCTTTCGCGCATGGCCTTGCGTTCTCCTTGGGGGTGCCCGCCGTAGGCGTCCACCACCTGGAAGGTCACCTGCTTTCGCCGCTTCTGTCCGCACGACATCCAGAGTTTCCCTTCTTGGCGCTGCTGGTCTCGGGCGGCCACACCCAGCTCATGCGCGTGGATCGCGTCGGTCGCTACGAGCTCCTCGGCGACACCCAGGACGACGCGGCCGGCGAGGCCTTCGATAAAACCGCACAGCTTCTGGGGCTGGGGTACCCCGGCGGACCGGCGCTTTCGAAGCTCGCCGAGCGCGGCACGCCGAAACGCTACCGCTTGCCGCGCCCAATGATCGGCGCCGGCCTTGACTTCAGCTTCTCGGGCCTTAAGACCGCCGTGCTGACGCTGGTGAAGAACGAACGGCCCGAGCCGGCGGACGTTGCGCGCGCTTTCGTGGACGCCATCGTGGAAGTGCTGGTGGCCAAGTGCGCGCGCGCGGTGGAAAGCACCGGGCTCACGCAACTCGTGGTCGCGGGCGGAGTGGGAGCAAACGCGCAGCTGCGCTCGGCGCTCGACGCGGAAGCTGCGCGCCGCGGCTTCGACGTCTTCTACCCGGAGCCCGAGCTTTGCACTGACAACGGCGCGATGATCGCGCTCGCAGCGGCTTACAGGCTAGGGAACGCAACCGGCGCGCACGCTTTTAACGTGAAGCCGCGCTGGGATCTGCAGAGTTAGGTTTTTTTTCGCCGAGCCGGGGCTCGGTTCCGCCGAGCAAGCGGGCCAGGTTGGTTTTGTGGCGCCAGATTAGAAGTAACGCTATAGCGCCGACGGTGAACGCGCTTTCCCAATCGAGAATAAGGGCGGTCGCAAAGGGCGCGAAGACGGCCGCCACGATCGATGCAAGCGACGCGTAGCGGAGCGTGGCGGCGATCACGAGCCACGTGGCGAGCGTTCCAAGCCCAAGACGCCAATCCAGGCCGAACAGCACGCCTGCCGCGGTCGCGACGCCCTTGCCGCCCTGGAAACGGTGGAACACCGGGAAGAGATGGCCGAGGAAAGCGGCGAGCCCGGCGAGCGCAGCCTCGGCGGCAAAGACAAAGGCAAGCCACACGGCTACCCAGCCCTTGGCGGCGTCGCCGGCGAGCGTAAGCACCGCCGCCGCCTTCCTCCCGGTGCGCAACACGTTGGTGGCGCCGGGATTCTTCGAACCGTAGCTGCGCGGGTCCGGGAGCCGCATGACGCGGCTCACCACGATGGCAAAGGAAATCGAGCCAATCAGGTAGGCACCCAGCAGGGCAGCCGCGGTTCCCATCGCGGGCGATTCTATAGAATCGGTCCGGTCATGGACGCCATCGTCTTCCGCGACCTGCGCGTAGAGGCGCTCGTCGGCATCCACCGGCGCGAGCGCCACGTGCTGCAAACGGTGTCGATCGATCTCGAGATCGGCGTCCCCGGCGCCGCGGTCTTCGTCAGCGACAAAGTGGCCGACACGATCGACTATGAACAGGTAGCGCTCAGAATCCGCGCTCTCGCCGCGAGCGGGCACTTCCGCCTGGTCGAGACGTTCGCCGACCGCATAGCGACGCTCCTTGTCAACGAGTTCCAAGCGCCGTGGGCGAAGGTGAGCGTCGCCAAGGTCGGGATACTCGCCAACGCCAAGTACGTCGGCGTCACGATAGCGCGACGTCGACCCACGTGACGGGGAGCGCGGTCTCAAGATCCGCGGGGCGGATCTTGAGTAGCAGGCCGCGCCGACCACCATTGATGTAGATCTCGCCGAGGCCGCGAATCGAGCGCTCGGCGAACACGGGCAGCGGCTTGCGTGTGCCGAAGGGCGACGTGCCACCCACGAGGTAGCCCGTATGGCGCTGCGCCGCCTGCGGCTTGCACGGCTCGATTGACTTGCGCTGCACCTGGCGCGCAAGGCTCTTGGTCGATACCTTTCGGTCACCGTGCATCAGCACTATGAGCGGCTTGCGCCCCTCATCCTGCATGACGAGCGTCTTGACGATGTAATGTTCCGGCACGTTCAGCGCGCGCGAGGGCACTTCGGTGCCGCCGTGCTCGACATACTCGTACAGGTGCTCCGAAAAAGGAACATTTCGCAAGAAAAGATACTCGGTCGCTGGCGTCTTCATCCGCGCGGGTGGTGCTTGGCATGCAAAGCCTTCAAGCGCTCGCGCGCCACGTGCGTGTAGATCTGCGTGGTCGAGATGTCGGCGTGTCCGAGGAGCAACTGAACCACGCGCAGATCGGCGCCGTGATTGATGAGGTGGGTCGCGAACGCGTGGCGCAGCACGTGCGGCGAAAGCTTCTTGCCCGGGATCGCGCGCGAGCCGTAACGGCGGATCAGGTGCCAGAACGCCTGCCGTGTCATCCCGCTGCCGCGGCCGGTGATGAAAAGGGCATCGGATTTTCCGTCGCGCGTCTTCAGGTACCGTGAAATCCAGTCTGCCGCCTCTTCCCCGAGTGGCACGAGGCGCTCTTTGGAGCCCTTGCCGAGGACGCGCACCACGTTCGCGTCGAGGTTCACCTCGAGGATCTTGAGCGCGACAAGCTCCGACACGCGCAGGCCTGTCGCGTAGAGCGTCTCAAGCATCGCGCGGTCGCGCAGACCGAGCGGCGTGGCGGTGTTGGGCGCGGCGAGCAGCGCTTCCACGTCGGCTTCGGACAGCGACCTCGGGAAGCGGGGCACGCGCTTGGGCGGGTCGAGCTTGAGCGTCGGGTCGGCCGAAATGCGCCGCTCGCGCAGGCAGTACTGGTAGAACCGCTTCAGTGTCGATACGCGCCGCGCTGCGCTGGACGCTCGACCCTTTGCAGCACCGAGGAACGCGAATAGGTCGGCCTCGATGACCTTCAAAAGATCTTTGTCCAAGAACCTCGAGAGCTGCTCGAGATCGGCGCGGTACGAGGCGATCGTGTTGCGGGAAAGTCCGTCCTCGAGCCAGAGCGCATCGCAGAACGCGTCGAGCAGACCCTGGTTCAGGGTCTCAGCTCGAACGCGGGCGCTTCGTGCATCAGCAGCCAACGCTTGGCCTCCAGCAGGTAGCCGCGCCTCGAGTGGCCGAAGCCGCCGATGCCGTTGGCGGCGACCACGCGGTGGCACGGGATGACGATCGGCAGGCGGTTATCGCCGCACGCCTGACCGATAGCTCTCGCCTCCACTCCCAACTCTCGCGCGAGCTCGCCGTAAGTGCGGGTCCGACCCCGGGAAATCGCACACATCGCATCCCAGACCGCGTGCTGCAGCGGGGTTCCTTGGACGATGAGCGGCAGGTCGAAGGGTGCGTCGGGGTCCTGACGATAGCGTTCGAGCTGAGCGGCCGCTCGCTCCGCAAGCTGGTTTCCCGGGGCGACAACTGAAAACGATGGGTGTAAATAGCGGATCTCTACGACGCGGCCGTCGCGCGTCGCGACGCCGACCTTCATCCTGGGGAACTCGACCACTACGTCGAACATAGCTTCTCGATCTGCGCCAGGAGCTCCTCCGGCACGTCGATCGCGTTGCCGGCCGCCGCTTCGGCGGCAAAGCGGCGCGCGCCCGGTAGGCGCACCTCCGGATCAGCGAGCATCGCAGCGATAACGCTTTCGATTCTCTCGTAGAACTTGTCCGTCCCGGCGAGCGCGCCGGGATCGATCGCGATGAAGGCCTGGCCGATGCGCGGGCGGTTGCCTTCCTCGGAGAAGAACGAATCGACCTCCGCGCCTATCGCCGCGCCGGTCAGCGCGGCGCAGATCAGCTCGAACATCAACGCGAGCATTGCCCCCTTCACGCCGCCGATCGGGAAGAGGCTGCCGTGCTCGATGGCTTCCTTCGGGTCCGTCGTCGGCCGACCGCTGCGGTCGAGCGCCCAGCCCTCGGGGATGCGCTCGCCCCGCCGCATCGCCATCATGATGCGTCCGCGCACCACGGTTGTCATCGCCAGGTCAATAACGAGCGGCTGGCCCTCCTTTCTCGGGAAAACCGCCGCGACCGGGTTGGTGCCGTAGAGCGCCTTCCTGCCGCCCCAGGCCGGAATTGCGGCGGGCGAATTGGTGAACGCGAGCCCCACCAGGCCCGCTTCGGCAACCGGCAGCAGATGGATACCCATCACGCCCGCATGAGCGCTGTTTCGGATGCCGGCGAAGCCGATGCCGTTGCGCCGCGCGCGCTGGATCACTTCCTCCACGGCCCACTGCAGCGACACGTAAGGCAGGCCGTCGCGGTTGTCGATCAAGCATACCGCGGCGCGATTGGCCGCCATGCCCGGTTGTGCCGCGCCATCGGCGCGTCCTCGTCTCAGCATCCCGCAATAGAACGGAACACGCGACATGCCGTGCGTCGGCAGTCCCTGCGCCTCGGCGCGAACGAGGTGGCGCGCTGCCGCCTCGGCCATCCTAGAATTGGCGCCGGCCCTTTCCAGGGCGGTGCGCGCGAGTCGAACCAGGTCTTGCGGCGCCTTCTTCACAGCGAGGATTCTACGGCCATGGGAAAAATGATCGAACTCACCGCCTCCGACGGTCATAAGCTCTCTGCGTATCGTTCTGATCCCTCAGCCAAGCCGCGCGGCGGGGTCGTGGTGATCCAGGAGATCTTCGGCGTCAACAGCCATATCAAATCGGTGGCCGACGGCTTCGCCGCCGATGGCTACCTCGCGATCGCGCCGGCGATGTTCGACCGCGTGCAAAGGAATTTCGACGTCGGCTATACCCCGCCCGAAATCGAGAAGGGGCGCGCGGTGCGTGCGAAGATCACAGTCGATATGGCGATGAAGGATGCGCAAGCCGCCGTGAACGAAGCCGCCCGGGCGGGCAAGGTCGGCATTGTCGGTTACTGCTGGGGCGGATTTGTCGCCTGGATGGCTTCAGCAAGAGTCGCCGGGCTTGCCTGCGCAGTGCCGTATTACGGCGGCGGGATCCTCGACAATGCCGACATAGAGCCCAAGGTGCCGGTGATGGGGCATTTCGGCGACAAGGACCAGCATATCCCGGTCGAAGGCGTAAAGAAGCTCGCCGAGAAGCACCAGAAGCACCAGATTTTCATCTACGCCGCCGACCACGGCTTTAACTGCGACCAGCGCGGCTCCTACAACGCACCCGCCGCCAGGCAGGCGCGCAGCCGCACGCTAGAGTTCTTTCGGAAGCACGTCGGGTAGCTATTCTGCGTCGGCCCCGGGTCCGAGCAGCGCGCGGCGGAAGCGCGCCTTCAGAAGCGCGCCCTCGCGCGGCGGCAAGGCGAGCGGAACCTTCTCGGCCTTGACCTTTACCACGATGAAGTTGGGGCCAGGGGTCTTGTGGATTGCTTCAGGCAACTCCTCGTAATCCAAAATCTTGAAACCGCACGCGCGCGCCACGCCCGCAAGATCGATACCGTGCGCAGTGTGCGTCTCCTGCATCCCGGTCTCGCCGTAGCGCTCGTTGTCGATCACCACCACGGTGAGGTTCTCGGGTCTCTGCACACCGATCGTGGCGAGCGCACCCAGGCCCATCAGCGCTTCACCGTCGCCGGTGATCACGAGCACGCGCCGCTTGGGCTGCGCGAGCGCGAGCCCGAGGCCCATCATGGCCGCCTGGCCCATCGCCCCCCACATCGGGAAGGTGAGCGGCGAGTCGCCCGCCGCAGTGCAGTCCCAGGCAGTCGACCCAAGGCCTGCTACGACCAGTAGGTTCTTCCTGTTCTTCAACAACAAACGCACTGCGTCGCGACGCCTCACCGCGCCGCCTGTTCCTGGAAGCTCTTGATACCAATCAGCCGCTGCGAGATGAGCACAGCGACCGACGTGTAGCTGTGGTACGCGAGTCGCAAAGCCGCGTTCACGATTGGTGCGACCTCGTCTTCCTTCTCCACATACTGCACCACCGTGCCCATCGCCTCGAGCACCGGGCGTACCGCCTGCCCCATCGGCACCTGCCAGGGGTTGAACTCACCTTGCTCGCCGCGCATCGTCACCAGCGTAACGAGCGGGAAGCGGCACTCCCGCACCATGCCGAGCACGTTGACGACGTTGCCGACGCCGCTCGACTGCATGAGCAGCGCGCACCTCTCGCCGCCGAGCCAGGCGCCGGCGGCGAGCCCGATGCCTTCCTCCTCGGTGGTGAGCACCACCGCGCGCATCTTCCGGTCGGCGCGGCACAGCTCGATCAGCCGCTTGTGACCGGCGTCGGGGACGTAGCCGACGATGCGCAGGCCGGCTGCGGAAAGCTCGCGGTGAATGCCCTCAGGCCACATGGCGAAGCAGGGTCTCGCCGGGCAGGACGCGCGTAAAGGCGACGGGCTTCATCGACACGCTGCCATTGCGCAGGCTCGTATAAGCCGATTGTTCGAGCGGCCCCGGTGCCGGGAAATCCGAACGGAAATGCGCGCCGCGCGAGTCGCACCGCGCGATTGCAGCGGCGGCTATGGCACGGCTGACGGCGACGAGGCTTTTCAGGTTCAGCCAGTCGTGCCAGGTCAGGTTGAAGGCGCGCTCCGTGCTCGGAAGCGAATCGCCGTCGAGCGCGCGATCCAGCGCGTTCAGGTCGGCCTGCGCTTCCAGCAGGCCGGCTGCGTCGCGGATGATGCCGACCTTCTCCCACATGACGTTGTAGAGCTTCTCGCGTATGGGTTCCAGGCTGGACGCGCCCCGGCCATCGAAAGGCCGCTCGCAGCTGGCGATGGCGGCGTCGATGGCCACAGGATCGGGCTCGAGGTGCACGCGATCTTTCACCCAGGCGGCCATGGAGTCGCCCGCCACGGCGCCGAACACGGTGGAGTTGGCGACGCCGTTACCGCCCAGGCGGTTCGCGCCGTGTACGCCGCCCGAGTCCTCGCCTGCGACGAATAGTCCGGGCAGCGCGGTGGCGCAGTCGGGTGCGAACTCGACTCCCCCCATCATGTAGTGCGCGGTCGGCACAACCTCGACCAGCCCGGCCGCGAGGTCGAAACCGCAATCGGCGCAGCGCTCGACCATGCCCTTGAATTCTCTTGCGACCCGCTCGGCGCCGAGATGACCCATCGAGATGTAAAGCCCGCCGTACGGGGTGGTATTGCCCTTTTTCATCTCGGCAAACATCGCGCGGGAGACGACGTCGCGCGTCGCGCGCTCGGCCTTCGCGTCATAGCGCGGCATGAAGCGTTCCTTGGACCCGTTCAGCAGGTAGCCGCCCGAGCCGCGCAGGCCCTCCTCGAGCACCGTGCCGGTCATGCGCGTGTGCGTGCCGGCAAGGAGCCCGGTCGGGTGGAACTGCACCATCTCCATGTCGCGCAGCGCGAGCCCAGCGCGCAACGCCATCGCAAGGCCGTCGCAGCTCTTGTCGCCGGAGGGTGTGTGGTACTTGTACATTGTCGGTCCGCCTCCGGTAGCGAGGAGCACCGCTTTGGCGCGCACGAGGACGTATTCACCCGTGCGCATGTCGATGAACAGCACGCCGGCAATGCCGTCCTCGTCTCTTGCCTTTATGAGTTCCACTGCGCGGTGCTCTTCGAGCCTGCCGATTCTGCGCGCCCACACCTGCTCGGCGAGCCGGTTGATGATCTCGATGCCGGTCAGGTCGCCTTTGTGCACCGTGCGGTCGAAAGTCTGGCCGGCAAAGGCCTTCTGGTGGACGGTGCCGTCGGGGTTGCGGTCGAAGAAGCACCCCAGCTCGTTTTCGAGCTCCCTTATTCTTTCGAGAGCCAGGAGGACAAGTTTCCACGCGAGCTCCTGGTCGGAGAGCCACGCGCCTCCGACGATCGTGTCCATGAAATGGCGCTCGACCGAATCCTCGCGCGCGAGCGCCACGTTGTAGCCGCCCTGCACCATGCGCGTGCAGCCGCACTTGCCGAGCAGTCCCTTCACCGCCACGGTAATCGACAGCTCAGGCGCGGCCTTGTGCGCATGCAGCGCAGCGAACAGGCCCGCGCCGCCCGAGCCGAGGATCAGGATGTCGCTGGTGACGGCCTTCGGAACCATTGCAGGGCGAGCACCACGACTACGAGCCCGAGTCCGGCTGCGTCGAAAAGCGTCTTCGGATACACCAACAGGACCCCGGCGACGAAGAGCATCCAGCGCTCGTACGCCGTGGTCTTGCGGAACAGCCAGCCCTGGAACGCGCCGCAAAGGGCCAGGATCCCGACCGCGGCGGTGAAGGTGACGAGCGCAATCGATCCCCAGTCGGCGTTGGCGAGCGTCTTGAACGATCCGGTGAGGAGCAGCCCGCTGCCGCTCGGGTCGAGGACGAACATGAAGGGGACGAGGAACGCCGGCGTCGTGTATTTCCAGCACTGCAGGGTGGTCTTGTAGGGATCCCCGCCGGTGATCGCGGCGGCGGCGAACGGCGAAAGCGCCGTCGGGGGCGAAACTTCCGACAGCACCGCGTAGTAGAAGATGAACATATGCGCCGCGAACTCCGGCACCTTGAGCGCGATCAGCGCCGGCGCGGCGATCACCGCGCAGATGATGTAGGACGCGGTCACCGGAACCGCGAGGCCGACGATCCACACGATGAGCGCGGTGTAGATCGCAGTGAGGAGGAGCGAGTTGCCCGCGTAGGCGAGCACGATCGAGCTGAACTTTAGGCCGAGGCCCGTGAGCGTGACGACTCCGACGATGATCCCGGCGCCGGCGCAGGTGGCCGCGACGTTCAGCACCGACATCGACCCGCCCTGCAGCGCCTTGATCAAACCGGAGTCAAGAAATCCCCGCCCGGTACGGAAAAACTCGTACGGAAGAAGCGCCGTGTCACGGCGAAGGAAACTCGTGGCGAACGCGACCACGGTCGCCCAGAACACCGAGAGCTCCGGAGAAAACCCGACCAGCATGAAGGCGATGATCGAGACGAGCGACAGGAAGTGGTACCAATAGCGCTTCGCCAGGCTCCAGGCGCTCTCGACGCTCTCGAACGTCACGTCCTTCATGCCGAACTTGCGCACGTCGATCTCGACCATGAGGAACAGCGTGAGATAGAACAGGCAGGTCGGGATGACCGCCATCAGCACCACATCGAGGTAGGAGATCTTGAGGAACTCGGCGATGATGAACGCCGCCGCGCCGAGCACCGGCGGCGAGATGATCGCGCCCAGGCCGCCCGCGGACAGCAGCCCGCCCGCCTCCTCCTTGCTGTAGCCGACCTTCGCGAGCATCGGCGCCGCCACTGAGCCGAGGGTTACCGTCGTCGCCACGCCCGATCCCGACGGCCCGCCGAGGAGAAACGAAGCGAGCGTGACCGTGCGCCCGGCGCCGGTCGGCTTGCCGCCCATCGCCGAGAACGAGAAATCGATGAAGAACTTGCCCGCGCCGGAGAACTGGAGGAACGCGCCGTAGATGGTGAACAGGATGATCAGCGTCGACGACACGGCGATCGCCGTGCCGTAGATACCCTCGAGCGTCATGTACATGTGGCCGACCAGCCGGGGCAGCTCGTAACCCTTGTGCGTCCAGGGCGCCGGCAGGTAGGGGCCGAAGAACGCGTAGGCCAGAAAGCACCCCGTAACGACGGGAAGGATCCACCCCGTGGTGCGCCGCATCGCCTCGAGCACGAGGAACATGAGCACCACGCCGAAGAAGATGTCCCAGTCGCTCGGCAGGATCGAGCGGTCGAAGAAGTCGTCGCCGCCCGCGATGAGGTACACCGCGGTCGACACCCCGAGCGCGGCGAGCGCCCAGTCCCACCACACGACGCGGTGGCGGAAGCGGCGCGCGACCGGGAAGATGAGAAAGGTGAGGAACAGCACGAACGCCACGTGCGTCGCACGCAGGTGTTCGGGACGCACGATGGCGTACGCGGTGTAGAGGTGGAACAGCGACATCACGACCGCCACCGTGGCCACGAGGGCCGCGAGCCAGCCGACGAGCTTGTTGTGCACGCCCTCTTCGCGCTCGATCATCTCCTCGGCGCGCGCGAGCGCCTCCGCGCTCACCTCGGCGGCCGGCTGGTGCAGTCGGATCGTTTCTTCGCTCATAACGAAAAAGCCCCGGCGTGCGGGGCTTTCTCGGGAGTCTCCCCCGCTCCTAGTTGACCTTGACGCCTTTCTCGGCGTAGTACTTCAGCGCGCCCGGATGCCACGGAATCCCGCCCGCAGCGGCGGTCTTCTGGTTCTCGAGCTTGAAGTTCTCCGCTTCCTTGTGCACGCGGATCAGCTCGTCGCGCTTCTCAAACACCGTCTTCACGATGTTGTAGGCGGTCTTCTCGTCCATGTTCTGGTGCGCGACCAGCAGGTTCATCACCGTGGCCTGGCGATTGTCGGCGTCCATGCCCTTGTAGGTTTCCTTCGGAATGCGGTCCTCGACGTAGAGGTTGCCGTATTTCTGGTTCATCTTCCCGACAAGGTCGGCATGGTCGACGAGCTTGATCTTGACGCCGGGCGAGTGCGCGAGATCGCTCACCGCCGCGGTGGGCAGGCCGCCGACCCAGAAGAACGCGTCGATCTTGCGGTCCTTGAGCGCGTTGGCCGACTCGGCGACCCCCAGGCGCTCGCGCTTCATGTCCTTGTCCTTGTCGAGCCCGGCAGCCTCGATCACGCGGAACGCCATCACCTCGGTTGCGCTGCCGCCCGAGCCGGTGGAGACTCGCTTGCCCTTGAGGTCGGCCATCTTTGTGACGCCGGTGCCCTCGATCGTCACCACGTGCATGCGGTTCGGGTACATCACCATGAGCGTGCGCACGGGGACCGGCTTGCCAGTGAACTTGTCCTGGCCTTTCAGCGCATCGAGCCCTGCGTCCACCATCGTCATCGCAAGATAAGGCTTGCCGGTGCCTACGAGCTGCAGGTTGGCGACTGAACCCCCCGTAACTTCGGCGGTCGCCTGCATGCCCGGCACGTACTTCGAAAGCACCGCAGCCATACCGCCGCCGAGCGGGTAGTAAACGCCGCCGGTGCCGCCGGTGGCGATGGAAAGGTTCTGCGCCTGCGCCGCGAACGGCACCAAGCAAAGCGCAAGCAAGCGCGCGACGAACATGATCTCACTCCTCCTATGGGGTTTCGGAAATTCTACCGCACGCCCAGGCGCTTCAACGCCTCGGCCCGCTTGTGCTGCGCCGCCGCCTTCACCTGCGCGTACAGGCTTGCGCCGTGGCTGTCCATGGCAACGAGCAAGGGCCCGAAACCGTTGACACGGAACTTCCACAGCGACTCCGGGTGCAGGTCGTCGAGGTCCACGTCCTCGATCGCCTCGACCCAGGTTGTCTCGAGGGCCGCCGTGCCTCCGATGATTGCAAGATACGCGCCGCCGAGTTCCTGGAATGCTTTCGAGGATCCTTCCCTCAGGCCGCCCTTGCCGATGATCAGGCGCACGCCGTATTCGTGCATCAGCGGCGCGGTGAAGCGCTCCATGCGATCGGAGGTCGTGGTGCCGACGCAGACCGGCGCGTAGCCTGCAGGGTTTGTTGCGTCTTTCTCGACCTTCCGGACGTTGGGCGCTGTATGGATTACGGCGTGGCCGCGCAGGTCCAAACGCGTCTTGCGGCCGCGGTCGAACATGTGGATCTGCGTCGCGTCGCGGATCCCGAAGAGCGTGCCGCGCAGCGTAACCGTATCGTTGATGTGCAGTTTTCTGACATCCTCCTCGGTAAGCGGCGTGGTGAACTCGTAATGCATCAGCCGCCGAGCAGCGCCTTCTTCAGGTCGTCCTGCACCGGCTTGTCGCCGAGCCAGATGCGCAGCAGCGCGCGGTAGAAATCCTCTCCGGCGATCGGACGGCCGGCGAGCTTGCCCTGGACGACGAGCTGCGTGCCCGCGCCGGTCCAGTCGAGCGCGATCGCCATGCCCTTTTTCGCTTCCTTGATCTCGGCCATCAGGGCGGAAAGCTCCTTGATGCGCGCCTCGAGGGCTTTCGCCTCGGCCTCGGAGTGGTTGGCGCGGATACCGTCGGCGAGCGCCTCGGTAAAGGTATCGGCGCCGACGTCGCGCAGCATGTGGATCGCCACGCGCTTGGGCCCGGGCTGCGCCAGGATCGCGGCGGGCGTCGAGCTCTTCTGCGGCAAGTAAAGCCCGATTGCGTACACCTGAAAGAATAGGCGTGTACGCAGGCCCGCGCCGTTCAGCGCGAGATCGGCGTCGCCGACGCGCGTCTTGTCTTCGATGTTCACACCGGCGACTTCCGCCGCCGAAACGGACAAAGGCAGAAGCAATACCAGAACAAAGAGTCTAAAAACCATACTCCACCCCCGAGGAGCTGATGGTCGCGCGCGCGCGGCGCGCGGAGTGGCACTGCATGTTGACCGCGACCGGGTTCATGGTGATGTGGGTCGCCGCGGTCTCGACATGCACTGCGAATGCGGTGGAGTCGCCGCCCAGCCCCTGTGGGCCAACCCCGAGAATGTTGACCGCCTCGCTGAGCGTGGCTTCGAGCTTCGCCCCCTCGGGGTCCTCGCAACGCGTGCCCAGCGGCCGCGTCGCCGCCATCTTGGCGAGGTGCATGCAAAGGTCGGCGGTGCCACCGACACCGACGCCGACGATGGTTGGCGGACACGTCTTGCCGCCGGCTTCCAGCACGCAGTCAACGACGAAAGTCTTGATAGCGTCGACGCCCTCCGCGGGCACGGCCATGCGCAACCAGGAGTTGTTTTCCGACCCGGAACCTTTGGGAATCATTTCAATGGAAAGAACATCAGGCTCCGAGGTGAAATCGAGGTTTATTACGGGTATTCCCCTTCCGGTCGAGCTCTGGTCGTTCACCCGCGTGGTGGGGTGCACGATGGAGGAGCGGAACGAATATTCGCGTGTGGAGCGCGCGCAGCCGCGGCGGATGGCTTCCTTCAGGCCGACACCGTCCACCTCCACGCCACGCCCAATCCACACGTTGTACACCGGGATGCCCGTGTCCTGGCACAGCAGGTTGTCGGTCTGCTCGGCGACCGAGATGTTGCGGATCATCGTGCCAAGCATGCGCTTCGCGCCGGGGTCGGTCTCGGCCGTGGCGAGCACGTCGAAGCCGCGCTTGATATCCGGCGGCAGCTCCTTCAGCGCGCGGATGTAGAGCTCCTTCGCCGCTTCTTCGACCTGTGCAAGATCGACCTTCACTTCACCTGGATCTTCCTCTCGCGCACGACACGCGCCCAGAGCGCGCTCTCCTCCTTCATCTCTTTCGCCATCTCGGCGGGGCTGTTCCCCACCGGGGCGAGCCCCTGGACAAAGAGCCGTCCGCGCAGATCACTCGCCTCGAGCGCCTTGCGCGTATCGCGGTAGACCTTTTGCACGATGTTGTCCGGCGTGCCGGCCGGCGCGACGATGCCGAACCAGCCGGTGTTCTCGAAACCCGGGACGGTCTTCGCGATCGGCGGCACGCCGGCGAGCTGCGCCGCCTCGGTTTTGCTCGTCACGCCGAGCGCGCGGAGCCGGCCGCCGTTGATGTGCCCGATCGAGGCGGCCACGTTGCCGACGAAGAAGCTGGTCTCGCCGCCCACCAGCGCGGCGAGACCGGGGCCTTCGCCCTTGTAAGGCACCGCCAACGCGTCGATCTTCGCCTGCCAGACGAAGTTCTCAGCCGCGAGGTGTGTCTGCGAGCCGATGCCGGCGTGGCCGAATGTCAGCTTTCCAGGATTGGCGCGCGCGTGATCGATGAGGTCCTTCACCGTCTTGAAGGGCGAGTTCGCCGGCACGGTCAGCACTTGTGGCCCCGACACCACCTTGGTGACCGGAATGAAGTCCTTCTCCGGGTCGTAGGCGAGCTTCGCGTACACGTGCTGGTTCGCGGTGACGACCGAACCCGATGGGAAGAAGAGCGTGTAGCCGTCCGGCGCGGCGCGCGCCGCTTCGGCGGCGCCCACGCCGCCGCCCGCACCGCCGCGGTTCTCGATCACCACCGTCTGGCCCCAGATCTGTGTCAGCTTCTCGCCGAGCAGGCGCGCCGAGATGTCGGTAGCGCCCCCCGGCGGGAACGGCACGATGAAGCGCACCGGCTTCTGTGGCCACGGTTGCGCGAGCGCGCTCGCCGCGATGAGCGCACCGAACAGGAAAGCGACAGTCTTTTTCATGGAATCCTCCTACCGGAGGATTCTACAGCGCCAGCGCGAGCGCGAGCCCGACCGCAGCGGCAGCCGCGGCAGCCGCGGCCGTAAGGCTCTTCTGCCAGCCGCGCCAGGGCAGAAACTCGAGCGCGAGCACGCGCAGCCCGCCGCCCAGATGCGTGGCAAGCGCCGCCACGATCAGCCACTCGCCGAGCTTCACGAGCGGCTGCTCGGTCCAGGCGAGCGAACCCTGCAGCGCATGGCCGAGCGTCCAGAAGTGCAGCGGCAGGAAAATGGCCAGCGCGATCCCGGAGATGCGGTGCACCATGAACATCCAGTAGGACGAATGCTGTCTCATCGGAAGACTGCCACGACGGCACTCATCCCGGCCCATGCGAGGAAGCCGGAGAATCCGAGCAAGCCGAGATCTCTTGAGCGGCCCTTCCAGCCGAGCCATTCGCCGAGCACCGCGCGCAAGCCGATCGGCGCATGCACCGTCACCGCGAGCACGAAGAGCGAATAGAACGCGAACCAGCCGACGCTGCCACGCGTGCGGGCGAGGATCTCCTCGCCCGTGAGGCCACCCTGCACCGCATAGATGATCGTGATCAGATGAACTCCGACGCAGAAGGCAAGCACGGCCGCACTCGCGCGCTGAAGCAGCCACAAGAACGATTCAGCGCGGTAGTTCACAGTTCGCCGCGCAGCACTGCCTTGCTTGCTTCGCGCTTCAAGCCAGCGATCGCGGCGGTGGGAGAAAGATGCTTCGGGCAGCGCTCGGTACAGCTTACATGGCTGTGACAGGCATGGCAGCCGGCGTCGCCAGACACCGCGCGCAGCCGCTCGAGCGGCTCGCTGTCTCTCACATCATTGATCAGCGTCCAGGCGCGGTTCAACGCCGCCGGGCCAAGATAGTCGGGGTTCCACTTCACTACGTCGCACGCGGCGTAGCACACGGCGCACCCGATGCACTCGATGCCCGCATCGGCAAGCTTGCGGTCTTCCGATTGCGGCGATACGGGGACGAAATCATCCTGCCGGGTCTGCCGCCCGCGGAACTCGCCCTTGGCGCGCGCCCACTTGTCGAAAAACTCACGCATGTCCACGACGAGATCGCGGATCACCGGGAGATTCCGCAACGGCGCCACAGTGATTGTGTTTCTTTCGAGAACCTTGTCCACGTGCGTTCGGCATGTCCATCTCGGCACGCCGTTCACCGTCATGGCGCACGAGCCGCACATGCCGACGCGACAGGCGAAGCGGTACGCAAGCGTCGGGTCGAGCACGCGCTGGATGTAAGTCACCACATCCAGCACGGTCTGGCTCGGCTGCCGCGGAACCTCGAACTCCTGGTACGAATTTCCCCGCTTTACGAGAACCTTCAAGCGCTCTCGTAAAGCCGCGTCAGCACGAACTCGCGGTGACCGAGGGCCTCCGCGGCGGTGAGGCGGCCGTTGGCCGTGCGGAACATGCACTCGAGCAGCTTGTCGCCCGCTTGGTCGGGCGTCAGCTCTTTTCTGAGCAGGCCCGAGACGTCGACGTCGATGTGCTCGGACATGGTACGCACGGTGCGCGGGTTCGCGCTCAGCTTGATCACCGGCAGGATGGGGTTGCCGATCACGTTGCCCTGACCCGTGGGGAAGAGGTGCACTGCGAAGCCCGCGGCCGCGCACAATGTCACCATCTCCGCCGCGGCGGAGGACGAATCCATGAACCACAGGCCGGGCCCGCTCGGCGTCTCCGCCTTGTCGAGAACGCCGTCCACCAGGCATTTCCTGCCGATCTTCTGGATGTTGCCGAGCGCCTTTTCCTCGATCGTGGTCAGCCCGCCCTCGATGTTGCCCTTGGTGGGCTGCGAGTCCATGAGGTCGCTCGTCTTGTGGCGCTCGATGACCTGCTGGTAGCGGTCGAAGACGAACTGGAATTTCTTGCGCACCTCGTCGGTCCTGCAGCGCGCGGCGACCAGGTGCTCGCCGCCGGTGAGCTCGGTGGTCTCGCCGAACACCATGGTGACGCCGTGGGGGTACATCTTGTCGAACGCGTTGCCGACGGTGGGATTGGCGCCGCAGCCCGAAGTGGTATCGGACTCGCCGCATTTCGTGGACACCCAGAGGTCCTTGAGCGGCCGCTCCTCGCGGCGCAGCTCGCTCGCCCATTGCAGGTATTCGCGCGCCGCCTTCGACGCCCGCATGATGGTGTCGTGGTCGCCGTGCTGCTCGATGCCGAAATGCGCCACCGGCTTGCCGCTCGCGCGGATGCCGTCGGCGACCTTCTTCGCCCAGGTGTCCTCGATGCAGATCACCACCACGGCGGCGACGTTCGGATTGGAGCCGGCGCCGATGAGCGTCCTGAAATGCAGCTCCAGGTCGGCGCCGAACTGCAGCCGGCCGTACGGGTGCGGGATCGCGAGCGTCCCCTTGACGTTGTGCTCCACGGCTTGCGCGGCTGCGTTCGAGAGGTCGTCGACCGGCAGGATGAGGACGTGGTTGCGCACGCCGACTCTTCCATTTTCCCTTCTGAAGCCGAAAAAAGTGGAGTTCGAGAGATTCATGTCTACCAACGCTTGGTTTTCACGTTATGCACATGCAGATGCTCGCCCTTGCGGATCGGCTGCACCACTTTTCCGATGTCGACGCCGTACTTGATCACGGTCTCGCCGGGCTGGTAGTCGCGCAGCGCGACCTTGTGGCCGATCGGGATGTCGTTCTTCGCCGTGACCTCGAGGTCCTTGTCGTCCTCCATGATCCAGCCATTGAGCGACTGGCCGGATTTGACGCCTTCCACCACGACGACGCCGACCCCGTCGCCTTCCTCGTGAACCACGAAATGGATCATAGGGCCGTTATTCTATTCGGATGTTCGACCGCCGCCGCTTTCTGAAAAGCCTCGGGGCGCTCGGCGTTTCGACCGGCATTCCGAAGTTAACCGCCTACCCGTTCGGCCTCGGCGTCGCGTCCGGATATCCGACCGCCGAGAGCGTCGTGCTCTGGACGAGGCTGACCGGCGATCTGGCCCAGTTGTCGATCCCGGTACGCTGGGAAGTTTTCGCCGACGAGTCCCTCAAGAGTCTAGTATCGGGAGGCGAAATGTCGGCTGACCCGGCGTGGGCTCATTCGCTCCACGTTGAAGTGCAGGGTCTCGAGCCGGAGCGCTGGTACTGGTATCGCTTCAGCTTGGGCGATGCGCGAAGCCCGGTCGGGCGTACGCGCACCGCGCCGCGCGCCGGCGCGGCGGTGGACCGCTTGCGCTTCATCTTCGCCTCGTGCCAGCAATACGAGCAAGGCTATTACGGCGCCTACCGGCATGTTGTGGTCGACGCGCCCGACCTCGTGGCCTTCCTGGGCGACTACATTTACGAGTCCACTTGGGGCAAGGATCACGTGCGCAGCCACGGAAGCCCGGAGCCGTACACGCTCGAAGACTACCGCGCGCGCCATGCGCTATATCGCTCGGACCCCGACCTGCAGGCGGCGCACGCGGCCTGCCCGTGGATCCTGACCTGGGACGATCACGAGGTCGACAACGACTATGCCGACGACCGCCCCGAGGACGGCATGGAGCGCGAAGCTTTCCTCGAGCGCCGCGCGGCGGCGTATCGCGCTTACTTCGAGCACATGCCGTTGCCGCCGCGCATGCGCCCCGAAGGGCCGCGCATGCGGATCCACACGTACCTCGAATGGGGCCAGCTCGCGCGCTTCCACATCGTCGATACGCGCCAGCACCGTTCCTGGCAGGCGTGCCCGCGGCCGAACCGCCGCGGCGGCTCGAATACGGTGGACATCGAAGGATGCGCGCGGCTCGGGGCGCCGGGACGCTCGATGCTCGGGCGCGCACAGGAGCGCTGGCTCGCGCGCTCGCTTGCGGAATCACGCGCGGCGTGGAACATCGTCGCCCAGACCACGCCGATGGCGCAGTTCGACACCAAGCCCGGGCGGGGCAGGCGCGCGTGGACCGACGGGTGGGACGGCTACCCGGCCGCTCGTCAACGACTTCTGGATTTTCTTTCTACCAAGGGAATATCCAACCCCGTGGTCTTGGGCGGGGATGTTCACTCCTTCAACGCTTGTCAGCTCAAGCTCGACTTCGACGATTTCGCCGCGCCGGTGGTGGCGAGCGAGTTCGTGACCACGTCCATCACGTCGCAGGCCTGGGCGCAGGAACGACTGAATCAGTACCTGCCCGACAACCCGCACATCCTGCTCGCTGACAGCCGCTTTCGCGGCTACACCCGTGCGAACGTCAGCGCCAGGCGAATGCAAGTCGACCTGCGCGCGGTGGAAAACGTGCAACGGCGCGAAACGCCCTGCAGCACCCTCGCTTCATTCGTCGTAGAGGACGGAAAGCCGGGGCCGCTACGGGCCTGAGCCGGGCCCGCTGGAGTTCGAGCCTATTTGCAGCGGATGTTGCCGAGCGAGAGATCGAGCGGCTTGGTGCAGTCCTGCTCGCTGACCCGGCGATCTGGCGCCATCTCCGGGGGGCGTCGGTCGCTGCCGGCGTAAGAAAGGCCGCCTTCCATGAATTCGTAAGCGCCGAGAAAAAGGACGGAAACGCCAACGGCTGTAGCGAATCCGGAGCTCGTATGCACGTGCACGCTCCCGGCACTCTGGGGAGGAGGCGGCGCTCCGGCGCTCAGCTGCCACGCCGTGTTCGAACTGCACCCGGCGAGCAGCAGGACACCCAGGACAAAGGGTTTCACGGCGGCGATCCTACGCTCGCCCACAAGCGCGCCCCAGCCGGTCGCGCACCGCGCTCCATTCCGGCGACTCGGGAGGTGCCTCGATGATGATGCGCTCGCAGCCCGCCGTGTCCAGCTCGCGCAACGCCGCGTACAGGCGTTGCGCATACGCCTTGGGGTCTCGCGGCATGCGCAGCCAGTAATCCACCCGCTCGTCCGGGCGCGAAAAGGCGAGCACCGCAACGTCTCCCTTTGCCTGGGCGATCGTCTTGTCTAGTTCATAAGAGAAGACAAGCTGAGCCGGCGTGCGTGGCGCGTAATGGCGTTCCATCCCGCCCGGGTGGCGGGGCGCGTCAACCGCTTTTTCGAATACCTCCAAAGCGAGCACCTCACCCAACTGCTCCTTGGCAATATGCCCCGGGCGCAGCAGCGCCGGGCTCGGCCCGGAAAGATCGAGGATCGTAGATTCGATGCCGACCTCGCTCGCGCCCCCTTCGAGCACGAGGTCGACCTCGGTTCCGAGATCGTCGCGCACATGCGCGGCGGTAGTCGGCGACACAAGCCCGAAGCGGTTTGCCGACGGCGCAGCCACGCCACCGCCAAACGCGATCAGCAGCTCTTGCGCAACGGGATGAGCAGGAACGCGCAGGCCGACGGTGTCCTGGCCACCGGTGACGAAGTCCTTGGCGAGCGGCGAGCGCTTGAGGATCAGCGTCAGCGGACCCGGCCAGAACCGCCCGGCAAGCTGGCGCGCGCCCTCGGGCACCTCGCGTGCCCACGTGAGGGCCTTTTCGGCATCCGCAAAATGAATGATCACGGGGTGGTCGGCGGGGCGGCGCTTGACGGCGTAGAGCTTCCGGACAGCTTCAGCGTTGGTCGCGTCCGCGCCCAGCCCGTAAACGGTCTCGGTCGGGAACGCGACCAGTCCGCCGGCGCGCAGGATCTGCGCCGCGCGGCGGACTTCGGGCTTCACAGCTTGAGCGGCGGGCTCTTCAGCACCGCTTCGGTCTGCTTGCGGCGAAAGTCTTCCAGCTTTCCTGCAATCTGCTTGTCCGCAAGCGCAAGCAATGCCACGGCAAAAAGAGCTGCGTTGGCAGCGCCAGCTTCGCCGATGGCGAAGGTCGCGACCGGGATGCCGCGCGGCATCTGGACTGTGGAAAGAAGCGAGTCGAGTCCCTGCAGATGCCTGGAAGGCATCGGCACACCGAGCACCGGCAGCGTGGTATGCGCCGCGATGACGCCGGCAAGATGCGCCGCACCGCCGGCGGCGGCGATGATCGCCTTGAGACCCTTCTTTTGCGCATTCGTCGCCCACTCCGCGACCGCGTGCGGCGTGCGGTGCGCCGACATCGCCTTCGCCTCGTACGGAACGCCGAACTCTTCCAGAACCTTGGCCGCCGCCTTCATGGTTTCCCAATCGGAGGTCGAGCCCATCAAGATGCCGATCAAGAAAGCTTCCTCCCGGTGAGCCGTTCGAGGGCATCGCGATATTTCTGCGACGTGCGCGCAATGACGTCTTCCGGCAGCTTCGGCGCCGGCGGGGTCTTGTCCCAGGTGAGCGACTCGAGATAGTCGCGCACGTACTGCTTGTCGTACGAAGGCGGAGAGATGCCCACGCGATAGGAATCGGCTGGCCAGAAACGAGACGAGTCGGCGGTTAATACCTCGTCGATCAACACCAGGTTGTCGTTTTCATCCAACCCAAACTCGAACTTCGTGTCGGCGATGATGATGCCCTTGGTAACCGCATAATCGGCGGCTTCCTTGTAGAGGCGAATGCTCACGTCTCGCACCTTGGCCGCGAGCTCCAGGCCGATGAGCTTCTCGACCTGCGCAAAGGTGATGTTCTCATCGTGGCCTTCCGCGGCCTTGGTGGCCGGAGTGAAAATCGGCTGGGGCAGCTTCTCGGCCTGGCGCAGCCCCTTCGGCAGCTCGATGCCGCAGATCTTTCCGGTCTTCTGGTAGTCCTTCCAGCCCGAGCCAATGATGTAGCCGCGCACTACCGCCTCGATCGGCAGGGGCTTCAGCTTCTTCACCACCACCGAGCGGCCGCGCACCTGCGCTTTCTCTTCTTCAGATACAACAGATTCAGGGTCTATTCCGGTCAACTGGTTTGCCACGACGTGGCGGAGCCGACCGAACCAGAAATTCGCCATCTCGTTCAGCACCCGGCCCTTGTCCGGGATCGGGTCGGGCAGAACGACGTCAAACGCCGAGAGGCGATCGCTAGCCACGATGAGCATCTTGTCCTGGCCGACGGCGTAGATGTCGCGCACCTTCCCCTTCCCGATGCGAGGCAGGCTCTTGATGTTCGACTCGAACAAAGCGCCCACTACGCCGCCTGCTTCTCGAGCTCGGCGCGCCACTTGCCCTGCGCGGCGAGTCCGTTCATGTGCGCGCGGTGGAAGAAGGCCTTCTGCGCGGCGGCAATGTTGCCCGCCTGGCCTTTCCAGGTCTTGAGCGCCGGGTTCTGCAGCGCGCGCGAGTACGAGAAGGTCAGGGGCCAGGGCAACCCCTTCATCGACGCCATGGCATTGAGATGCGCCGTGGCGGCCTCGTCGGACTGGCCGCCCGAGAGGAAGACAACGCCGGGTTGCGAGGCCGGGACCGTGCGCTTGAGCACGCGCACCGTGCGTTCGGCGACTTCCTCCACGCTCGCCTGCTTCGGGCAGCTTTTGCCGGGAACCACCATGCTTGCCTTGAGGATCACGTATTCGGGCACGACGTTGTAGGCAGAGTTTGCCGCATAGCACGCGCGCAAGGTTGCCTCGGTCACTTCCTCGGAACGCTCGATCGTGTGCTCGCCGTCGAGCAGCACCTCGGGCTCGATGATCGGCACGATTGAGGCTTCCTGGCAGGCGGCAGCGTAACGCGCGAGCGCGTGGGCGTTGGCATAGATGCAGGCATGGCTCGGAATGCCCGCACCGATCGTGATCACGGCGCGCCACTTGGCGAAGCGGGCGCCGAGCTTGAAGTACTCCTCCAGGCGCTTCGGCAAGCCGTCGAGGCCTTCGGTCACCTTCTCGCCGGCGTGCAGCGGCAGACTCTTCGCGCCGGCGTCGACTTTGATGCCGGGAATGATGCCCTTCTTCGCCAGGTACTGCGGGAACAGCGCGCCGTCGTTGGTCTTCTGGCGGATGGTCTCGTCGAACAGGATCACGCCCGAGATGTACTGCTCGACGCCGGGCGTAGTGAAGAGAAGTCCGCGGTAGGTCCGGCGGTTCTCCTCGGTGCATTCGACGCCGACCGACTTGAAACGGCTCTCGCAGGTGCCGCTCGACTCGTCGGCGGCGAGAATTCCTTTGCCCTTCGCGACCATCGCGGCCGCAGTCTTGGATAGAAGTGCGGTGTCCATGCGTTCGATCTCGGGTTGGATTACGGGGACTGGGGAGCGGAAATTTTACCCAGAAACGAGTCCGTCATCCCCTTCCATTAACGTACAATGCGCGGCCCCATGAACCGCGCCCGCCGCAACATCGCGATCATCGCCCACGTCGACCACGGCAAGACGACGCTCGTCGACAAGCTTTTACAGCAGTCGGGCACCTTCGCCGCACACGAGCAGGTCGAGGAGCGGGTCATGGACTCGAACGAGCTCGAGCGCGAGCGCGGCATCACGATCCTCGCCAAGAACTGCGCCATCCGCTACCTCGGCACCCACATCAACATCGTCGACACCCCCGGCCACGCGGACTTCGGCGGCGAGGTCGAGCGCGTGCTGTCCATGGTCGACGGGGTGCTGCTCCTCGTCGACGCGGTCGAAGGCCCGATGCCCCAGACGCGCTTCGTCACCCGCAAGGCGCTCGCCCAGGGGCTCAAGCCCATCGTGGTCGTCAACAAGGTCGACCGTCCCGGCGCGCGTCCCGACTGGGTCGTGAACCAGACCTTCGAGCTCTTCGACAAGCTCGGCGC
>DATFEI010000233.1:0-5116 GCA_035251315.1 Burkholderiales bacterium | reverse complement strand
CTTATCGCGAGCGTGCTCTACGGCGCGGGGCTGCGCGTGCTCGAATGCCTGCGGCTGCGCGTGAAGGACGTGGACCTCGGCTACCGGCAGATCCTGGTGCGCGACGGCAAGGGGGAGAAGGACCGCGTGACGATGCTGCCGGCGAAGCTGGTGGAACCGCTGCGCGCGCATCTCGAGCGGATGCGAGTGCTGCACGCGCGCGATCTGCGGGACGGCTACGGCGAGGTGCACCTGCCTTATGCGCTCGCCCGCAAGTATCCGCGCGCCGCGCGGGTGATGTGCTCGACGCCTTTCGGCACGACGAACATCTCGCCGGCGCGCACGGTGACCGTGTGGTCGCGGAAGCCGATCTCCATCTCGCCGTGCAGCACGATGAAGACCTCGTCGGTGTCCTTGTGGTCGTGCCAGACGAACTCGCCCTGGAGCTTCACTAGCTTGAACTGGTAGTCGTTCATCTCGGCGACGAGGCGCGGTGACCAGTGTTCGGAGAATCGGGCTAGCTTCTGTGCGAAGTTGATGACGCCGGAAGCCATGTCCTAGAGCCAAGGCATGAGCGAGGCGTGGATTACGTCGGGGACGCCCTGTCCGCCGACCGACTTGATGGCGAGGTCCACGTCCTTGAGAGGAAAGCGGTGGGTGGTGACTTTCTCCAGCGGGAAGCGCTTGGAGGCAAGCTGGGCGAGCGCGAGCTCGCACGCCCTGTAGCTGTGGCCGCGCGCGCTCTTGATGGTGATCGCCTTGGTGGTCACGCGCTCGAGCGGGAAGTTAGGGAACTCCTTGAGCTCGCCCTGCACGACCATGGTGCCGGCCTTTCGCTTTAGAGCCTCTATTCCCAAGAGGATTGGAATGGTCCCCGCGCCCGCGGTGCAGTCGAGGACGACGTCCACGCCTTTGCCGCCGGTGATTTCCTTGATTCGCGCGAGCGGGTCTTCGGCATTGACGTCGACCGTGTGGTCGGCGCCGAGTGCTCTGGCAGTTTCCAGTCTTTTTCTGTCTTTGGCGGTGCCGGTGACGATGATGAGCGACGCGCCGGCCTGCTTGCAGATCACGGTCTGCGAGAGGCCCTGCTGCCCCGGACCCTGGATGAGGACGGTCGAGTCGTAGCCCACGCCGCCGTCGAAGAGCGACCACTCGACGCCGTTCGCCATCGGCGTGACGAGCCCGGCGAGCTCCGGGGTCACGCTCTGTGGCACGCGGTGCACTACCGCGTTCCACGGCAGGTAGACGTACTGCGCGAAACCGCCCCAGAGGTGCGGCGCGCGCTCGGCCGAGGTGTAGCCGTAGCGGATGCCCTCGGGGTTCGTGCGCCAGTCGGTGTTCTCGCAATGGCGGTACTGGCCGGCGTGGCACCACTCGCACGTGCCGCACATGACGTAGTGCTCGACGAATACCAGGTCGCCTTCCTTGAAACCCTTACGCCGCGTGAACTCGCGCCCGGCTTTGGCGATCACGCCGATGTTCTCGTGCCCCATGATCACCGGGACCTTGGTCGGCGGGGTCTTGTAGAGCTTTACGTCGGTGCCGCAGATGCCAGCCACCTCCATCTTCATGAGCGCGCTGTCGGGCGCGATTTCGGGCATCGGGAACTCGCGGAACTCGGTCTTGCTCGGCGCCGTGCGCACGGCCGCCAGGACTTTCTCGCTCATAATCGCTTCAGTGTAATGGAACGCAACCGAGTCGACGCGGCAAGCCGGGTGAAATCATGGACGCGCGAGCGCTTCGGCGAGGTGACGGTGCTCGTCACCGAGCTGGAAAGCGCGGTTCCCGGCTTTCCGCCGCTGCACACCGTGGTCGCGTTCTGGAATGCGGAACGCGAGCATTACCACTTCAAAGTGTTCAAGCCGCTCGAAGACGTGACCGAGGAGGACGTGCCGCCCACGTGGTACAGGGATGCGCTCGCCGTCACGCCCGGAGTGGACTGCGGCTGCTGCTAGCGGCGTAGACTAGGCGGCAAAGGAGGGGAAGCCATGAAACGTCGCACGCTAGTCGTCGCTCTGCTGTTCAGTGTCAGCATTCTTGGCTGTTCGGAGATGCCCTCGATGCCCGCGTGGATGCCCGGTAGCGGCTGGACCGCGCTCATCGACGGCGAAAAGGGGCTGGAGAACTTCGACCGGCTCGGCGATGCCAACTGGCGCGCCGAGGGTGGCGCGATCGTCGCCGACAAGGCGAAGGACACAAGCTACCTGGTGACGAAGAAATCGTACAAGGACTTCCAATTCGCGCGGAGTTCTGGGCCGAGCGCAATACCAACAGCGGCGTCTTCATCCGCATCCAGAACCCGAAGAAAATCGGCGCCGACAGTTCGTACGAGGTCAACATCTACGACCAGCGCCCCGGACCGGAGTACGGCACGGCCGGCATCGTCAATTTCGCCAAGGTTCCGGTGCCGCCGGTCTACAAGGCCGAAGGCAAGTGGAACACCTTCGAAATCACGGCAAAGGGCTCGACGATCACCGTGGTATTCAACGGACAGAAGACCGTCGAGTTGCAGGACAGCAAGTTCCCGCAGGGGCCGTTCGCGCTGCAGTTCGGCAACCACGGCAAGCAGCCCGGCGACGTGATCAAGTGGCGCAAAGTGCAGGTGAGGGAGCTTTAGTCGCCGTTTTCTCGGAAAAGCGCGAGCGGTCGATGACTAACCGCTCGTGCTCCCCAAGCAGCACCCTAGCACCGGCGGGCGCGGCCGTTTGGTTGCATTGCGCCATTCCGGGCCCCTGCGATTGCCGCGCCATTTCGGCCCGGTTTCGTTTGAAATAGACTGTCGAACGAAGGAGGAGGTGCCATCAAACGGGAGGAGGACATGAAACGCGCAACGCTAGTCGCAGCTCTTGCTTTGAGCTTTGCCACCATCGGCTGTTCCGAGATGCCTTCGCTGCCGGCCTGGGTGCCAGGAAGCGGCTGGACCACGCTGATCGACGGGGAGAAGGGCCTGGATAACTTCGAGCGCGTCGGCGACGCCAACTGGCGCGCCGAGGGCGGCGCGATCGTCGCCGACAAGGGCAAGGGGGGATTCCTGCTTTCCAAAACCACGTACAAGGATTTCGAGCTGAGGGTCGAGTTCTGGGCCGACCACAACGCGAACAGCGGCATCTACATGCGCTGCTCGGAGCCGAAGAACCTGACCGACAAGACCTGCTACGAAGCGAACATCTTCGACCAGCGCCCTGACCAGACCTATGCCACCGGCGGCATCGTGCACCGCGGCAAGGTGCTCAAGCCGGTGAAGGCGGGCGGACAATGGAATGTCTACGAGATTACCGCGAAGGGCTCGAAGATGACCGTGGTGCTGAACGGCACCAAGACCGCGGAAATCGACAATGTCGAGTCCCCGAGCGGCCCGATCGCGTTGCAGTACGGAACGCTGCCGCCGAAAGGCGCGCCGGGCGGCGCCATCCGGTGGCGCAAGGTGCAGATCAAGCCGCTCTAGAAAGGAAGGTTTTATGACTGTAGCCACGAAAGCGAAGCCCCAGGTCGCAGTGATGAACGCCGTGCACGACCTGCCGGTGCTGGTCGCGCGCGACGAGGGCTACTTCAGGGACGAAGGGCTGGAGCTCGAGTTTGTCACCACGCCGGGCATGGCGCAGGTCACAACATCGCATTTCGTGAAGTTCGACTCGGTGTTCGACCGGCCGCTGGACTCGGTCTACAACGAGGGCGGAATCGATCAATACCGCATGTGCGAGTGGGGCATCATGAAACGCGCAGTCGAGGCCGAAAGCCAGCACCTGCGCGGACGCAAGATCGTGGCGCTCGGGGCTTCGATGTCCAAGTTCGCGATCGTGGTAGCGCGCGATTCCAGGATCTACGAGCCCGAGATGCTCAAGGACAAACCGATCGCGGTGACGCCGAACAACGGCTCGGACTTCACCACGCTCAAGATGATGGAGGGCTTTCTCGAGCCACAGCACCTCAAGCGCACCAACGTCGGCTCGATGCTCAAGCGCCTGGAAGCGGTGCGCGACGGTCGCATTGCCGCGGCGAGCCTGATGGAGCCCTGGATCAGCGTGGCGCAGAAGTGGGGCCTGCGCATCCTCATCGAGTCGCACTCCACTCGCGCCGAGGCGGCGGGCGACGAGCTCGACGGGCCAACTCTCAAGAAGATGTTCAGCGCGCAGGCGCGCGCGGTCGAAGCGATCGAGAAGAACCCGCAGAAGTACGCCCACTACCTCGCGCGCGAAACCGGCGGGCTCCTCGAGCCCGAAGAGCTGCAGACGTGGCGCCTTCTGCACGCCGCGCCGCAGCCCTACACGCGTGAGCGTTGGGAAGACACCTACAACTGGACCGTGAAGTGGAACATGACGGTACCCGGCGCGACCTACGAGAACACCGTCGACAACCGCGCCTGGCAGTAGCGTAGGTGTTCATCGGCCACTTCGCGGTCGCGCTGGCCGCGAAGCGCGCCGCGCCCGACGTTTCCCTCGGCACGCTGTTTCTCGCGACGCAGCTCGCCGACCTCGTGTGGCCAACGCTCGTGCTCGCCGGGCTCGAGTCTTTTTCGATCCGCCCCGGCATCACCGCGGTCACGCCGCTCGACTTCACCCGTTATCCGTACTCGCATAGCCTCGTCGGCATGGCGCTGTGGGGGGCGGGGCTGGGTTTGATCTATTTCATTCTCAAACGTCGCGTTGTCGCTGCCTTGCTTCTGTTTGCCGTGGTTCTCAGCCACTGGCTGCTCGATTTTGTGAGCCATCGCCCGGACCTTCCGCTCACGCTCACGGGCGCGGAGCGCTTCGGGCTCGGGCTGTGGCATTCGCGTATTGCGACGCTCGCGGTGGAAGGCCTGCTCTTCGCGGCGTGCGCGTGGATGTACGCGCGCAGCACGCGAGCGCTCGACACGACGGGGCGGTGGTCGCTGGCCGGTCTGATCGTCTTCTTGATCGTCATTTACTTGGCGAACGTCTTCGGCCCGCCGCCGCCCAGCGTCGCCGCGGTCGCGTGGACCGCGCAGGCGATCTGGCTACTGGTCGCCTGGGGATACTGGATCGACCGTCATCGCACTGCCTCGAGGAACTGAAGGATGCGCGGCACGGCGGCTTTTTCGGTCTGCTCCTCGGGGAGCGCGTCCCAGTAGTGCGATTTCGGGAGGCATTCCTCCAGGTAGCGCGCGGCCGAAGTAGCG
>DATFEI010000098.1:0-8098 GCA_035251315.1 Burkholderiales bacterium | reverse complement strand
TGGATGACCAAGTACTACGTCACCGAGTACGGCTTCGCGATCACGAGCGCGGCGCTGCTCGCCGCGTGCTTCTCGCTGCCCGGCGGCGTGCTGCGCGCGATCGGCGGCTGGATGTCGGACAAGTGGGGCGCGCACCCCGTGACGTGGTGGGTGATGCTGCTTTCATGGGTATGCCTGTTCTTCCTGTCCTACCCGCAGGCCGACATCGCCATCCGCACCACCAAGGGCGATCTCACGTTTCACGTCGGCCTGAACGTGTACGTGTTTACCGCCCTCATGTTCCTCATGGGCATCGCCTGGGCGGTTGGCAAGGCTTCGGTGTTCAAGTACATCTCGGACGAGTACACGCACAACATCGGCGTGATTTCCGGCATCGTCGGCCTCGCCGGCGGCCTCGGTGGGTTCCTGCTGCCGATCATGTTCGGCGCGCTCGTTGACCTCACCGGCGTGCAGAGCTCGATCTTCATGCTGATGTGGGGCATCACGCTCGTGTCGCTCGTCTGGATGTACTGGACCGAAATCGTCCCGCTGCGCGCGCGCCAGCGCGCGGCCCGCCTCGTGGAGAAACCGGCATGAGCACGCGAGCGCTGCGCGAGAACCTCGGCAAGACCCTCACCGTCTGGACCCCGGAAGACAAGGCGTTCTGGGCGCGCGAAGGGCAGGCGATCGCCAACATCAACCTCTGGATCTCGATGCCGGCGCTGTTCCTCGCCTTCGCGGTGTGGCAGCTGTGGAGCGTGGTGGCGGTGAACCTGCCGCTGCTCGGGTTCAAATTCACTGCGAACGAGCTGTTCTGGCTGGCAGCGGCGCCGGGTCTGTCGGGCGCGACGCTGCGCATTTTCTATTCCTTCATGGTGCCGGTGTTCGGCGGCCGGCGCTGGACAGCGATCTCGACCGCGTCGCTCCTCATCCCCGCGCTCGGCATCGGCGTCGCGATCCAGGATCCCTCGACCAGCTATACGACGCTGCTCGCGCTCGCGCTGCTGTGCGGCTTCGGCGGCGGCAACTTCGCCTCCAGCATGGCCAACATCAACTTCTTTTTCCCCAAGGAGCGGAAGGGCTCGGCGCTCGGGCTGAACGCCGGCCTCGGCAACCTCGGCGTCTCGGCGGTGCAGTTCCTGGCGCCGCTGGTGGTCGCGGCGGGCGTGTACGGCCCGCTCGCCGGCGCGCCGCAGACCGTCGTCACCCCGGCCGGGCAGACGGTGCAGATCTGGGCGCAGAACGCCGCTTTCGTCTGGGTGCCGTTCATCGTCGTCTTCACCGTCGCGGCGTGGATCGGCATGAACGACATCGCCGACGCGCGCGCCTCGCTCCGCGAGCAGGCCGTGATCTTCCGCCGCAAGCACAACTGGCTGATGTGCTGGCTCTATCTCGGAACTTTCGGCTCATTCATCGGCTACGCCGCGGGCTTTCCGCTGCTCATCAAGTCGCAGTTCCCCGGCGTGAACCCGCTGCAGTACGCCTGGCTCGGCCCCCTGGTGGGCGCGGTGGTGCGCCCCTTCGGGGGCTGGCTTGCCGACAAGCTGGGCGGGGCTGTGGTCACCTTCTGGAACTTCGTCGTCATGGCGGCCGCGGTTGCCGGCGTGCTCTGGTTCCTGCCTTCGGGCGGTTCGGGCGGCAGCTTCGTCGGCTTCTTCGCCTGCTTCATGGTGCTGTTCCTCACCACGGGCATCGGCAACGGCTCGACGTTCCGCATGATCCCGGTGATCTTCCTCACCGAGCGCACGCGTGCGGCGGCGGGCAAGGGGAAGGACGCCCAGGAGCAGGCGATCAAGGACGCCAACAAAGAGGCGGCCGCAGTGCTCGGTTTCACTTCCGCCTTCGCCGCCTATGGCGGCTTCTTCATCCCGAAGAGCTACGGCACGTCGATCTCGCTCACCGGCGGCCCCGAGGCCGCGCTCTACGTCTTCATCGTCTTCTACCTCACCTGCATCGCGCTCACGTGGTGGTACTACAGCCGCAAGGGCGCCGAAATGCCCTGCTGATATGAGTCATTTCCTCGATCGACTGAAATTCCTCGCCGAAACGAACGAGAAGTTCTCCGGCGGCCACGGCGAGACGCGCCGCGAAGACCGCACTTGGGAAGACGGCTATCGCGCGCGCTGGAGCCACGACAAGGTGGTGCGCTCGACCCACGGCACCAACTGCACCGGCTCGTGCTCGTGGAAGATCTACGTGAAAGGCGGCATCGTCACCTGGGAGACGCAGCAGACCGACTACCCCCGCACGCGGCCCGACATGCCGAACCACGAGCCGCGCGGCTGCTCGCGCGGCGCGTCGTACTCCTGGTACCTCTACAGCGGCAATCGCCTCAAGTATCCGATGGTCCGCGGCGCTCTTCTTCGCCTCTACAGAGAGGTCAGGAAGACAAGCGATCCGGTCGCGGCATGGAAAGCCATCGTCGAGAACGACACCTCATACAAGAAAGAGCGCGGCCTTGGCGGCTTCGTGCGCGCCACGTGGGACGAGGTGAACGAGATCATCGCCGCGGCGAACGTCTACACGATCAAGAAATACGGCCCTGACCGCGTTATCGGCTTCTCGCCGATCCCGGCGATGTCGATGATCTCGTACGCCGCGGGCAGCCGGTACCTCTCGCTCATCGGCGGCGTGTGCCTGAGCTTCTACGACTGGTACTGCGACCTGCCGCCGTCGAGCCCGATGACCTGGGGCGAGCAGACCGACGTGCCGGAATCGGCCGACTGGTACAACGCCACCTTCATCATGATGTGGGGCTCGAACGTGCCGCAGACGCGCACGCCCGACGCGCACTTCATGACGGAAGCGCGCTACAAGGGCACCAAGATCGTCTCGGTGTTCCCGGACTACGCCGAAGGCTCGAAGTTCGGCGACCTGTGGCTGCACCCCAAACAGGGCACCGACGCCGCGCTCGCCATGGCCATGGGCCATGTGATCCTGAAAGAGTTTCACGCAAGCGGCAAGAGCGAGTACTTCCGCGAATACTGCCGTCAGTACTCCGACATGCCGATGCTGGTGCGGCTCGTGAAGCAGGGCGAGCGCTACGTTCCGGAACGGTTCCTCCGCGCCTCTGATGTCGATCTGAAAGAAACGAACAATCCGGAGTGGAAGACGGTGTGCGTCGACGACGCGACCGGCCAGCTCGCGGTGCCGCACGGCTCGATCGGCTTCCGCTGGGGCGAGAAAGGCAAGTGGAACCTCGAGCAGAAGGCGCTCAAGCCGCGGCTCTCACTGCAGGGTGGCGAGACAGCGATGTTGGCCTTCCCTTACTTCGGCGGGATCGCGCACGAGCACTTCGCGGCAAACGCGCAGCAGGACGTTCTATTGAGAAGCGTTCCCGTGATGAAAATCGGAGAGGGGCTCGTCGCCACAGTCTATGACCTGTTGCTCGCGCACTACGGCGTGGACGTGGCACGCTCCTACGACGAGGACGTGCCCTACACGCCGGCGTGGCAGGAAAAGATCACCGGCGTGCCGCGCACCGACGTCATCACCGTGGCGCGCCAGTTCGCCGACAACGCCGACAAGACGCACGGGAAGTCGATGGTGATCATCGGCGCGGCGATGAACCATTGGTATCACTCCGACATGAACTACCGCGCCATCATCAACCTGCTCGTGATGTGCGGCTGCGTCGGACAGTCGGGCGGGGGCTGGGCGCACTACGTCGGACAGGAGAAGCTGCGCCCGCAGACCGGCTGGACCGCGCTCGCCTTCGCGCTCGACTGGACGCGGCCGTCGCGCCAGATGAACTCGACCTCGTTCTTCTACGCGCACACCGACCAGTGGCGCTACGAGAAGCTCTCGGTGGCCGAGATTCTGTCTCCGCTCGCCGACCGCGCGCGCTACGGTGGAACCCTGATCGACTTCAACGTGCGCGCCGAACGCATGGGCTGGCTGCCCTCTGCACCGCAGCTGCAGAGGAATCCGCTCGGGATCGCCGAGGAAGCGAGGAAGGTCGGGAAAGACGCAAAGGACTACGTCGCCCAGGCGCTGAAGAGCGGAGCTCTGAAGATGAGCTGCGAAGATCCCGACCATCCCGACAACTTCCCGCGCAACCTGTTCGTCTGGCGCTCGAACCTGCTCGGCTCCTCGGGCAAGGGACACGAGTACTTCCTCAAGCATCTCCTGGGCACGACGAACGGCGTGCAGGGCGGCGAGACGGTCGCGGGCACCGACGAAGTCGTCGCGCACGACAAGGGCCCGGAAGGCAAGCTCGATCTCCTGGTGACGCTCGACTTTCGCATGAGCACGACCTGCCTGTACTCGGACATCGTGCTCCCGACCGCCACCTGGTACGAGAAGAACGACCTCAATACCTCCGACATGCATCCCTTCATCCATCCGCTGTCGCAGGCGGTGGACCCGGTGTGGCAGTCGAGGAGCGATTGGGACATCTACAAAGGCATCGCAAGCAAGTTCTCCGAGATTGCCGCGCACCACCTCGGCGTCGAGAAAGACGTCGTGCTCACGCCGCTCATGCACGACACCCCGGGGGAGCTCGGCCAGCCCTTCGAGGTGAAGGACTGGAAGAAGGGCGAGTGCGAGCCGGTGCCGGGCAAGACCATGCCCGCGGTCATCGTGGTCGAGCGCGATTATCCGAACGTATACAAGCGCTTCACCTCGCTCGGGCCGCTCATGGCGAAGGTGGGCAACGGCGGCAAGGGCATCGCCTGGAACACCGAGCACGAGGTCAAGTTCCTCGGGCAACTGAACGGCCGCAACGGCGAGGCGCCAAGAATCGAGACCGATATCGATGCCTGCGAGGTGATCCTCGCGCTCGCACCGGAAACGAACGGCGAGGTCGCGGTAAAGGCGTGGAAAGCGCTCTCCGAAATAACTGGACGCGACCACACGCACCTCGCCCGCCCGCGCGAGGACGACAAGATCCGCTGGCGCGACCTTACGGCGCAGCCGAGGAAGATCATCTCCTCACCCACCTGGTCGGGCCTGGAGTCCGAGCACGTCTCGTACACCGCCGGCTACACCAACGTGCACGAGCTCATCCCGTGGAGGACGCTCACCGGACGCCAGCAGCTCTACCAGGACCACCCGTGGATGCGCGCCTTCGGCGAGGCGCTGGTCGCGTACCGGCCGCCGGTCGACACCAAGACGGTCGCGCCCATGCTCGGCAAGCGCTCGAACGGCAACCCGGAGGTGGTGCTCAACTTCATCACCCCGCACCAGAAGTGGGGCATCCACTCCACGTACACCGACAACCTGCTGATGCTCACGCTGTCGCGCGGCGGGCCGATCGTGTGGCTGTCGGAGGCCGATGCCAAGCGCGCCGGCATCGTCGACAACGACTGGATCGAGGCCTACAACCTGAACGGCGCGCTCACCGCGCGCGCGGTGGTGAGCCAGCGCGTGCCCGAGGGCATGGTGCTCATGTACCACGCGCAGGAGAAGATCGTGAACACGCCGGGCTCCGAGATCATGGGCACGCGCGGCGGTATTCACAACTCGGTGACGCGCACCTGCCCGAAGCCCACGCATATGGTCGGCGGCTACGCGCAGCAGAGCTACGGCTTCAACTACTACGGCACCATCGGCACCAACCGCGACGAATTCGTGATCGTGCGCAAGATGGGCGTGGTCGACTGGATGGATGGAGAACAATCATGAGACGCAGCCATCTGCTCGCTTTGAGCGCCATCGCGCTCGCCGCGCTCGCCGATCCATCGTTCGCGAACGAGGGGATCGCAACCGGCTTGCTCGTGTTCGCTCTCGGGCACTGTGACGGCATGGACGGTCCCGTGGTCACCCTCGCACGCAAGGCGCTGGAGGCGGGCAACGTGAATCTCGTGCTGCCGTGGGTGCGCAAGGAGGACGAGCCCGAGATCCGCCACGCCTTCGAGCACGCGCTCGCCGTTCGCCAGCTTGGCCCGAAAGCGAGGGCGCTCGCCGACCATCACTTCTTCGAGACGCTGGTGCGCGTGCACCGCGCCGGCGAAGGGGCGGCTTATACCGGCCTCAAGCCGGCGGGACGCGACCTCGGTCCGGCGATTCCCGCCGCCGATCGCGCGCTCGCGGAAAGCTCGGTGGAAACCGTTATTGCGCTTCTGAGCGAGGCCGTGCGCCAGGGCGCGCGCAAGCATTTCCAGGCAGCGGTGGCCCGAAGGAGCTTCGATCCCGACGACGTCGCGGCCGGGCGGGCTTATGTCGAAGCGTACGTTCCCTACATCCACTACGTGGAGCGGCTCTGGCAGGCAGCCACCGGCGCCGCGCACGGCCACCATGCGGCGCACGGCGACGTCGCCGAGCATGCGATTCACGAACATTGAAAGGCGACCTGTGAAGATTCGCGCGCAGATCGGGATGGTGCTGAACCTCGACAAGTGCATCGGCTGCCATACCTGCTCGGTCACCTGCAAGAACGTGTGGACCAACCGCCCGGGTATGGAGTACGCCTGGTTCAACAACGTCGAGACCAAGCCCGGCATCGGCTATCCCAAGGACTGGGAGAACCAGGAGCGCTGGCAGGGCGGCTGGATTAGGAACGGCAGCGGCAAGATCCAGCCCAAGCAGGGCGGCAAGCTCGCGCTGCTCGCCAAGATCTTCGCCAACCCGCACCTTCCGGAGATCGACGACTACTACGAGCCCTTCACGTTCGACTACGAGCACCTGCACAACGCGCCGTCGATGCGGGCGGCGCCGGTGGCGCGCCCGCGCTCGCTCATCACCGGCGAGCGCATGCAGAAGATCGAGTGGGGCCCGAACTGGGAAGAGATCCTGGGCGGCGAATTCGAGAAGAGAAAGAAGGACTACAACTTCGAGGAAGTCGAGAAGGACATCTACGGGCAGTTCGAGAACACCTTTATGCTGTACCTGCCGCGTCTGTGCGAGCACTGCCTGAACCCCACGTGCGTGGCGAGCTGCCCCTCGGGCTCGATCTACAAGCGCGAGGAGGACGGGATCGTCCTCATCGACCAGGACAAGTGCCGCGGCTGGCGCATGTGCGTGTCGGGGTGCCCGTACAAGAAGGTCTACTACAACTGGACCACCGGCAAGGCCGAGAAGTGCATCTTCTGCTACCCGCGCATCGAGGCCGGCCAGCCGACCGTGTGTTCCGAGACCTGCGTCGGGCGCATCCGCTATCTCGGCGTCTTGCTTTATGACGCGGACGCGATCGAGTCCGCCGCAGCCGTCGCCGAGCCGAAAGACCTCTACCCTGCCCAGCTCGCGCTCTTCCTCGACCCCCGCGACCCGAAGGTGATTGAGCAGGCGCGCAGGGACGGTGTGCCCGACGCGTGGCTCGAAGCCGCGAAACGCTCGCCCGTGTACAGCATGGCGATCGACTGGAAGATCGCCTTCCCGTTGCACCCCGAGTACCGCACGCTGCCGATGGTCTGGTACGTGCCGCCGCTTTCTCCGATCAGCGCCGCGGCAAACAGCGGCGCGCTCGGGAGCTTCGGTGAGATTCCGGACGTATCGCAGCTCAGGATACCGCTGCGCTATCTCGCGAACCTGTTGACCGCAGGCGACGAGCAGCCGGTGAAGCTCGCGCTGGAGCGCATGCTTGCGATGCGCGCCTACATGCGCGCGCGCACGGTCGAGAACCGGTCCAATCTCGCCGCGCTGCGCCAGGTCGGTTTGAGCGTCGCGCAGGTCGAGGACATGTACCGCACGATGGCGATCGCGAACTACGAGGACCGCTTCGTAATTCCCACCACGCACCGCGAGTACGCGGAGAACGCCTACGACCTGCGCGGCTCGTGCGGTTTCACGTTCGGCAACGGGTGCTCGGACGGGGTCACGGAGACGAGCCTGTTCGGCGGCAGGAAGAAGCGCACCATTCCCCTCAAGCAGGTCGCGTGATGAAGACGAACTTTCGCGCGCTGGCCGCACTGCTCTCCTACCCCGAGCCCGAGCTCATCGCGGCTCTGCCGGAGATCAGGAACGAAGTTTCTGGCAACCGGGAGATCCTGAATCTTCTTCGGGAATTCGAGAATCGACCCCTGCATGCCCTGCAGGAGCGCTACGTGGCGCTCTTCGACCGCTCGCGCGCGCTGTCGCTGCACCTTTTCGAGCACGTGCACGGCGAATCGCGCGACCGCGGCCAGGCGATGGTCGATCTCGCGCGCACTTACGCGAGCCGCGGGTTTCGCGTCGCCGGCAA
>DATFEI010000094.1:0-7535 GCA_035251315.1 Burkholderiales bacterium | reverse complement strand
AGGCTTCGGCGTCGGCGTCGATACCGTGTCGTGGGGAAGCATGCTGGCCGAAGCGCCGAGCGAGCTGATCCTCGGCATGTGGTGGCAAATCGCCGTCGCGACCGCCGCCATGGCGCTGGCGGTGACCGCGTTCAGCCTCTTGACCGACGCGGTGCGCGACGCGCTCGACCCGAGGCTGCAATGACGCTCGTCGCGGTGCGCGATCTGCGCGTGCATTTCGGCACGGTGCACGCGGTGCGGGGCGTCAGCTTCGACGTCGAGGAGGAGGCCATCCTCGCGCTTGTCGGCGAGTCGGGCAGCGGCAAGTCGGTAACCGCGCTCTCAATCCTCGGGCTGCTGCCGCCGACCGCGGCCGTCGGCGGCGAGATTCTCTACGACGGAAAGAGTCTTCTGTTGGCATCAAGAAGCGAAATGCGACGGCTGCGGGGGGCGGGCATATCGATGATCTTCCAGGAGCCGATGAGCTCGCTCAACCCGGTGTTCAGCGTCGGGTTCCAGATCGGCGAAGCCCTGCGGGAGCATCTGAGGATGTCGCGTGCCGAGACGCGGCAACGGACGCTGGAGTTGTTACAGGAAGTGGGAATCTCGGAACCGCAGCGCAAGATCGATGCGTATCCGTTCCAGCTCTCGGGCGGCGAGCAGCAGCGCGTCATGATCGCCATGGCGATCGGTTGCGAGCCGAAGCTTCTCATCGCCGACGAGCCCACGAGCGCGCTCGACGTGACGGTGCAGAAGCAGATTTTGGACCTGATCGCCGAGCTGCAGCGCCGGCGCCGGATGGCGGTGCTCTTCATCACTCACGACCTCGGCCTGGTCGGGGAGATCGCAAGCCGGGTCCTGGTGATGCATCAGGGTGTGATCCGGGAGCAGGGGAGCGTCGGGGAAGTTTTCGGCGCACCTCGCGACGCCTATACCCGAGCGCTGCTCGCGGCTCGTCCGCGGCTCGACCTGCCGCGGCGGCCAAGCGCGCCGTGGGACGACACGGTTGTCCTTGAGGCGCGCGGTCTGGAAAAGCGTTTCGATACGGTGAACGCGGTGAAGGGCGCAAGCTTCAAGCTTCGCAAGGGCCGGACCCTCGGGCTCGTGGGCGAATCCGGCTCGGGCAAGACGACCCTCGGTCTCCTCGTCGCCCGGCTTCACCAGGCTTCCGCGGGCTCGGCTCTTCTTCATGGCCGCGACATGCTTTCGGTTCCGCCCAAGGCCTTCAAGCGCAGCGTGCAGATCGTGTTCCAGAACCCCTACGCCTCGCTCAACCCGCGCTTCAGCATCGGCCAGACGCTCACCGAGCCGATGCGAATTCATGCCATCGGCGCCGACGAACGCGAGCGCCACGCGCTGGCGGCGGGGGTCTTGGCGAAAGTGGGCCTGCCGGCCGACTCGCTCCTCAAGTACCCTCACCAGTTTTCCGGAGGCCAGCGGCAGCGCATCGCCATCGCCCGGGCACTCGTGTTGAGACCCGAGCTCCTGGTGTGCGACGAGGCGGTGTCGGCGCTCGACGTTTCCATCCAGGCGCAGGTCCTGAAGCTGCTGCAGGACTTGCAGGACGAGACCGCGATGAGCTATCTCTTCATCTCCCACGACCTCGCTGTAGTACGGTCCATGGCCGACGAGGTCATGGTGATGAAGGACGGCGAGATCGTCGAGGCGGCGCCGGCCGACGAAATCTACTCGCAACCCAGGCATCCTTACACCCGTACCTTGCTCGCTTCGGTTCCAGGCAACGGCAAATGAAATTCCCCGCCTTACTGGCTGCCTTGTTCTGCCCGACTTCCCTATGGGCGGCGCACGCCTATTCGCAGTTCGGCGACATCAAGTACCCGCAGGGTTTCTCGCACTTCGAGTGGGTGAATCCGAACGCGCCGAAGGGCGGAGAGATCGAGCTCGTGCCGCCGCTACGCATCACGAACTTCGACAAGTACAACCCGTTTACGCTGAAAGGTACCGCGCCGCCCGGCACCGGGCTGCTCTTCGAGAGCCTGCTGACGGGCACTATGGACGAACCGACCACAGCCTACGGACTGCTGGCCGAGGACGTCGAAGTGGCGCCCGACGGCCTCTCGGCCACCTTCCGCATCAACCCCGCGGCGCGTTTTCATGACGGCAAGCCGGTCACGGCGGCCGACGCCAAGCACAGCTTCGACATGCTTATGAGCAAGCAGGCGGCGCCGCAGTACCGCGTGATCTACAGCGAGATCAAGCAGGCGATAGTCGTCAGCCCGCGCACGATTCGCTACGAGTTCAAGCGCCCGAACCCCGAGCTTCCCCTCATGGCGGGCGGCCTGCCGGTGTTCAGCCGCGCCTGGGGCGCGGGCAAGCCGTTCGATCAGGTCGTCATGGACATGCCGATCGCGAGCGGACCGTACAAGATTGGGCGGCTTAACTTCGGCCGCGACATCACGTACGAGCGCGATCCTAACTACTGGGCGCGCGACCTCAACGTGCGCCGCGGCCGCTACAACTTCGACCGCGTTACCTACAAGATCTACAAGGACACCACTGCCCAGACCGAAGCGTTCAAGGCGGGCGAGTTCGACTACCTGCGCACTTTCTCGGCCCGCGAATGGGCGCGAACCTACGTCGGCAAGAAGTTCGATTCCGGCGAGCTCGTCAAGGTCGAGCTGCCGACGAAAAATGCGGGCGACTTCCAGGGCTTCCTCATCAACACGCGGCGCGCCAAGTTCAAGGATCCGCGCGTGCGCCAGGCGCTCGGGCTCGCCTTCGACTTCGAGTGGATGAACCGGCAGATGATGTACAACGCTTACACACGCGTGCGCGGCTTCTTTAACGCGAGCGACTTCGAGGCCACGGGCATGCCCGGGCCGGATGAGCTCAAGGTGCTCGAGTCTCTGAGGAAAAACCTTCCTGAAAAAGTCTTCACTGAAGAAGTCCCGCTGCCGCCGTCGACCAGTCCTCCGGGCAGCCTGCGAAAGAACCTGCTTAAGGCGCGCGAACTACTCGCCGAAGCGGGCTGGACTTACCGCGACGGGGCGCTGCGAAACGCGAAGGGGGACCCTTTCACGCTCGAATATCTCGATAGCGGCGGCGGCGAGCGGCTGGTCGCACCCTACTTCCAGGCGCTCGCGAAGCTGGGCATCACGGGCGAGTACCGCCGCGCCGACTTCGCGCTGATCCGCAAGCGGCTGGACGTATTCGATTTCGATCTGTTCACCGTTCGCATCCCGGGAAGCGAGGCGCCCGGGGCTGAACTGCTCGACCGCCTCGGCTCGCAGTCGGCCGACACCGAGGGCTCGAGCAACCTCATCGGAGTCAAGGACCCGGCGATCGACGCGCTCGTCAATCTCGCGGTGTCGTCGCGCACTCGGCCCGAGCTCATGGCGCGGCTGCGCGCGCTCGACCGGGTGCTGCGCCATAACTACTTCGTCGTCCCGCAGTGGTATGCGAGCACCTTCCGCATAGCGTACCGCGCGGGGAAGTTCAAGCAGCCGAAAGTAATGCCCCAGTACTATCAAGCCGAAGACTGGGTGATTTCGACCTGGTGGAAAAATCAGTAGATGTGGTCGTACATCCTTAAGCGTCTGTTGCTCATGATCCCGACGCTGTTCGGGATCCTGCTCATCACGTTCGTGGTGATCCAGTTCGTCCCGGGCGGGCCGGTGGAGCAGATGGTGGCGCAGTTCCAGGGCTTCGAGGCGGGCGGTGAGGGGCCCGGGGCGGCGGAAGGCGGCTACCGCGGGCGGCAGGGCGTCGACGCGGTTCGCGTCGAAGAGATCAAGAAGCTCTACGGATTCGACAAGCCAGCGCCCGAGCGCTTCGTGCAGATGATCGGCCAGTTTGTGCGCTTCGACCTGGGCAAGAGCTTCTTCCATAACAAGGCGGTCGGCGGGCTGATCCTGGAGAAGCTGCCGGTGTCAATCAGCCTGGGGCTTTGGACTTTCCTCCTCGTGTACCTGATTTCGGTTCCGCTCGGCATCGCCAAGGCGGTTCGCGCCGGGACTCCGTTCGACACCGTGACGACGTTCATCGTGCTGCTCGGCTACGCCATCCCGAGCTTCGTGATGGGCGTAGTGCTCCTGGTCTTCTTCGCCGGTGGCTCTTTCTTCCAGTGGTTCCCGCTGCGGGGCATCACATCCATGAACTGGCACGAGCTCAGCATGCCCGGAAAAATTCTTGACTACTTCTGGCACATAGCGCTGCCGGTGACGGCGATGGTGCTCGGCGGCTTTGCCGTGATCACCATCCTCACCAAGAACTCGGTGCTCGAGGAGATCCGCAAGCACTATGTGCTTACCGCGCGCGCGAAGGGCGTGGACGAGCGGCGGGTGCTATGGCGGCACGTATTCCGCAACGCCATGATCCCGATCATGACCGGCTTTCCGGCGGCGTTCGTCGGTGCGTTTTTCAGCGGCTCGCTCCTCATCGAGACGCTGTTCTCGCTCGACGGGCTGGGGCTGCTTTCGTACGAGTCTGTCATTCGCCGGGATTACCCCGTGGTGTTCGGCAGCCTGTTCCTCTTCACCATCATCGGACTGTTCACCACGCTACTCAGGGACCTTTGCTACCTCTGGGTCGATCCGCGCGTGAAGTTCTTTGACTGACGCATGTCGACTCCCGCCGTTGCAATCGATTTTCCAGTTTCAGCGAGCGTTCATGCCAGCCCCGCGCGGCGGGCGTGGCGGCGCTTCTGCGCAAACCGCCTCGGATATACGAGCCTTGTCGTGTTCGCCGTGCTCTTCGGGCTGAGCCTGCTCGCGGAAATGCTTTCGAACGACAAGCCGCTCGTCGCGCGCTATGAAGGCAAGTGGCACTTTCCGATCGTGCAGACGCTACCTGAGACCTCGTTTGGTGGCGACTTCGCCACTCCCACCGACTACCTCGATCCGCTGATCCAGCAGAACCTGTCGCGTGGCGACAACTTCGCCGTCTTTCCGCTCAACCGCTACCACCACAGCACCATCAACTACTTCGCCTCCGAGCCGAGCCCGGCCCGGCCCAGCCGCGAGAACCTGCTCGGCACCGACGACCGGGGCCGCGACCTGCTCGCGCGGCTTGTCTACGGCTTTCGCCTATCCGTGGTGTTCGCGCTCATCGTCACGGCGGTCATTTCCGTGATCGGGACGTTGTACGGCGCGATCCAGGGCTACTTCGCCGGCTGGACGGACATCGCAATGGAGCGCTTCAACGAGATCTGGAGCGCCATGCCGACGCTCTACATGCTGATCATCTTCTCGTCGCTGTTCTCGGCGAGCTTCGGCCTGCTGGTGGTGCTGCTCTCGCTCTTCGGCTGGCTGGGCATCGCGGCCTACGTGCGTGCAGAATTCCTGCGCAACCGCACCCTCGACTACGTGCGCGCCGCCCGCGCGCTCGGCCAGAGCAACTGGAAGATCATCCGGCGCCACATACTGCCGAACAGTCTGACGCCGGTGGTCACGCTCATTCCCTTCGAGATGGCCGCGGCCATCGGTGCCCTTACCAGCCTGGACTTCCTCGGCCTCGGCGTGCCGCCGGGAACGCCGAGCCTCGGCGAGCTCCTCAACCAGGGCAAGAACAACCTCGACGCGTGGTGGATCTCGCTTTCGACCTTCGGCGTCCTGGTCGTGACGTTGCTGCTCCTTATCCTGATCGGAGACGCGCTTCGGGACGCTCTCGATCCTAGGAAGGTATTGAAGGAGGACGAAGCGTGAGCCTGCTGGAGGTAAAGGATCTAAGTATCGACTTCGGCTCCCGCCGGGTCGTGCACGAGGCTTCCTTCACTCTGGACGCAGGCGAGAAGCTCGCGCTCGTAGGTGAATCGGCTTCCGGCAAGACCGTCACCGCGCTTTCCACTCTGCGCTTGATTGAGAACGCCCGCCTCAGCGGTCAGATCATCTTCAATGGGGAAAGCGTCCTGAGCATGTCTGCGCACGAGCTGCATCAGCTGCGTGGTCGGGACATCGCGGTGATTTTCCAGGAGCCGATGACCGCGCTGAATCCGATCTATACGGTCGGCGACCAGATTGTCGAGTCGCTCGTGCTGCACACCCCCCTGCGCGGCGGGGCGGCATGGGCGGAGGCAGTGGAGGCGATGCGCCGGGTGGGGATCGACGAGCCCGAACGCCGCGCGCACAGCTATCCGCACCAGCTTTCCGGCGGCCAGCGCCAGCGCGCGATGATCGCGATGGCGCTCGCGTGCCATCCGAAGCTCCTGATCGCCGATGAGCCGACCACCGCGCTCGACGTCACGATCCGACTGCAGATCCTCGAGCTCCTGGAGCGCCTGCGCGCCGAGGCGGGCATGGCGCTTCTTCTGATCACCCACGACCTGAACCTCGTGCGCCGCTTCGCCGATCGCGTGGCGGTGATGGAAAAGGGCGTGCTGGTGGAGCAGGGGCCGACCGCGCAGGTGATCGGGCGGCCGCAGCATCCCTATACCCAGAAGCTCGTCAACAGCCGGCCCACCCGCGAAGTTGCCCCTCCTGGAAAGGGTCTTCTTGTGGAGGCGAAGAATGTCCGCGTGCATTACCCGACGCGGCTCCCCGGCATCCGAGGCTGGTTCAAGAGCGGCCGCTTCACCGCCGTGGAGTCCGTGGACTTTGACCTCGCTTCCGGCGAGACCCTGGGGGTAATCGGCGAATCAGGCTCGGGCAAGACAACCCTGGCGCTTGCGGTACTGGGACTGATGCGGGCGCAAGGGGATATTCGCATCGCCAACAGAGGGTGGGGCGCCGGGCGTGCGGAGCGCCGCAGTATGCGCAAGGATATTCAAGTGGTGTTCCAGGATCCTCTGTCCTCGCTCTCGCCCCGCCGCACGGTAGAGCAAATCATCGGCGAGGGCCTCGAGATCCACGAGCCTGGGCTCGATGCCGCAGCAAGGCGGGAGCGTGTGCTGCAGGCGCTCTACGATGTCGGGCTCACCGAGGGCGGCCGCGCCGAGCCGCTGCGCGCGCGCTATCCCCACGAGTTTTCGGGCGGCCAGCGTCAGCGCATCGCGATCGCGCGCGCGCTCATCGTAAGGCCGAAGGTGGTGGTGCTCGACGAGCCGACGAGCGCGCTCGACGTGACGATCCAGAAGCAAGTCCTCGAGCTATTGTCTTCCCTTCAAAAGAAGTACGGATTGAGTTACATCTTGGTCACACACGATATCGACGTGGTGCGCGCTATGGCACACCGCGTGATGGTGATGAAGGACAGCCGGATCGTGGAGAGCGGGCCGCTCGAGCAGGTCCTCGAGCGCTCGAGGTCCGACTACACTCGGCGGCTGGTCGAGGCCGGCTACGCGTGAGGAATTCGGGGTCAGGGTCGAAATTCGTTTTCACGTACGTAAAAGCGAATTTCGACCCTGACCCCGAATTCCTACCTGATGTAGATCTTCTGGCCGACCTGGAGGTGGCGGCCGACCTGGTTCCAGCTCTTGAGGCTCGTGACGCTCACGCGGTAACGCTTCGCGATCGAGCTCAGCGTGTCGCCGTGCTTCACGACGTACACGGCGCGTGCCGGGCCGCGTTGCGGGATTGGCGGCGCGTACATGAGCGGCAGCTCCGCTAGGGTCTCCCTCGCTTCCGGGTTCTTTGGCACGACGAGTTCCTTGGGCATGCGCG
>DATFEI010000167.1:0-7002 GCA_035251315.1 Burkholderiales bacterium | reverse complement strand
CGGCTTGAGAGCGTGTTTGAATCCCATATCGTGTTGACTCCCATATCTAGTACACAAAGCGCTAAACTGCACTAAATACATGGCTAAACCGCAGGTCTACGACGCATCCGCCATCCAGGCGCTGAAGGGCCTCGAGCCGGTCCGGCGCATGCCGGGGATGTACACCCATACCGTGCATCCCCTGCATATCGTGCAGGAGGCGATCGACAACGCGGTCGACGAGGCGCTCGCCGGCTTCGGCAAGCGCATCACGGTGAGCGTGTTCAAGGACGGCTCGGTCCAGGTCGAGGACGAGGGCCGCGGCATCCCGGTCGACATGCACCCGGTCGAGAAGAAGCCCGCGGTCGAGGTCGCCTTCACCATGCTGCACGCCGGCGGCAAGTTCTCGCGCTCGGGCGACGGCGTCTACCACATCTCGGGCGGCCTGCACGGCGTCGGCGTCTCGGTGTCCAACGCGCTTTCGAAGCGCTGTGAGGTGGTGGTTTTTAGAGAAAATCAAAAACACACGATCACGTTCGAAGGCGGGGAGGTTAAGAACAAGCTTCGCTCCGAGCGTATTAAGGAGAAGAAAACCGGGACCATCGTCCGTCTGTCGCCGGATCCCAAGTATTTCGATTCGCCCCACATCCCGATGAACGAGCTCGAACACCTGGTGCGCTCCAAGGCGTACCTGCTGCCTGGCCTGACGATGGCGCTCGAGGTGGAAGGAAAGCAAACGCGCCTGTGGAAGTACGAGCGCGGGATGGCGCAGTACTTCGAGTTCATGCTCGACGGGCGCGAGCTCGTCGCGCCGCTTTTTACGGGCGAGCGCTTCTTCGACGAGAAATCCCTGTCGGGGGTGACGGACATAGAACCGGGCGAGGGCGCATCGTGGGCGATCGGCTGGGTCGCGGAGGGCGACATCTTCGCCGACAGCCACGTGAACCTGATCCCGACGCGCTCGGGCGGCACGCACGAGGCCGGGTTCCGCGCGGGGATTTTTGAGGCGCTCGGCGCGTTCATGGACGCGCGCGGCCTCGCGCCGAAGGGCGTCAAGCTCATCGCCGACGACCTCTGGCAGCGCGCCTGCTTTACGCTCTCGGCGCGCATCGTGCGCACGCAGTTCCACGGCCAGACCAAGGAAAAGCTCACCACGCGCCACGCCGCGCGCCTGCTCGAGCTGTGCGTGCGCGACGCGTTCGAGCTCTGGCTGAACGAGCACGCCGACGAGGGCAAGAAAATCGTCGAGCTCGCGATCGAGCAGGCGATGGCGCGCCTCGCCAAGGGCAAGAAAGTCGAGCGCAAGAAGTCGAGCGGCATCGCCACGCTTCCCGGGAAGCTCGTCGACTGCGCTTCGGGCGATATTTCCCGAAATGAATTGTTCCTGGTGGAAGGTGATTCCGCGGGAGGATCGGCGAAGGAGGCGCGCGACAAGGAAACGCAGGCGCTGCTGCCGCTGCGCGGGAAGGTGCTGAACTCGATGTCGAAGGATAGCCGCACCGTGCTCGCGAACAAGGAGCTGCAGGCCATTGCCACGGCGATCGGAGTAGACCCTCACGGAGTCGACGAAAAAGCTGACTTGAGCTCTCTGCGCTACGGAAAGATCGTCGTCATGACGGATGCGGACGTCGACGGCGGCCACATCCAGGCGCTGCTCCTCACGTTCTTCTTCATGCATGCGCCGCGCCTCGTCGAGGCCGGCCACCTCTACGTCGCGCAGCCTCCGCTCTACAAAGTCGAGGTGCCGAGCCAGGGCAAAGGCAAGCCCGCGCGGCGCATCTACTGCCTGGACGATGACGAGCTGGAAGAGGTTCTGAATCAGCTCAAGAAAGAAAAAATCAAGGACGGGAGCTGGGAAATCTCGCGCTTCAAAGGGCTGGGCGAGATGAGCCCCGAGCAGCTCTGGGAAACCACCATGAACCCGGACGCGCGGCGGCTGGTGCGCATGGAGTTCGACACCAAGAACCTGAAGAAAGTAAGAGAGACCTTCGAGAAGCTGATGGACGCCGGCGAGGCCGAGGAGCGGCGCAACTGGATGAGGGAGCACTGGAAGACAGTTGAAGCGGACGTCTAGGAAGAGCAAGCCCTTCTGGGAAAGGGCGTACCGGGGCCACGCGTACTGGCTCGGCAAGCGCAAGCTCGGGAGGATTACGCTCCTCGCCGCGCAAGAGTTGAATTCCCAGGGCAAGTATCAATGGGAAGCCGCCGGCAAGGCGGGCTTCGCCGACGAGCTCGAAAAAGCGAAGGCGGCGGTCGAACTCGCCGTCTCCACAGCGGACAAACAGCTGGACTTGTTCAGGTAAGACACCATGGACGACACCCGGACCGGAGACCTCTTCACCAGCAACGGCGACGACGCGGCGCGCATCGAGGAGCACGCCTCGCATGCGTACCTCGGCTACGCGGTCTCGACCGTCAAGGCGCGCGCGCTGCCCGAGATCGCCGACGGCCTGAAGCCGGTGCAGCGCCGGATTCTGTTTGCGATGAATGGTTCAACCACCTTCTCGAAATGTGCGCGCTACGTGGGCGAGGTGCTCGGCAAGTACCACCCGCACGGCGACAGCTCCACGTATGAAGCGATGGTGCACCTCGCGCAGCCCTTCTCGATGCGCTATCCCCTCATCGACGGGCAGGGGAACTTCGGTTCCCGTGACGGCGATGCTCCCGCTGCCTACCGGTATACCGAGGCGCGGCTCTCGCGCTACGCGGAATTGCTGCTTTCGGAAATCGGGGAGGGCACCGTCGACTTCATCAGGAACTACGACGGGAAATTCGACGAGCCGGTGCTGCTGCCGGCTCGATTGCCCTTCGGCCTGCTGAACGGAAGCTTCGGCATTCCGGTCGGCTTCTCGACGCGCATCCCCTCGCACAACCTGAAGGAAGTCGCCGCCGCGGCGGCGCACATCATCAAGCACCCGCGCGCGAAGCTCGAGGACGTGCTCGAGATCCTGCCCGGGCCGGACTTCCCGGGCGGCGGCCAGGTGATCTCGCCCAGGGAGGAGATCAAGGAAGCCTACGCCACCGGGCGGGGCTCGTTGCTTCTGAGAGCGAGATATGAAAAGGAGACGCTCGCGCGCGGGCAGTGGCGCATGGTGGTCACCGAGCTCCCGCACGGCGTGTCGGTGTCGCAGGTGATGGAAGAGATCGAGGCGCTCGCAAACCCAAAATCTGTATCCAAGAAGGAAATATCTCAAGAGCAACGAAGGATGAAGCAGTTCATCCTCGACCAGGTGGAGTCGGTGCGCGACGAGAGCGACCGCAAGTCGAAGCTGCGCCTGGTGATCGAGCCCAGGAGCTCGCGCCAGGACGAGAACGAGCTCATGGCCGCGCTGATGGTGCACACCTCGCTCGAGACGCGCTACCCGGTGAACCTCACCTGGCTCGGCCTCGACGGCCTGCCGCAGACCAAGGGCATCGTCGACATCCTGAGCGAGTGGGGCGAGTTTCGCGTGCGCACGGTGCGCCGGCGCACCGAGTTTCGTCTCGCGAAGTGCGAGGCGCGCCTGCATATCGTCGAGGGGCGGCTGAGGGCCTTCGCCAAGATCGACGACATCATCAAGCTCATCCGCGCAGCCGAGGACCAGGCCGAGGCTCGTTCGAATTTACAGAAACGTTTTAGGTTTTCAGAGAAACAAGCAGAGGACATCGTGAATCTGCGCCTCGGGCAGCTCACCAGGCTCGACGGCGTCGCGCTGAACGACGAGAAGAAGGCGCTCGAAGCCGAGCGCAAGGGGCTGAAGGACATCCTCGGCGAGGAGAAGGAGCTGAAGAAGCTCGTCGTAGCCGAATTGGTCGAGGATTCGAAGAAGTTTGGAGACGAAAGGCGCACGCTCATCAAGACCGCCGAGCGCGCGCAGGTGGAGCGCACCGTGGTCGAGGAGCCGGTGAGCGTGATCCTTTCGCGCAAGGGCTGGATCCGCGCGCGCACCGGCCACGGGCTCGACGTGTCGCAGCTCTCCTTCAAGGACGGCGATGCGCTGCTGCAGACGCTCGAGTGCAAGACCACCGACCCGGTCACCGTGCTCGCCGCATCCGGCAAGACCTTCACGGTTGCGGCCGCCGACATTCCGTCGGGGCGGGGCGACGGCGCGCACGTCAACACGCTGGTGAATTCGGGCTCCGACGACATCGTATGGATGGGCTCGGGCAGCCCGGAACAGCGACTGCTGATGAATAGCTCCGCGGGCTTGGGCTTCCTCTGCAAGCTCGGCGACCTGGCGACCAAGACGCGTCAGGGCAAGGACTTTATGAAGGTCGAGGAAGGGGCGAGATCGAATGCTCCTGTATTTGTTCCAGAAAGTTCTGCTTACCTGGCCGCGCTCTCCTCCGACGCACGCCTGCTCCTCTTCCCGCTCGACGAAGTGCCCGAGCGGCCGAACGGGGGAGTGGGCGTACAACTCCTCGCGCTGCCGGAAAAGGAGACCCTCGCTTCGGTGGCGGCGAGCGATGGAAAGTCGCTCGTAGTGTCCGGAATCAAGCGCAAGAATCGCGCCGTGGAAACGCTGGATGAGAAACAGCTCACGCTGCATGTCGGGAAACGTGCACAGCGCGGCAGGCTCGCCGACGTCGGCCTGCGCCCCGATCGCCTCGGAAGCTGAGAACAACCGCACGTTTTCGGTCCTGCGTCACAAGGAATCCGCGCAAAAGCCGTTACGATTTACCGATGCGCGAGCTTTCCGGCGCCGTCCGGCCGTTGGCAATCCCGGCGGCCATTCTCGCGATCGCGGCCATCGCTCGTCTCATCGGGCCGCCGATGCCGGAGTCGCTCGCCGGCCTTTTCGTCCTCGGGCCGTATGCGCTGCTCGGCATCGCGGTCGCGCTCGCGTGGGTGTTCAACCGCGGCCGCGCCTTCGTCATCGCGGCTTCGCTGCTTTGCGCGTTTGCCGCGCAGCAGCTCTATCCGGGCGAGGTGGTGTACACGGCGCTCGTCTGCCTCGTGCCGTTCAACGCGCTGCTCGCGATGGTCCTGCCCGAGCGCGGCGTGCGCTACCGCGCGGGGTACGTGTGGGTCCTGCTTCTCGTCTGCGAGGGGCTGCTGATCTATGGCGTCTCCAGGATGGAAGTCGCGCTGCTCGACAACATGCTGCTGCGCTCGCCGCCGACGCCGCTCGCCGGGCGGATCTTCTTCGCCGCCGCGTTCGCCGCGGCGGTGTGGCGCGCCTGGCCCGAGCACACGCCGCTGCAGGTCGGGAGCGCGGGCGCGCTCGTCGCCTTCTACATCGCCGCGGAATGGGTCGGCTCGTGGCGCGTGTATTCCTCGTTCATGGCGGCCGCGGGCGCGATCCTGATCGTCGCGCTGGTGCAGGAGTCTCACCGGCTCGCGTTCCGCGATCCGCTCACCGGGCTTCCCGGCCGCCGTGCGCTGGAAGAGCGGCTGGACGGCCTCGAGGGCAGCTACGTCATCTCGATGGTCGACGTCGATCACTTCAAGCAGTTCAACGACACCCACGGCCACGACATCGGCGACCAGGTGCTGAAGCTGGTTGGTGCGCGGCTCAGCGAGGTCGGCGGCGGGGGCACCGCCTTTCGCTACGGGGGCGAGGAATTCTGCGTCGTCTTTCCCGACGCCGAGCTCGAGGACGTCTTGCTGCAACTCGAGGCGATCCGCGTCTCGATCGAGCGCTACCGCATGGCGGTGCGCGCCCCCGACCGTCCGAAGGAGCTCGAGGACGGCGCGAAGCGCAGGGGCGAGGGCGTTGCCGACAAGCACCTGTCGGTCACCGTCTCGATCGGCGCCTGCAGTCCGAGCAAGCGCCTGCGCACCCCTGCGCAAGTCATCAAGGCCGCCGACGAAGCCCTCTACCGCGCCAAGCAGGGCGGCCGCAACAGGGTCAGCACATGAATTCGGGGTCAGGGTCGCAATTCGTTTTTACGTACGTGAAAACCGAATTGCGACCCTGACCCCGAATTTCATCCGAGCGTGAAGCAGGCCGAGGCGAGACTCGCGGCGAGGCGCTACAGTCCGGGAATGGCCGCTCCGAGCCTCATCGTCCCCGAGCACGAAGTCGAGCTGACCGCCGTGCGCGCGCAGGGCGCCGGTGGGCAGAACGTCAACAAGGTCTCGAACGCCGTGCACCTGCGCTTCGACATCCGCGCCTCCTCGCTCCCCGAGCACGTGAAGGAGCGGCTGCTGCGCATGGGCGACCAGCGCGTGAGCCGCACCGGGATCGTGGTGATCAAGGCGCAGGCGCACCGCAGCCTCGAGCGCAACCGCGCCGAGGCGCTCGCGCGGTTGCAGTCTCTGGTGACCGCGGCGGCGCACCTGCCGAAGCCGCGCAAGCCCACGCGCCCGACGCGCGGCTCGAAGCTGAGAAGGCTGGAAACGAAGAAGCGGCATTCGCGCCTGAAGGCGCTTCGCGGCAAGGTCTCCGATTGAAGGACCTCCTCGCTGCGGTGATCGCCGCGGTCGAGGCCGAGGGCGTGCGCCTTGCCGCCGAGTTCATGCGCGCCGACGGCCCGCGCGGCCGGCGCGGATCCGCGCCGATCGACCTCGAGATCGAGGAGCGGCTGCGCGAGACGCTGCAAGGCCTGCTGCCGTGCACTTTCGTCGGCGAAGAGACCGGAATTTCCTTCAAGGAAGGCGATGCTGTCTGGCTCGTCGACCCGCAAGACGGCACCTTCGAATTTACCGGCGGCAAGCGCGGCTCCGCAGTCTCCGTCGCTTTGCTCAGAAAGCAAAATCCCGTGCTTGGGGTCGTCCACAGCCCGCTCTCGCCCGACCGCGGCCGCGACACCATCGCCTGGGCCGAAGGTACCGGGCCGATCCGCAGGAATGGCAAGCCGCTCGACGCTCATCTTGCGCAGCGCCTGCTCGCCGCGGGTGAGATCGTGTTCACGACGGGCTCCTCGGCGCTGCGGCCGGGCGCGTGGTCGCGCGCCTGCGCGCCCGCGCGCTACATCGCGATGCCGAGCATCGCCTATCGGCTCGCACGCGTCGCCGCGGGCGACGGCGTCGCCACGGTCTCGATCCACGGGGTGAGCGAGTACGACGTCGCGGCGGGCATGGCGCTCGTGCGCGCGGCG
>DATFEI010000295.1:0-16873 GCA_035251315.1 Burkholderiales bacterium | reverse complement strand
GTCCAGCCGGTGTTAGGCGGCTAGAGCGAAACGCTCGTCGTTGGCGTTTGTAGTGTTTCCAGAATGGATTTACGAGGTGATCTGGTCCTCGGCATGCCCTGCGCTGCTTCGATGCCCACGTCGAAACCAGGTCGCCCCCGGTATCGGTATGGATTCTACTTCTAACTCCAACCCCTTAGAACGAGCTTGCCGATCATAGTTCCCGACTCGAGCTTCTCGTGGGCTTTCCGCAGGTTCGCGCCGTTGATGGGCGAGAGCGTTTCCTTCAGCGTGCCGCGCAGCTTGCCGGAATCGAGCATGTCGGCGACCTGGTTGAGGAGCCGGTGCTGCTCGATCATGTCGGGCGTCTGGAAGCGCGGCCGCGTGAACATGAGCTCCCAGCAGACGGTTGCGCTTTTCATGCGCACCGCGTCCATAGGCAGGGGCTTCGTGTTGGCGACGATGGCGACGAGGGCGCCCTGCGGGGCAACCAGCTCGGCCATGGCTTCCCAGTAGGCGTCTAGCTCGCCGCTGAAGTTCGCGACGTAATCGACGGGATCCTTGACTTGTGCCTGCAGGCTTCGCCGGTGGTTGACGACCTCATCGGCGCCGAGCGCTTTCACCCAGGCGACGGACTCGGGGCGCGAAGCGGTCGCGATTACATGGAGGCCGGCGATTTTCGCGAGCTGTATGCCGATCGAGCCCACGCCGCCGGCGCCGCTGATGATGAGCATGCGCTTGCCCGACTGCACTTTCATGCGGTCGAAGAACGCCTCCCACGCCGTGATGCACGTGAGCGGCATCGCCGCGGCCTGCGCGAAGTCGAGCGTTTTCGGCTTGCGCCCCACAATGCGCTCGTCCACCAGATGGAATTCGCTGTTGCAGCCGGGGCGAGTGACGTCGCCGGCGTAATAGACGGCATCCCCTGGCTTGAATAATTCCGTTTGAGAACCGACTGCGGTTACCGTACCGGAGGCGTCCCAGCCCAGAATGCGCGACGCCGTGGCTTGGCTGCGCTGCTTGTAGTCGACCGGGTTCACCGACACCGCTTCCACTTTCACCAGCAGGTCGCGGCCGGAGGGCGAGGGCTTGGGCAGCTCCACGTCGGCGAAGGTGTGGTCGACGGCTCTCACAAGTGCTCGACGAGATCCATGGGACGCGCGATGACGAGCTCGGCTTCCCAGGTGCCTGGCCCGCCGCTCTCGGGATGGTGGTAGCCCCAGTCGACCGCGATCGGACGCATGCCGGCCGCGCGCGCGGCCTTCATGTCGCGCAGGTCGTCGCCCAGGAACCAGCAGCTCGCCGGCGGCAGGTTGAGCTGCGCCGCCGCGTGCAGCAGCGGAGCGGGATGCGGCTTGAGATGCGGAGTGGTGTCACCGCACGCGACGCAGTCGGGCTTGAGTTGCAGATGGGCAAGGATGCGCTCGGTGAAGCGTGTTGCCTTGTTCGTCACCACGCCCCAGCGGATGTCGCGCGCCGCGAGCTCACGCAGAAGCTCGCCGATGCCGGGGAAGAGATCGGTCTGGCCGCAGCACGTCTCGGCGTAGAGATCGAGGAATTCCTGGCGCATCGCCTTGTACTCCGCATCGTCCGGCTTGATGCCGAAGGCGGCCTGCAGCAGACCGCGCGCGCCCGCGGATGCGAACGGCCGCAGACGCTCGAGCGGCAAGGGCTCGTGTCCCTGCTCGAGCCGCATGCAGTTGACCGCGGCGGCAAGATCGGGCGCGGTGTCGGCGAGCGTGCCGTCGAAATCGAACAGGACCGCGCGGCTAGGCATCGCGCGCGCAGCAGACAAGATAGTTCACGTCGCAATCGCTTCCCAGCCGGTAGTGGCGCGTGATCGGGTTGTAGCTCATGCCAGTCATCTCCTCGACGCGCAGCCCGGCCGCGCGGCTCCAGCGCAGCAGCTCGGAGGGCTTGATGAAGCGCATGTAGTCGTGCGTTCCCTTCGGCAGCAGCCCGAGGACATACTCGGCGCCCACCACCGCGAAGAGATACGACTTCGGGTTGCGGTTGATAGTGGAGAAGAAAACGCGCCCCCCCGGGCGGACGAGGCGGGCGCACGCGGCGACCATGCTCGCCGGCTGCGGCACATGCTCGAGCAGCTCCATGCAGGTCACGAGATCAAACTCACCCGCGTAGTCTTCCACCGAAGACTTCTCGTAGCGGATGTCGAGCTTGCTTTCGTGCAGGTGAAGCTGAGCGACGCGCAAGGCCTTCTCGGATAGGTCGATGCCCGTCACTCGCGCGCCGCGCCGCGCCATCGCCTCGGCGAGGATGCCGCCGCCGCAGCCCACGTCGAGCACCGCCGCGCCGGCGAGCTCGGCATGGCTCGCGATCCATTCCAGGCGCAGCGGATTGATGTCATGCAGCGGCCGGAACTCGCCTGCGGGATCCCACCAGCGGTGGGCAAGCGCGCTGAACTTTTCGATCTCGGCTGGGTCAGCGTTCCTCATGATGCGATTCTAGAAAAGAAAAACCCCGCCGAAGCGGGGTTGTCCTGCGTTGCCTGCCTGGACCTACGGCTTGCGCGTCCCGATGACCTCGATCTCGACGCGCCGGTCGGGCTGGAGGCATTCGATCATCTTCTTGTTGCCGCGGTGCTCCTTGCCGTATTTCTTACAGGCACCGGCCGTGATGGGCTGCTTCTCGCCCTTGCCTTCGGTATAGACGCGGTTGCCCTCGATGCCTTTGGACACCAGGTACGCCTTGATCGATTCAGCGCGGCGCACAGATAGCCGCTGGTTGTAGGTGTCGGAGCCGATCGTGTCGGCGTGGCCGATCGCGATCACTACCTCGAGGTTGATGCCGCGCACCTTATTCGAGATGTCGTCGAGCTTGGACTTGCCTTCAGGCTTGACCACCGCCTTGTCGAAGTCGAAAAGCACGTCCGCGGCGAACGTAATCTTTTCGGCGACCGGCTTGGGCTTCTCGGGCGGAGGCTTCGGCTTCTCCGGAGCCGGTGGCGGAGGCGGCGCTGGCTTGGGCTCGGGTGGAGGGGCAGGCTTCGGCGGCGGTGGAGCGGGCTGGGGCGCAGGCTTCTCCGGTTCGGTTGCGCATCCAGCAGCGAGAGCGAGCGCGATGAAAAACAGCCAGACTTTCTTTGTCATTTTTCCTCCACTGAGCGAAATAAGTTCGCTATCAAGAGCCTGGGGGACTCTTGAGAGCATTCTGCCAGATCCGCCACCGGGTGTCCAAGCCGGGGGCGAGATTCTCGAAAGCGCCGTCGCGCACCACGAGCTTTCCGTCGACCCAGACGTGGGTAACATGCTCGCGCCCCGCCGCGTAAACGAGGTGCGAAACGGGGTCGTAGCAGGGCGAGAGCTCTGGGCCGCGCAGGGCGAGCGCCGCGAGGTCGGCGCGCTTGCCCGGCTCGATCGATCCAATGCGCGTGCCCAGGCCGAGAGAGCGCGCGCCGCCGAGCGTGGCGGCGCGCAGCGCCGTGTGCGCCGGCAGGGCCTGGGCATCCCGTGCCACCGCCTTGGCGAGCAACGCCGCGGTGCGCATCTCCGTGAGTACATCGAGCCGGTTATTGCTTGCGGCCCCGTCGGTCCCGAGCGCGACATTGATCCCATTCTTCAGCATCGAATGAACCGGCGCGAAACCGCTGGCGAGCTTCAGATTCGACGAGGGGCAATGCACGACCGAACAGCCATGGCGGGCGAGAAGCTCGACCTCGTGCGGCTCGAGATGTATGGCGTGGACCGCAATCAATCCCGGCCCTAGGAGGCCAAGGCGATGCAGCCGTTCGAGCGGCCGCACGCCGTGCTCGGCAAGCGAGCGCTCGATTTCGGCTTCGGTTTCGTGAAGGTGCACGTGCACCGGGAGATCGAGCTCCGCGGCGAGCGTTGCCACGTGCCGCAAGGTGTCGTCAGTCAGGGTGCAGGCCGCGTGCAGCGCGAAGCAAAACGACGCAAGCGGCTGCTCGCGACTCGCGTCGCGCAGCGTAAGCCCTTTGCGCAGATAGTCGTCAGGATCGGAGGCGTAAGGCGTGGCAAAGTCGACCACGATCAAGCCGACGGCGACCCGCATCGGCGCCCCTAGCGCGGCCTGTAGTGCCGCCTCGGGAAAGAAGTACATGTCGTTGAAGCACGTGACGCCGCCGCGAAGCATCTCGGCGCAGGCGAGCGCCGTGCCGTCGCGCACCATCTCAGCCGAAACGTGGTGCCGCTCGGCAGGCCACATCCGCTCCTCGAGCCAGCGCATGAGCGGCGGGTCGTCTCCGAGCCCGCGCATCAACGCCATCGCGGCGTGCGTATGCGCGTTGACGAGGCCCGGAATGAGCACATGCTCGGGGAGAGCGACCCGCTCGTAGTCCGCGAACCGCGCGGAGGCTTCTTCCGTTGCGGGAAGGACCTGCTCGATGACGCCGTCGCGCACCGCGACGGAATGGTGCTCGAGAACCGAACCCGCCGGCTCGACCGGGACGACCCAGCGGGCGCTTAGAAGCTTTCCTTCTATCTTGGCGTGCCCTGGACCTCGACGACGACCCGACGGTTGGCGCTAAGGCACTCGATCAGCTCTTTCCGGTTTTTCTGGTCGGGGCACGATTTCGCCGGGAGCGTCTTGCCGAAGCCGAGCGTTTCCACTTTCGACGCGTCGACGCCCTTCGACACCAGATACGCGCGAACCGCCTCCGCGCGCTTCTCGGAAAGCTTCTGGTTGTACTGAGCCGAGCCGAGCCGGTCCGCGTGGCCGTTCACGATGATGAAGCGCACTTCCTTCATGTCGCGCAGCTTTGCCACCACCTCGCGGTCGAGCTTGGTTCGCGCTTCAGGCGTGAGCACCGCCTTGTTGAACTCGAAGAGCTCGGTCGAGGCGAGATTCACCACCGCGGGCTTCTTCGGCGGTTCGGGTTTCGGCTCCGGTTTCGCCACCGGGGCCGGCGCGGGTGGCGGAGGAGGCGGCGCGGGCTGCACTACGGGCGCCGGCGGCGGTGGCGGAGGCGGCGCGGCCGCAGGCTTGGGTGCGGGCTTCTCCGGTTCTGTTGCACACGCGCCGATGAAAGCGAGGGCGGCGGCGATGAAAAGGAGCTGGAGCGGTTTCTGAGCCTTCATTTTCCTCCCCCGTTCTTGTGCGCGAAACGTGGACGAATTTAAGCACAGGGAAAGCGCTCAGGACAAGCTGTTTTTAGAGAGAAAACCGATGCTTGCATGATAAGATTTGAGCCCTTCCCGATGGAGCAATTCGCCAAAGAAACGCTGCCCATTTCGCTCGAAGAGGAGATGCGGCGCTCCTACCTCGATTACGCCATGAGCGTGATCGTGGGGCGGGCTCTGCCCGATGTGCGCGACGGTCTGAAGCCCGTCCACCGGCGCGTGCTGTATGCGATGCACGAGGCGAACAACGTCTGGAACCGGCCCTACGTGAAGTGCGCGCGGATCGTCGGCGACGTGCTCGGCAAGTACCACCCGCATGGCGATTCGGCCACCTACGAAGCGCTGGTGCGCATGGCGCAGGACTTCTCGATGCGCTACACGCTGATCGACGGGCAGGGCAATTTCGGCTCGGTCGACGGCGATGCGGCCGCGGCCTACCGCTATACCGAGTGCCGGCTGGAAAAGATTTCGGCCGAGCTGCTCGCCGACATCGGGGCCGAAACCGTCGACTTCACACCGAACTACGACGGCAAGGAGCGCGAGCCCGCGGTGCTGCCGACGCGCGCGCCCAACCTTCTGGTGAACGGGTCGTCAGGTATCGCGGTCGGCATGGCGACCAACATCCCGCCGCACAACCTGGGGGAAGTGGTCGATGCCTGCCTGCACCTGCTCGTGCAGCCGCACTGCGCGATCGAGGAGCTGATCAAGCTCATGCCGGCGCCCGATTTCCCGACCTCGGGGATCATCTACGGCCTCGCCGGCGTGCACGAAGCCTACCGCACCGGCCGCGGGCGCGCGGTGATGCGCGCGCGCACCCACTTCGAGGACATCGGCAAGGGCGAGCGCCAGGCGATCATCGTCGACGAGCTGCCCTACCAGGTGAACAAGCGCGTGCTGCTCGAGAAGATAGCCGAGATGGTGAACGAAAAGCGCCTCGAGGGCATCTCGGACATCCGCGACGAGTCCGATAAATCGGGCATGCGCGCGGTCTTCGAGCTCAAGCGCGGCGAGCGACCCGAGGTGGTGCTCAACAACCTCTACAAGACGACCCAGCTGCAGGACAGCTTTCACATGAACATGGTGGCGCTGGTCGACGGCCAGCCGCGCCTGCTCAACCTCAAGGATCTGCTCGAGGCCTTCATCGCGCACCGCCGCGAGGTCGTTACGCGGCGCGCGGTGTACGAGCTGCGCCAGGCGCGCGCGCGGGGCCACGTGCTGGAGGGGCTCGCGGTCGCGCTGTCCAACGTCGACCCGGTGATCGAGCTCATCAAGAAAGCGCCGAGCCCGGCCGAGGCCAAGCGCGGGCTGATGGAGCGCGCCTGGGGTTCGGAGCTGGTGAGAAGCCTGGTCGGCAACGCCACCGCGGCGCGGTTTCGACCAGAAGGGCTTTCACAGGAATTTGGCTTGAAGGAAGAAGGCTATCGACTCTCGGAGGAGCAGGCGCAAGCGATCCTCGAGCTACGGCTGCAGCGCCTGACCGCGCTCGAGCAGGACAAGATTCGCGACGAGTACCGCGAGGTGATCGTCGCGATCACCGATCTGCTCGACATCCTGGCGAAGCCCGCGCGCATCACGAAGATCATCGACGAAGAGCTGCGCAAGCTGAAGGCCGAGTTCGCCGACAAGCGCAAGAGCGAGATCGTCACCGTTGCCGAGGACATCTCGATCGAGGACCTGATCGCGCCGCAGGACATGGTGGTCACTTTCTCGCACGGCGGCTACGTGAAGTCGCAGCCGCTCGCCGACTACCGGGCGCAGCGCCGCGGCGGACGGGGTCGCATGGCGACTTCGATGAAGGAAGACGACTTCATCGAGCGCCTGTTCGTCGCGCACTCGCACGATTACCTGCTGTGCTTCTCCAATCGCGGGCGACTCTACTGGCTCAAGGTCTACGAAGTCCCGGTGGGCAGCCGCGCAAGCCGCGGCAAGCCGGTCGTCAACATGTTCCCGCTGGAGGAGGGCGAGAAGATCACCGCGGTCGTGCCGGTGAAGGAGTTCGACGAGAATCACTACGTGTTCATGGCGACCGCGCACGGCACGGTGAAGAAGACTCCGCTCGCGGAGTTTTCCCGCCCGCGGCCGAGCGGCATCATCGCGGTCGGGCTGGACCAAGGTGACTACCTGGTCGGCTGCGTCCTCACCGACGGCGGCTACGACGTGATGCTGTTCTCCTCCGAGGGCAAGTCAGTCCGCTTCCCGGAAAGCGACGTGCGGCCGATGGGCCGCCAGGCGACCGGCGTGCGCGGCATGCGCCTCGACGAAGGCCAGCGCGTGGTATGCATGCTCGCCGCCAAGGACGATTCCCGCTCGGTGCTCACTGCCACCGCGAACGGCTACGGCAAGCGCACCGCAATTGCCGACTACCCGCGCCATGGGCGCGGCGGCCAGGGCGTGATCGCGATCCAGGTGTCCGAGCGCAACGGCGTGCTCATTGGCGCGGTGCTGGTGGACGAGCACGACGAGGTCATGCTCATCTCGACCGGCGGCGTGCTCATCCGCACCGCGGTGTCCCAGATTCGCGAAATGGGCCGTTCCACCCAGGGCGTCACCCTGATTTCGCTCGACGCGGGCGAGAAGCTCGCCGGCATGGAGCGCATCGAGGAGCGCGACCTCGGCAACGGCAACGGCGGTAATGGGGGAAATGACGGCGACAACGGCAGCGGCGACGGTGGTGAGCAGCTCCCGCCTCCCGAAGCGCCCCCACCCACAGTTCACTGATGTCCCGCATCTTCAACTTCAGCGCGGGGCCCGCGATGCTCCCCGCGGAGGTCCTGGCTCGCGCCGGCGACGAGATGCTCGACTGGCGCGCGAGCGGCATGTCGGTGATGGAAATGAGCCACCGCGGCCCGGAATTCATGTCGATCGCCGCCGAGGCCGAAGCCGACCTGCGCGCGCTGCTCGCCATCCCGGCGAACTACAAGGCGCTCTTCCTGCAGGGCGGCGCGACGCTCCAGTTCGCGCAGGTGCCCATGAACCTGCTGCGAGGCAAGGGCAAGGCCGACTACGTGCTGACCGGCGAATGGTCGAAAAAGGCGGTAAAGGAAGCGAAGAACTACTGCGACGTGGCGATCGCTGCGAGCTCCGAGGACTGGAATTTCACGTATGCGCCGAAACATTTTTCGGTAAGAAAAGAGGCCGCCTACGTTCACTACTGCTCGAACGAGACCATCGGGGGGGTCGAATATCACTCTGTGCCTTACCAGGGAGAAATCCCGCTGGTCGCCGATGCATCCTCGCACTTCCTGTCGCGTCCGATGGACGTTTCGAAGTACGGCCTGGTCTACGCCGGGGCGCAGAAGAATGCCGGCCCCGCCGGGCTCACGATCGTGATCGTGCGCGACGACTTGATCGGCCAGGCGGCGAAGGGCACGCCGAGCGTCATGGACTACAAGCGGCAAGCCGACGCCGAGTCCATGCTCAATACCCCGGCAACTTACTCGCTCTATGTCGCCGGGCTGGTTTTCAAGTGGCTGAAGCAGCAGGGCGGTTTGGCGTCCATAGAAAGAAAGAACGTTGAGAAGGCGAAGCTGCTGTACGACTACCTCGATTCGAGCGAGTTCTTCCATAACCCGGTGGCGAAGGAAGACCGCTCGCGCATGAACGTGCCGTTCACTTTGAAGGACAAATCGCTGGACGAGCCGTTCCTGAAGGGTGCGGCCGAGCGCAGCCTCATTCAGCTCAAGGGCCACCGCTCGGTTGGCGGCATGCGCGCCTCAATCTATAACGCGATGCCGCTGGAGGGCGTTCAGCGTCTGGTCGAATACATGCGCGAGTTCGAACAAGAACATGGCTAGAAGCCGCCTTGAAGAGCAGCATGGCTAAGGGCCGCGCGAAGAAATGCGAGATCCTGGTGATCAACCAGATCGCGCAGCTGGGGCTCAAGCGCTTTCCGGCGGACAGGTACGCGGTGGTGAAGGAGTCGAAGGACCCGGAAGCGATCCTCGTGCGCTCGCAGGACCTGCACAAGTTCGAGTTCGGCCCGTCGCTGCGCGCGGTGGGCCGCGCCGGCGCGGGCACCAACAACATCCCGGTCGCCGCGCTCTCCAAGCGCGGCGTGCCGGTGTTCAATGCGCCGGGCGCCAACGCCAACGCGGTGAAGGAGCTGGTGCTCGCCGGCATGCTGATCGCTGCGCGGAACCTCGCTCCCGCGCTCGAATTCGCAAGAAGTCTTCCCGAGGACGATCTGGAAAAGCGCGTGGAAGGCGGGAAAACGCAGTTTGCCGGCGTGGAGCTGCCAGGGCACACGCTCGGCGTCATCGGCCTGGGCAAGGTGGGCAGCCTGGTCGCCGACGCCGCGATTCGTCTCGGCATGAACGTGCACGGCTACGACCCTCACATCACCGTTGAAGCGGCGTGGAGCCTGCCTTCGCAAGTGCGGCGTGCGCCGTCGATCGAGGAGCTCGTCCGCGCCAGCCATTTCGTCACGCTGCACGTCCCGCTAGGCGAAAAGACGCGCCACCTTGTCAATGCCCGCATGCTCGAAAATTTCCGCTCCGGCGCGGTGCTGCTGAACTTTTCGCGCGAAGGCGTCGTCGACGAGCCGGCAGTATCCAAAGCTCTTTCGACCGGCAAGCTGAAGTGGTACGTGACCGACTTCCCGAGCCCCGGCCTGATCCGGCACGCGGGCGTGATCGCGCTGCCGCACCTCGGCGCCTCGACTCGCGAGGCCGAAGACAATTGCGCCATCATGGTCGCCGATCAGGTGCGCGAGTACCTGGAGCACGGGAACCTGCAGAATGCGGTTAACTTTCCCGACGCCGCCATGGTGCGCGAGGCGCCCTATCGCCTCGCGATTGCCAACGCCAACGTGCCCGACATGCTCGGGCGCATTTCGCACGCGCTCGGGCGGCGCAAGATCAACATCCATAACATGCTGAACAAGTCGAAGGGCGAGATGGCGTACACGCTGGTCGACGCCGACAGTCCGGTGCCCGCCGAGGCGCTGAAAGAGCTATCGGGCCTGACCGGTGTACTCGCGGTGCGTTATCTTCCTGTAGAAGCAGGCTAGAACCCGCCTGAAAGGCATGGCTGACGAAATCGAAAAGCTGCGCAGGGAAATCGACGCGCTAGACGACGAGCTGGCCGCGCTGGTTCAGCGGCGCGCCGGCCTGGCACAGAAAATCGGCGCACTTAAGGGCGGCGCGCCCGCCTACCGGCCGGAACGCGAGAGCGGGATCTTGCACAGGGTGAGCAAGGTCCGCGGCCCGCTCGCCGGCGAGCGCATTGCCGCGGTGTTCCGCGAAATCATCTCGGCGTGCCGCGGCCTTGAGGAGTCGATCTGCGTGTCCTACCTCGGTCCCGAAGGCACGTTCAGCGAGCAGGCGGTGCGCAAGCATTTCGGCCGCGCGGTCGACGCGCTGCCCGCCGCGTCGGTCGACGAGGCGTTCCGGCGCTGCGAGTCGGGGGCCGCGCAGTTCACCGTGGTGCCGGTGGAGAACTCCACCGAAGGCGCGGTCGGCCGAACCCTCGACCTGCTGCTCGCGACGCCGCTTCGCATCTGCGGCGAGATCGAGCTGCGCGTTCACCAGAACCTGATGTCGCGTGCCGAGAAGATTTCCTCCGTGAAAAGAATCTATTCCCATGCGCAGTCGCTCGCCCAGTGCCATGGCTGGCTGAGCCAGAACCTTCCCGGGGTAGAACGCGTGCCGGTGACCTCGAACGCCGAAGCGGCACGGCGCGCCGCCGACGAGGCGGGCGCGGCGGCGATCGCAGGCGAGGCCGCGGCGGAGCGTTACCAGCTCGGGGTGCTCGCGCGCTCGATCGAGGATGATCCGAACAACACTACGCGCTTCCTTGTGCTCGGCGACCTCGAGCCGGGCCCGACCGGCAGGGACCGCACGTCGCTCGTCATGTCGGCCGAGAACAGGCCGGGCGCGGTGCACGCGCTGCTCACTCCGCTCGCGCAGCACCTCGTCAGCATGACGCGCATCGAATCGCGTCCCGCGCGCCGAATTTCTCAAATCGGGTCCGCGCTGTGGGAATACGTGTTCTTCATCGACGTCGAAGGCCACCAGAAGGACGAGCCGGTGGCCAGAGCGCTCGGCGAACTGAAGCGGCTCGCGCCGTATCTCAAGGTCCTGGGATCGTACCCGGCGGCCGCAAACTGACAGGGGTGGCATTTTCATGTTGATGGATCTCTGCGAACTTTCGCCTTCGTACGTGCGCTCGATCGCCCCGTACCAGCCCGGCAAGCCAATCTCCGAGCTGGCGCGGGAGATGGGGCTCGACGAGCGCTCGATCGTGAAGCTCGCGTCCAACGAGAACCCGCGCGGCATCGGCCCGCGCACGCGAGCCGCGATCGAGGCGTCGATCAGCGAGATCGCGCGCTACCCCGACGGCAACGGCTTCGAGCTGAAGCAGGCGCTTGCGCAGCGCTACGGCGTCGACATGGGCTCGATCGTGCTCGGCAACGGCTCGAACGACGTCCTGGAGCTGGTCGCGCTCGCCTTCCTCGGCCCGGGCCGGGCCGCGGTGTTCTCGCAGCACTGCTTCGCGGTGTATCCGCTCGCCTCCCAGGCGCGCGGCGCGCGCCCGATCGTCGTGCCGGCGAAGAACTACGGCCACGATCTGGAGGCGATCGCCAAAGCGATCGACGACGAGACTTATGTCGCCTGGATCGCGAATCCCAATAACCCGACGGGCACCTTCGCCCGCTACGAGGAGATCGAGGCGTTCCTCAAGCGCGTGCCAGAGCGCGTGCTGGTAGTGCTCGACGAGGCGTACAACGAGTACCTGGCGCCCGAGCTGCGCGGCGACACCGTCAAGCTCATCAAGCGCCATCCGAATCTCATCGTCACGCGCACGTTCTCGAAAGCGTACGGGCTCGCTGGGCTGCGCGTTGGCTACGCGCTCGCGCACGCGTCGGTGGCCGACGTGATGAACCGCGTGCGCCAGCCGTTCAATGTGAACAGTGTGGCGCTCGCGGCGGCGGTCGCCGCGCTGGACGACATGGAATTCGTCGCGCGCAGTTATGCCGAGAATCTGCAAGGCAGGCGCCAGCTCGAGGACGGCGCGAAGCGCCTCGGGCTCGACTACATTCCCTCGTACGGCAACTTCATCACCATCCGCGTCGGCAAGGCCGCGGAGATCTACAAGCGGCTGCTGCGCCGCGGAGTCATCGTGCGCCCGGTCGGCGGCGGTTACGGTTTGCCCGAGCACCTGCGGGTCACGATCGGGACAGCTCGGGAAAACGAGCGCTTCCTTAACGCGCTCGCCGTCTCCCTGCGGGAATGAAATGAGGCAATGAGACTCGCCGTCATCGGCGTCGGCCTGATCGGCGGTTCGTTCGCTCTGGCACTGAAGCAGGCAAAAGCCGTCTCGCACGTCGTCGGCGTCGGCCGCAACCCTGCCAATCTCAAGACCGCGCTCGAGCGCGGCATCATCGATTCCATCGCACCAGATGTCGCCGCCGCAGCACGCGGCGCCGATCTTGTCCTGGTGGCGACGCCGCTCGGGCAGTACCCGGCGGTGTTCGGCTCGCTGCGCGACGCGCGTGCCCTCATCACGGACGGAGGCAGCACCAAGCGCGACGTGATCGCCGCTGCGCGCAAGACGCTCGGCGCCAAGATCTCGCAGTTCGTGCCCGCCCACCCGATCGCCGGCGCCGAGAAAAGCGGCGCCGCGGCCGCAGCCGCGGATCTGTTCGAAGGCAGGCGGGTGGTTCTGACGCCGCTCGAGGAAAATTCCAGCAAAGACATCTCGGCGGTCGAGAGCGCCTGGAAGAGCTGCGGCGCCAGCGTGAGCCGCATGAACGCCGAGGAGCACGATGCGGTGCTTGCCACGGTGAGCCACCTGCCGCATCTCCTCGCCTACGCCCTAGTGCACGAGGTCGCGGGCCGCGCGAACTGCGCGGAGCTCTTCTCCTTCGCCGCCGGCGGCTTCCGCGACTTCACCCGCATCGCCTCGAGCCATCCCGAGATGTGGCGCGACATCTGCGTCGCCAACCGTGACCTGCTTCTCAAGGAAATGGAAAGATTCTCGGTGAAGCTCGAAAGCGTAAGGAAGCTGCTCGACAACCCGGCCGAGCTGGAGAAGCTGTTCGCCGAAGCGCGCGATGCGCGCGACAAATGGATTCGCTCGAGCTGAAGCCCGCACGCCGCGCCGCCGGCACGGTGCGGCTCCCCGGGTCCAAGAGCATCTCGAACCGCGTCCTCCTGCTCGCCGCGCTCGCACGCGGCGAGACGGAGGTCCTCGGCCTGCTCGACGCCGACGATACGCGCGTGATGCGCGAAGCGCTCTCTCTTCTCGGTGTTTCATTCAAGAACAACACCGTGAAAGGCGTGGGCGGACCGTTCCCCGTGAAGAAAGCCGAGCTCTTTCTCGGCAATGCGGGCACCGCGTTCCGACCGCTCACCGCCGCGCTCGCGCTGTCCAACGGCGAGTATCGGCTTTGCGGCGTGGCGCGCATGCACGAGCGGCCGATCGGCGACCTGGTCGACGCGCTGCGCGGTATCGGCGCGCGCATCGATTACGCGGGCAAGGAGGGTTTCCCGCCCCTGGTGGTCCATGCTGCAAAACTGAACACTGAAAACGTGAAAGTGCGGGGAAACGTTTCGTCGCAGTTCCTCACCGCGCTCCTCATGGCGTTGCCGCTGGCGGGCCGCGATTCCAGTATCGAGGTGCAAGGCGACCTGATCTCCAAGCCCTATGTCGAGATCACTCTCAACGTGATGCAGCGTTTCGGCATTTCAGTGAAGAGACACGCGTGGCGCGCATTTCATGTGCCTGCACTGCCGTACACGAGCCCGGGAAAGATCTTCGTGGAAGGCGACGCTTCCTCCGCTTCCTACTTCCTCGCCGCCGGCGCGCTCGGCGGCGGGCCGGTGCGCGTCGAAGGCGTCGGGTGGGGCAGCATTCAGGGCGATGTCCGCTTCACCGAGGTGCTGGAGCGGATGGGGGCGCGCGTTTCCATCAAAGAGGACGCGATCGAAGTTTCAGGCGGCCATAGGCTCAAGCCGATCGATATGGACATGAACCACATTCCGGACGCCGCGATGACGGCCGCGGTGCTGGCTCTCTTCGCCGCCGGCTCGAGCACGATCCGCAACGTCGCAAGCTGGCGCGTCAAGGAAACCGACCGCCTCGCCGCGATGGCCACCGAATTGCGCAAGCTTGGCGCGCAGGTGGAGGAAGGTCCGGATTTCCTGAAGATCACGCCGCCATCGACCGTCAGGGGAAATGTCCTTGTGGACACCTATGACGATCACCGCATGGCGATGAGCTTCTCACTCGTCGCGCTCGGCGGAGTGCCGGTTCGGATCAACGATCCGCAGTGCGTCGCGAAGACGTTCCCCGGTTTTTTTGATTCCTGGGAGCGCATCCTCACCGCATGAGCGTCCCAGTGATCGCGATCGACGGCCCCTCGGCGTCCGGGAAAGGAACGATCGCGAAGCTGGTGGCGGCGGCGCTGGGGTTCCACTACTTGGAAAGCGGAGCGCTGTATCGGCTAGTGGCGCTTATTGCGCTGCGGCAAGGGTTGAACGAAGAGGCGGCGATCGCGGCAGCGGCGGCCGGGATGGATGTGTATTTCCAGGGGGAAGAGATTTTCCTTGAAGACCAAGACGTTAGCCTTCACATCCGGCATGAGGAGGTCGGCAAGCGAGCGTCCGACATTGCGCCTATGCCGGCCGTACGGCGCGCGCTCCTGGAGCGGCAACGGGCTTTCCGGCAGCCGCCGGGACTGGTGGCCGACGGCCGGGACATGGGGACCGTCGTCTTCCCCGACGCGGCGCTCAAGATTTTCTTGACAGCGAGCCCCGAAATAAGGGCTCAACGTAGATATAAGCAGTTGATAGAAAAAGGAATCGCTGCTAATCTGAGCGCCCTTTCGCGGGACCTCGCGCAGCGCGATGCACGCGACGCAAACCGCGCCGTGGCGCCGCTCGCGACGGCGCCCGATTCGCAAGTACTCGATTCTTCGAGTCTTTCGGTCGAGGCGGTCGCCGACAGGGTATTGCAGTTGTGGAAGGACAAGATAACGGGTGAGCGCCGCTAGGAGCGGTGCTCGGTTTTCAACTTAGCCCGGGGGCCAAGCCTCCGGTTTGAAAAGGTTTTTTCATCACATGGCCAGTGTTTCCCCGCAGTCGCCTGCAGCCGCCGCCGCAGAGTCCTTCGCGGCGCTTTTCGAGGAGAGCCTTAACCGCAAGGAGATGCGGGTCGGCGAAGTGATCACCGCCGAAGTGGTCAGCGTCGACGAGAACTTCGTGGTGGTGAATGCGGGGCTGAAGTCCGAGAGCGTCATCGCGCTCGACGAGTTCAGGAACGACGCGGGGCAGGTCGAAGTGAAGCCCGGCGACTTCGTGAGCGTGTCGATCGAGGCGCTCGAGGACGGCTACGGCGCGACGCGCCTGTCGCGCGACAAGGCGAAGCGCATGGCGGCGTGGCTAGAGCTGGAGAAGGCGCTCGAGTCGGGCGAGAAGGTCCAGGGCGTGATTACCGGCAAGGTGAAAGGCGGCCTGACCGTCATGGCGAAGGGCATCCGGGCGTTCCTGCCGGGCTCGCTCGTCGACCTGCGTCCGGTGAAGGACACCACGCCCTACGAAGGCAAGACGATGGAGTTCAAGGTCATCAAGCTCGATCGCAAGCGGAACAACGTGGTTGTGTCGCGCCGTGCGGTGCTCGAGGAGACCGCGGGCGCGGAACGCGAAGCGCTCCTCGCCTCGCTGCAGGAAGGCGCGACGGTAAAGGGCATCGTCAAGAACATCACCGATTACGGCGCGTTCGTGGATCTTGGCGGAATCGACGGGCTGCTCCACATCACCGACCTCGCGTGGCGCCGAGTGAAGCATCCCTCAGAAGTGCTCAACGTCGGCGACGAAGTTACGGCGAGGGTCCTCAAGTTCGACTCCGAGAAGAACCGCGTCTCGCTCGGGCTCAAGCAGCTCGGCGAGGACCCGTGGGTGGGCATTGCCCGCCGCTATCCGCAAGGGACCCGACTGTTCGGGAAGGTCACCAATCTCACCGACTACGGGGCGTTCGTCGAGGTGGAGTCGGGCATCGAGGGCTTGGTGCACGTCTCGGAGATGGACTGGACCAACAAGAACGTGCATCCGTCGAAGGTGGTGCAGGTCGGCGACGAAGTGGAAGTGATGATTCTGGAGATCGACGAGGAGCGCCGCCGCATCTCGCTCGGCATGAAGCAGTGCATGCCGAACCCCTGGGAAGATTTCGCCCGCGAGTACAAGAAGGGCGACAAGGTCAAAGGCCAGATCAAGTCGATCACCGATTTCGGCGTGTTCGTCGGGCTGCCCGGCGGCATCGACGGCCTGGTGCATCTCTCCGACCTGTCCTGGTCCGCGCCGGGCGAAGAGGCGGTCAAGAACTTCAAGAAAGGCGAGGAGGTCGAGGCGGTGGTGCTCTCGATCGACATCGAACGCGAGCGCATCTCGCTCGGCGTCAAGCAGCTCGAGGGCGATCCCTTCACCAACTTCATCGCCGGACATGAGAAGAACAGCGTGGTCACCGGCACGGTGAAGTCGGTCGACGCCAAAGGCGCGATCGTCGACATCGGCGGCGTGGAAGGCTACCTGCGCGCCTCCGAGTTCGCGCGCGACCGCGTCGACGATCTCACCAAGCACCTGAAGGAGGGCGACGGCGTGCAGGCGATGATCATCAATGTCGACCGCAAGAACCGCTCGATCAACCTGTCGGTGAAGGCGAAGGACCTCGCCGAGGAGACCGAGGCGATGAAGCAGCTGCGCACCGAGCAGGCGGCGGCCAGCGCCGGCGCCACCAACCTCGGCGCCCTGCTGCGCGCGAAGCTCGACAAGAAAGACGGCAACCCGCAGCAATAAGGC
>DATFEI010000197.1:0-2846 GCA_035251315.1 Burkholderiales bacterium | reverse complement strand
GCGAATGTCCCTACTGCAGTCGAGGCTGCGCAGCGGGCAATTCGTCGTCACCGCCGAGATCACTCCGCCGGTCTCCACCGACCCGGCGGAGTTCCTGCGCCGCGCGCTCCCGCTGAAGGGGCTCGCCACCGCCATCAATGTCACGGATGGCGCCGGCGCCAAGGTGCATCTTTCGAGCCTTGCCGCGGCGCACTTCCTGGTGCAGAGCGGCCTCGAGCCGATATTCCAGATGACCTGCCGAGACCGCAATCGCCTTGCGCTGCAGGGCGACCTGCTCGGCGCCGCGGCGCTCGGCATCCACAACATCCTGGTGCTCGCGGGCGACGACCCGAAGCTCGGCGACCAGCCCGACGCGAAGCCTGTATACGACCTCGACAGTCGCGCGCTCATTTCGCTCGCTCGCAGGATGAGCGACGAGGGCGTGCTGCCCTCCGGCACGCCGATCGAGAAAAAACCCGAGCTTTTCATCGGCGCGGCGGACGTGCCTACCGACCCGGCGCCAGGGTGGATGCCGAAGACGCTGATCGCAAAGGCGCAGGCCGGAGCCGGCTTCGTGCAGACTCAGTTCTGTATGGACATCGCCGTGGTGCGCCGGTACGCCGCGGGTCTGCGCGAGGCGGGGTTCGAGCTGCCCGTCCTGATCGGCATCGCGCCGATCCCGTCGGCGCGCTCGGCGCGCTGGATGCGCGAAAAGCTTTTCGGCACGATCATTCCCGACGCGCTCATCGAACGCCTCGAGAAGGCGGCGGACCCGAAGGCCGAAGGCCGCAAGATCTGCGTGGAGCTGTTGCGCGAGCTCGCCGAAGTCCCGGGCATCGCCGGCGCGCACGTCATGGCGCCGATGAACTTCGCCGAGATCCCCGCCGCGATCGAAGAGTCGGGCGTGCTCAAGCTAAAGAGGCCGCTATGACCTTCGTCGACGGCTACGTGGAGGTTGACGGCTGCAAGACGCACCTGCAGCGCGGCGGCAGGGGCGAGCCGTTGCTCTTCCTCCACGGCGCGAACGGCGCACCGGTCGTCCTGCCGTTCATGGAGAAGCTCGCGCAGCGCTTCGACGTCCTCATCCCCGAGCACCCGGGCTACGGGAAGTCGGACGAGCCGGAATGGCTCGAGAACATCCACGACATCGCCTACTTCTACCTCGATTTCCTAAAGCAACTGAACCTGAAGAAAGTGACTGTCGTGGGCAGCTCCATGGGCGGCTGGATCGCGATGGAAATGGCGGTGCGCGACACCGCCCGTTTGAAGTCGCTGGTGCTCTCCAGCCCCGCCGGCATCGCTGCGCCCGGCGTGCGCGCGGCCGATATCTTCCTCATGGCCCAGGAAGATTTGATCAAGAATTTATTTTTCGATGAAAAACTCGCCCAGGCTCGCCTCGCGCAGCCCGAGGATATCGACATCTCGCTCAAGAACCGCCATACCACAGCGCGCCTCGCCTGGGAGCCGCGCCTGCACGATCCTTACCTGCCGAAGTGGCTGCACCGCATCGATGTGCCGGTGAAGATCGTCTGGGGACGGCAGGACCGGATTCTTCCGGTCGCCTTCGCGGATGTATACAGGAAACTCCTGCCAAAGGCCGACATCTCGATCGTCGAGAACTGCGGACACTTGCCGCACGCCGAGAAGCCGGACGAGCTCGTAGAAATCATATGCAGGTAGTGCTCTTCCACCTCATGCCGTACGCGGAAGTCGATATCGCCGCGGCGCGCGCTCACGGTACGGTGTGGGGTTTGCCGAACAAGCACTACGATGCGCGTGTCGCGCACCGGCTTTACAACCGCTTCCTCGACGAGCTCGAGTACGGCGAAGAGCTCGGCTTCGACGCCGTCTCGGTCAACGAGCACCATCAAACCGCCTACGGCCTGATGCCTTCGCCGATCGTCACAGCGTCGGCGTTGGCCCGACGTACTTCCAGGGTGAAGATTGCAATTCTTGGAAGCGCGCTGCCGCTGCGCTCGCATCCCATGATGGTCGCCGAAGAGCACGCGATGATCGATGTGATCACCGGCGGGCGCCTGATCAGCGGCTTCGTGCGCGGTATCGGGGCCGAATACCACACCTTCGGCGTCAACCCGACGTTTTCCCACGATCGGTTTCATGAGGCGCACGACCTTATCGTGCGCGCCTGGACCGAGAAGGGGCCTTTCGCGTTCGAGGGCCGGCATTACCGGGTAAGCTACGTCAACCTCTGGCCGCAGCCGCTGCAGAAACCGCACCCGCCGATCTGGATCCCGTCGCAGGGGAGCAAGGAGACGATCGACTGGGCGGCGCACCCGGAGCGGCGCTACACCTACCTGCAGACTTTCAGCCCCGCGAAGGTGGTCGCGCGTTATCTCAAGATGTACCGCGACACCTGTGAAGGCTATGGATACAAAGCCAAGGACTCGCAGCTAGGCTGGTCGGTGCCGGTCTATGTGTCAAAAACCGATGCCTCGGCGGCTTCCGAGGGGAGGCAGCACTTCGAGAACTTCCGCAACGTGTTCGTGCGGATGCCGCTCGAGATGCTGCTGCCGCCGGGCTACACGTCGCGCGAGTCGCTGAAGAACGTCATGAAGGCGAAGGCGCAGATGTTCGGGGACGTGACCCTGGAGCAGGCGACCGAGCTCGGCCTTTTCGTCTGCGGCAGTCCCGAGACGGTCCTAAGAGCATTCAGGATTCACTGGCAGGAGATGCGCTTCGGCAACCTCCTCGTGCTGTGCCAGTTCGGCACGCTACCCGCCGACCTCACGCGCAGGAACATGGAGCTCTTCGCACGCGAGGTGATGCCTGCGCTGAAGGCGCTTGGCTGAAGCGGCCTTTTTTCCTCAGGACTGCGCGCGCTGCTTGCGCTCGTAAGCCGTCTCGGA
>DATFEI010000002.1:0-3573 GCA_035251315.1 Burkholderiales bacterium | reverse complement strand
GGTCAGACCCCATTTTCGTGCGGGCTACGCTGAGCAACCGAAAATGGGGTCTGACCCCATTCTGCTTACTTCATCTTGCATTCTTTCGCCCAGAAGTCGACGTGGGCGTTCATCACCGTGCCGATCTTCTTGTTGACGATCCGGCCCTGGTTGTCCTTGGCGAGCACCCGCAGATAGTAGTCCTGCACCGGCGTGCCGTTATGCGCGAACTTCCAGTCACCCCGCGGCGACTTGAAGCGCGCGGGCGCGGCCATCAGCGCCTTGTGGAAGCCCTTCTCGTCCTCGATCTTGCCCTTTACCGAGCGCACGGCGGTCTCGATGAGCAGCGCGGTGGTGTAGCCCTGCTCGGCGAACACGCTCGGGATGCGGTTGTACTCCTTCTCGAACGCGGCCACGAACTTGCGATTGGCGTCGTTATCGAGGTCGTAGGACCAGTGCGCGGTGTCGAAGATGCCGAGCATCGGCTCGCCGACCGCGCGCACGATGTCCTGGTCGGAGACGAAGCCCGGCACCACCAGCGGCACCTCGGACGAAAGCCCGGCGGCGACGAACTGCTTGATGAAGTTGATCCCCATGCCGCCTGGCAGGAATGCGTAAAGGGCGGCAGGCTTGGCGGCGCGGATCTGCGCGAGCTCGGCGGAGTAGTCGAGCTGGTTCAATTTGGTGTAGACCTCGGCCGCGATCGTGCCGCCGAAGCCGCGCTTGAAGCCGGAGGTCGCATCCTTGCCCGCGGGATAGTTCGGCGCGATCAGGTAGGCATTCTTGTAGCCTTTCGATTTCGCGTAGTGGCCGGCGGCTTCGTGATATCCCTCGTTCGGCCACGAGGCCGAGACGAAATGCGGATTGCAGCCCTCGCCGGAGATGCGTGTCGGCGTGGCGTTCGCTGCGATGTAGAAGATCTTGCCTGCCTGAATCGTCGGCCACACCGCGAGCATCACGTTCGAGAACACCACGCCGGTCATCAGGTTCACGCGGTCGCGCTTGATCAGGCGCTCGGCGAGCTGCTTGCCGGTCTCGGGGTTGAGCGTGTCGTCGGCGAACACCACCTCGGTCGGCAGCCCGCCGAGCTTGCCGCCCGCCATCTTCAGCGCGAGGTTGAAGCCGTCGCGGATCTCCACGCCGATCGCCCCCGCCGGCCCGGACAGCGTCGACAGGTAGCCGATCTTGAGCTCGTTTGCCGCATGGACATTGCAGGCGAAGGCCGCCGCGGCGGCCAGGACAGCCGATCTCATCTTCATGAATCCCTCCTCCTCGAATTCATTCTACCAATCCAGCGTACTTGCCGCTGATACGCGGCCGAAGACTCGCCCGTCGCCATCGCCGCGACACGCGCTTCCTTCTGCGGCGTGTTCTCCGGAATGGCCTCGAGCGCATCCTTGAGCATCGCCTCGTAGTCCGTGCCGACCGGACAGACGTCGGCGCAGCGGCGGCAGCCGGTGATTACGCCAGCGCCGCGCAGGACGCTCTGCCAGAGGTTGAAGCTCGCCTCGGAGCGCAGCATCGCTTTCTTCTTCGCGGCGTCGGGCTCATCGATCACGCGCCCGAGGTACTCCGAGAGCTGCGCGAAGCCGTGCGGCGAGCGGTAGCGGTCGCACGCTTCCCAGTCGCGGTCCCATTCCAACACCGCGTCGGCGGGGCAGGTCTTGAGGCAGCGTCCGCACTCGGGCCCGAGGCAGAGCGCTTCGGTCATCGGCTTGTCGCATTCCACGTCGACCGAGCAGAGGACCGCGGTGAGCAGTACCCGCGGGCCGAACTGGGGGGTTAACAACTGAAGATTCAAACCAAGGCTGCCGAGGCCTGCCTCCACCGCGGCGTGCGGCAGCGAGAGGAGCGTGCTCTGATGCTTTTTCGGGTCGCCGTCGTAGCGCCAAGGGTCGACGTGCGTCGGCGGCACGATGATGGCCGGGTAGCCTGCGTCCTCCAGCCAGTAAACGAGCTCGAGCGATACTTCCTCGAGGAACGTGAGCGACAGCTCGTCGTTGTAGAACTTGTTGCGGTCGTTCCAGGCGCGGATGCGTGAAGTCCCCGCCTGCAGCCGCACCGCGAGCACGATCGCGCGGCCGCCGTCGTGCTCGGTGATGTCCTTCGTGTTCAGCTTGGCTCCGTCCGCGATTCCGACCAGGTCGGCGCCCAGCTCACGCGCTTTGGCCTTGATCTCCTCCGCCGTGAGCTTCCTCTTGAAGATGTTCACTGTTGCTGTCTCTTCTTGAATTCCTGTAGCTGCCTCGCCAAGATCCCCTGGTAGCCCTTCTCGCCGACCCAGCGGATGTTCCACTCCGAAAGCCCGGGCAGCTCGGCGCCGCTCTTGCGCGCCTGCTTGAACGCCGCGGCTTTGGCGACCTTCTCGGGGGTCTTCTCGGGGATGTGCTTCTGAATGTCGGCGAGGTGCGCGTGGTAATCGTTACCGACCGGGCAGACGGCGAGGCAGCGCGGACAGTCGCCAAACGAGCCGACCACGCGCAGCAGTCCCTGCCAGAACCCGAATAGATCTCTCGAGCGCACCGCCGCTTTTTTCTCTTCCTGGGAAAGATCGAAATACTTGCTGAAGAACTTGGTGATTTGCATGAAGCCGAATTCCTGCGCCTCGGTGGCGCAGCCCGCCTTGTCGAGCCCCCACTGGCGCACCGCGTCCGGCGGGCACGAGTGCAGGCAGCGGCTGCACGACTCCCCGATGCATACCTGCTCGTCCATGCGACGGTCGGCCTCGAGCTCGAGCTCGCTAAGGATGCCGGTGAGATAGAGCCGCGGGCCGAACTCGGGCGTGAGGATGTTGACTTCGAGCCCGAGCGTGCCCAGGCCCGCCTCGACCCCGAGATGGCGCGTCGAGAGCTGCCCGTAGCTCGCGCGCTTCATGTCCCACACGGTTTCCTGGGCCGCAAGCGTGAACGACGGATGGCCAGCGCGCTCGAGCTCCTGCGCGAGCTTGAGCGCGATACGGTCCATGCGCCGCAGTACCAGCATATCGAGGTACTGCACCGGCACGTTGGTCTTGCAGCGGAACGCGCCGACCGGGATGCGCTGCACGATGACGACCACGCTTTTGCAGTACGGCGAAATGCGCTCGGGAGTCTGCGGCCAGCGCGGGTCGGGTGGAAACGCGTTGAGCGTCGCGGCGGAGGCGATGCCGCAGAGATCGGCGCCGAGCTCGCGGGCGCGGCGCTTGACTTCAGACGACGTTACTGGAGACGCAAGGGGGGTGCCGCGGCGCAACGCACGGGACATTCGCGCAGTGTCTCACTTGGAGCGAACCGATGGCCAGTTGGCGTCCGCCTTGCGAATGAACCCCGGGATGTCGGACGACCACCGGCCGCGCACCGACCGGTTGTAATTCAGGTAGAGCTTGCCGTCGACGATGGTCCAGGCGTCCGGCTCGATCGGCGCCTTGTAGCCGGAAGCCATGCCGTACGCACAATAGCCGCCGTACTGCGGCGCGTACTTGGCCGGCCCCGCGAGGAAGGCGTCGCGGTTCGCCGCGCTCGCGAAGCGGTAGGTCGCACCCTCATGGCGCGCCGTGAACTCGCGCTTGCCCCGGACGGGCTTGCCCTCGGTGAAATAGGCGACGGGGTCATAGCC
>DATFEI010000004.1:0-9391 GCA_035251315.1 Burkholderiales bacterium | reverse complement strand
CGCTATGCGCGCGGCCATATCACGGTGCTCGACCGGCCGAAGCTCGAGGCGCGCGTATGCGAGTGCTACGTTACGGTCAAGAAGGAGTACGCCCGCCTGCTGTCCTGATCCGCGCAAATTCTCAGGGTCGTAGCCGAGCGCAGGAGCGGGTATTACAGGTCGATACCGCGATAGCCGGTATGGTGCGGACGCAGGGCGCCAGCCGAGGTCACAATGGCTACGAAAAGCGAGCCCGTGGCGAGGCCGTGCAAATCGTCCAGCACTATATCGACCGCGCGCAGCAGGAGGAGGTCTGGCACCGGCGTTATGCCATCGAGGAAGCGGCTGAGTAGCGGTGGCTCGACTCCCAATTGCACAGCAGCCGCGAATGAGCCGCACGTGCGACAGCCCTGCCGCTCTGTGCGCTAACGTACAACGTACACACAAGCGGGGGCGCAGCAGGAATAAACTGCTGATAGCGCCCAATACCCCTTTCGGTTGCGTGGAACGCTGATTGCAACTCTCATTCATGGCTCTCTCCCTCCCAAGCGCAGAGCGTCGGAAGACCCGGATTGGCCTCAAGGTAGTTCACCAGCATCGCATGGGCGGCGAGGTTTCGGAACGGGTGTCCGACCTAGTATTCGCAGACGGTAAGCCCCACGCATTGATCGAGTGGATCGACATTGGCGGCGTACGCACTCCCCTTTACACGTGCGAACTGGATAAGACGAAGCTAGTGCCCGCCGCGGACGCGAAAGCAGTCTTCTACTACGTTGGTGTAACCACGGACCCGCGATTCAACTTTGGCGTAGGTTAGGAGCGTCCATCGGCGCCTGCAGCAGGCCGCCCGCACGATGAGGATCCTCGACGCAAGCGCCTGCGCGCGGCATCCTGCAGCTGCTACGAAGTCATCCGCAAGCTGGAAAGCGCATAGCTCGGAATTCGCCGCCGGCCCGTTCGTCTGCGGTCGGGGGCGCCCGACGCCTACCGCGCCTGCGTAGGCAATTGCTTTACACCCAGACCTGAAGAACGTAGTCATAAGCCGCCTGCGCGTTCGTCATGTCCACGCGCTGCAGCTTTATGCGATAGCCGGTTTTTGTTCTTACTAAATGATGAAAATAAGAACCCGCAAAGTGACGCACGTCGTCGCGACGCAACTCCATCATGTGGAAGCGCGAGCGTACGATGACATCGCCGGGCGAGGGTTTTTCCAGCACCACGTTTGAAACCACGTGGTTCGTGCCCCAGAGCGGACGCTGCGACCACGCGTCGGGATGAAGCACCCGGCCCATGCGCACGCGCATCAGGTTCTTGTCCTCGGCGAAGATCGCTGGCGTGCCATCCCAGGTCGTGTAGGAGGGCTCGGGCGGCATCCAGTAGACGCCGTCGTCGGTGAAGAGGTCGATCCACTCCTGCCACTGCTTGCGGTCGAGCAGGTCGGCCTGCCGGTAAAGGAATTGCTCGACCTCGTGCTGCAAGTCAAAGCCGTTTGCGCGCTTCGGCACCGGCTTCTTTCCCGGCTCCTTCAGCGGCGGTCGTTTCTTGCCTTTCGATTCCTTCGCCATCTCAGCGCTCCGCGGTCAAGTACCGCGTCCAGGCCTTCATCTGGTTGCGCATCGGCGCCTCCGAGGTGCCGCAGTTGGGCGCGGTCTCGATGTGGCCGTCCTTCTCGATGTCGCGTCCCAGGTGGCGGCCGAAGGTGACCCAGTCGCCGCCGTCCGACGAGAGCCCTTGATGGCACTTCCAGAAGTTCTCCAGGTCGTCGGCGTTGACGAGCGTCGAGGGCGAATTCACCAGGTTGTAGTAGGCAAGCGAGCGGCGGTAGATCGCCTCCGGCGCGCCCTTGAGGCGGAAATGCCAGATCTCGGTGAGCGTGCGGTCGACGCCGAGCGGGCGCACCGCGCGCAGCTGCTGCAGCGGCGACTGCACCGAGAGCCCCGGGTAGATCAGGACGTGGTGAATATTGACGCCGACGATCTCCTCGAAGCGCCTCTGGCCGTACGCCTTGATCATGATCCTGTCGTAGGCGAGCGTGTCGGGGTCTTTCGGCCGCAGTCCCATGTAGCCGGTGAGGACGCAGTGGCCGTACGGGTAGTTGATCGTCTGGAACGCGTCCCACTTGTCGATCGTCACGGTCGCGAACGCGGAAAGCATGTGGTAGGAGAGCGGCACCTCGCCCTTCTTCGCCTTCTTGGCGATTTCCTTCTCCACCTCGTGCGCGGCGCGGCCTGTGGACTGATGCGTCACCGAGGGATGCAGCGCGTCGAGCTGGTTCTCGAGGAAGATCTTCCAGTTCGAGTGCTGGATGACGCGGAAGCAGTTCGGCACCACCTCGACCTCGCCTTCGGGCGCGCGGTCGCACATGTCGTCGAAAGCCACTATGGCTTCGCCCAGGAAGTCTTTCAGTGAAGGACCTTCTTTCGCCAGGCTGGCAAAGACAAACCCGCGGTAGCTCTCGACGCGCGCCGCGCGCTTCATGCTGCAGTCGGGGTTGTCGCGGCCGTAGCGCGTGCCGCTGTAGCCCGACTCCATCATCGGGATGTTCTTCAGGCGCCCGTCGTGGTGGAAGGTCCAGGCGTGGTAGGAGCAGCGGAAGAACTCGCCGGCATTGCCGTGCCGGTCGCCGACCATCATGTTGCCGCGATGCGGGCAGCGGTTGTAGAGCACGCTGATCTTCCCGTCCGAGCCGCGCACCATGAGCATCGGCTGGCGGCCGATCTGCAGGGTGTAGTAATCGCCGGCCTTCGGGATCTGGCTCTCGTGGCCGCAGTAGATCCACACGCGCTCGTGGATGCGCTGCATCTCGAGCTCGAAGATCTGCGGGTCGGTGTAGACCTCGCGCCGCACCCGGTCGGGCTCTACATACTTGGTCAAGTCGGGAATGCGCTCTTGAAGCATGACTGCCTCCTCGAGCCAATGATAATCTAGCCGCCCCTCTGCAGGAGGTGCCGTGCCGCGCTGGATACCCTACCTCGTCGCCCTCATAGCGGTCGGCGCGGCACTTGGCTTGCGCGCGGCGCTCGATCCAGCGCGCGCGAGGCCGGCTTCGATGCGCACGTCACCAATCCGGTCGACCCCGGCACGCTCAACGAGATGATTTGCCGAGCCTCGGCATGACTTCCTCGGCGAAGAGCTCGAGCGAGCGGATGGCATGGTCCGGCGCAATGTCGCCGAACGAGAAAATGCACAGCAGGTAGTTGGCGCCGGTCAGGCGCAGCATCTCGTCGAGTTTCTCGAGCGCCGTTGCGGGCGAGCCGGCGATCAGGCGTTGCGCGGAGTCCTCGTCGTAGGGCGTGGTCTTGTGCACATCGGGACGTCCAAACTTGCGCGTGAGATGGTGGATGTGGCCCGCCCAGGTCTCGTAGGCCTGGAGCCCGACCTTTTGCGCCTCGGCATCCGTGTCCGCGATGACCAGGTGCTGGGTGCGTGCGAGAAACGGCGCGGTCACGTGTGCATTGTGGCGGCCGGGGTCGTTACGGTGCCTTTCCCAGAGCTCGCCGTAGCGCTCGAACATCGGCTTGCAGTCAGCGTGTCCTCCGATAAACGCGGTGTTATAGCCATGGCGGGCGGTGAACTCGATCGACTCCCTGTTCGAGCTCGGGAACCAGAGCGGGGGGTACGGCTTCTGGTAGGGCTTGAGGTGCAGTTCCGCCTCCACGCCGCTCACTTTCATGACTGGGGAAGCGCACGCAGCGAAGAACGTGTCCAGGGTTGCGCGATAATGCTCTCGCGACTCATCGATCGAGTTGAGATTGAATATTCTGGACTCGATTGGCGATACGCCACGCCCCACGCCGAGCTCGAGCCGCCCGTACGACAGGTGGTCGAGCATGCAGACTTCGCTGTAGAAGCGGTACGGGTGGTACCAGGGCAGGCAGAAGGTGAGCGCGCCCGCGCGCAGATGGCGCGTTCTCTGGAAGATCGCCGAGAGCAGCGCGGTCGGCGAGCCGTCGATCGAAAGCGGAGTGCCGTGGTGCTCGGCGATGAAGAAGCCGTGGAACCCGGCGCGCTCCGCCGCCGCGGCAAGCTCCAGCTTGTGCTCGTATACCTCGGCAGGCGGCCGCGCCGAGGCCTCGACCCAGTCGAACATCCCGCAGTGGAGCGTCATCGTTTCAATCGTAATACGCGCGGAACCGCGGGCGCCATCGAAGTGTCATGCTGAAACGGGAGGATCGCGCGCATGGCTCGCACCCTAGGCAACCCCAACCGGCAAGGTCCGTTCGGAAACACGCTGCTTCATTCCGCGGTCGTCAGCGGCGACTTGCGCGAAGTCCGGCGCTTGCTCGCGGCCGGCGCCGATCCGCGGCTCAGAAATCGCGACGGTCATACCGCACTGAACGCCGCCGCGCTTCTTGGCCACCGCGAGATCTACGGCGCGCTGGAAGGCCCGCGCGACGAGCACCTCGAGCGGCTGCTGGACCACGCGCTCGAGGAGACTTTCCCGGCGAGCGATCCGATCGCCGTCTCGCCCCCGCCGCGGCGCTAGCCGCGCTTATCCACGAAGCGCGGCGGTTTCACCGCGGCCTCGAACTCGCGCGCGATCGTGCCGCCCGCGAGCAGCGTGACTTCTGGCGCGATCTGGAAGGCTTTGCGCACTGCATCGGCAACGTTCGCCGCTTGGCCGGACCGGCTTTCCACGAAGAGCCTCAGAACATCGTTATCGCCTTCGTTCACTACCTCGGCGCGGAAGTCAACCACGTCCGGATCGCGGAAGAGCGCATCCTCGAGGTCGGCGTGGTTGATGTTGACGCCGCGCACCTTGAAGAAGCCGACCGTGCGCCGCGCGTGCTTGAGGAGCGGGAACACCGACCAGGGGTTCTTGTCGGGAGACCTGTTCCTTTCGAGGCTTACCAGGTCGCCCGAGCTCCAGCGCAGGAACGGCGTCATGGTGTTGTTCCAGAGGGGCGTGACGACCAGCGAGCCGACTTGACCTTCGGGGAGCGGCTCGCCGGTCTTTTCGTCCACCACTTCGACATAAAACTGGTCGGCCCAGACGTGCATGCCCTGCTGGCTGACACCTTCCCCGGCAACGAACGCCGCCTCGGTCATGCCGAAATGGTCGAACACCTGAGCGCCCCACGCGTCCTCCAGCTTCTTCCTTTTCACCGGCGAAAGCGGCTCCGCGGCCACGATGATCTTTTCTACAGACGAAGAGGCTAAGTCATAGTTTCTCGATTCGGCGAGATTCGCCAGGTGTAACCCATAGCTCGCCATGCCGAGCCAGATCGTGGGCTTCAGGTGATCGATGAGCTCGAGCTGGACTTCGGAAGGCGTGTTGGTCCCCGCGCCGCACCAGACGGTGCCGATGCCCCGGTTGATCGCGGCGCGCGCGTAGAGGTGCGCCACTGGATGCACGCCGAGCGGGAAGGAGATGTGGGCGCAGTCGTCGGCGGTGGCGCCGATCAGCGCCCAGGCACGCTCGAAGGCGAGCAAGCCGTGCTGCATGTCCTCGGCCGAGCGCGGGTAGAAGAGCGGCCGGCCGGTCGCGCCGCCCGAGCGCCAATACTCCACGGCCTTAGTACAGGGCTGAATGCAGAACTCGTCGTGGAAGCGCTCCGGCGGGATCGAACGCAGCTCTTCCTTGGTGAGGACCGGGATGCGGTGCCAGATGTCCTCGATCGGCCCCTTCGGGATGCGCTTCTTGAGGAACCGCGACTGCAGCGCACGCTCGACCGCCACGCGCTTTCTCACGCGCTGGATGTTCTCCAACTGAGACACCGAGATGGGCCAGCGCAGGTTCATTTGCCGATGCCGGGCCTCATATCCCGAGGTAGCGATGCCAGAGCCCGCGATCGGCGTCAAGCTCCGCCGAGCTTCCCTGCCACGCCACGCGCCCGCGCTCGATGATGGTATGGCGGTCGGCGAGCCTCACCAGGCGCTCGATGTACTTGTCGATCACCAGGATAGTCTGTCCGGCGGCGCGCAGTCGCCCGAGGCAGCGCCAGATCTCCTCGCGCACGAGCGGCGCGAGGCCCTCGGTCGCTTCGTCGAGGATCAGGAGATGCGGGTTGGTGACGAGCGCGCGGCCGATGGCGAGCATCTGCTGCTCGCCGCCGGAAAGTTGGTTTCCCTGGTTGTTCTGCCTCTCCTTGAGGCGGGGAAAAAGCTGGAACACCTTTTCGGGGGTCCAGGGGTCGTTCCTGCCTGAACGGTTTTCGGCAAAGGCGACCAAGTGCTCGCGAACGCTTAGGTTGGGGAAGATCTGCCGCCCCTCGGGGACGAGCGCGATCCCCATGCGCGCGATGCGGTCGGGCGGCTCGCGCTCGATCTTGCGCCCGCGGAAGCGGACCGCACCGCCGCGCGCGCGGGTGAGGCCGAGGATCGAGCGAACGGTCGTGGTCTTGCCCATTCCGTTCCGGCCCAGCAGCGTTACGGCTTCGCCTTCGGAAACCGAAAAGGAAAGGCCGAACAGCACCTGGCTCGTGCCATAGGCGGTCTCGAGGTTGTCCACCTCAAGCAGCAAGCTCGTCTCCCAGGTAGGCCTTGCGCACTTCTCCATTCATTCGTATTTGTTCAGGAAAACCCGTCGCGATGAGGCGGCCGTTCACCATCACCGAGATGCGGTCCGCGAGGCGGAACACCGCGTCCATGTCGTGCTCCACCAGAAGCACCGCGACGTCCGTGCGGATACGGCCGATGAGCTCGATCATGCGCTTGGATTCCTCCAGTCCCATGCCGGCCATCGGCTCGTCGAGCAGCACGAGCTTCGGACGCGTCGCGAGCGCGAGCCCGACCTCGAGCGCGCGCTGCTCGCCATGCGAAAGGGTCGACGCGACAGCGTCGAGCTTTTGAGTGAGATTCACTTGCGAAGCTATCCGGCGGGCTTCTTCGAACAACGCCGCCTCCTCGGCCACCGGCCGCCAGAACGAGAAGCTGGAGCCGCTGCGCGCCTGCACCGCCAGCGCCAGGTTGTCGAGCACGCTGAAGCGGCGGAAGATGCTCGTGATCTGGTAGCTGCGCGCCAGGCCGGCAGCCACCCGCTGGTGCGCGGGGAGGCGAGTGATGTCCTTTTCGAGAAAAAAAATTTCGCCGACGTCGACCGAGAGCGTGCCCGAGATCTGGTGGATCAGTGTCGTCTTGCCGGCGCCGTTCGGTCCGATCAGCGCGTGCACTTCGCCGGCGGCGACATCGAGGGTGACGCCGTCGACCGCCACCACGCCACCGAAGCGCTTACTGAGGTTTCTTAGCGAAAGCACCTGCGATTCCCTGCGGCGCGAAGAGCACCACGGCGAGCAGAATCGCGCCCACCGGGAGCTGCCAGTGCAGCGAGTAGGGGCCGAGGAGCGGGCTGCCCGAGAAGAGCTCCTCCAGGGCGAGCAGCACTCCCGCGCCGACTGGACCGCCCCAGAAGCGCCCGACGCCGCCGAGGATCACCATGATCATCAACGTGCCCGACTGCACCCAGTGCAGCAGCGCCGGGCCGACGTAGCTCGTCTGGTTGGCGATCAGCGCGCCGGCGAGGCCGGCGATCGCGCCAGAGATCACGAAGCACAGCAGCTTGTAGCGATACACCGGATAGCCGACCGCGGTGGCGCGCGTCTCGTTCTCGCGGATCGCCTCAATCACGCGCCCGAAGCGCGAGGCTAACAGCCGGTGCAGAAAATAAAGAATGACTATCAACAAGACCAAAACCAAGTAATACCAGACGAAGTCGTTCGAGAGGCTGACGCCCAGGCCGCTCGAGCGCCCGGGCAGCGAAAGGCCGTCGTCGCCGCCGTAGGCCTTCAGCGAGACGAACAGGTAGTACATCATCTGCGCGAAGGCGAGAGTGATCATGATGAAGTACACCCCGCGCGTGCGCAGCGAGATCGCGCCGATCACGAGCGCGGCGAGCGCCGCGACCGCGATCGCGAGCGGCCAGGAGATCCACAGGCTCGTGATGCCTTCGACCGCCAGGATGCCGACGATGTAGGCGCCGGCGCCGAAGAAGGCGGCGTGGCCGAAGCTCACCATGCCGCCGTAGCCCAAGACGAGGTTCAGGCTCGCCGCCGCCATGGCGTAGATCAGGATGCGCGTGGCGAAGCTCGTATAGAAGTGCTGGTCGAGCGCCTGCATGACCCATGGGAAGGCGCACGCGAGAACCGCAATAACGAGGATTCGCTTCATCCGCGGGCGGGAAAGAGCCCCTGCGGCCGCAGGAAGAGCACCGCGGCCATCAGCACGTAGATGAGGATCGAGCTGATCGACGGGCCGAGGTTGGAGGCGACCTGCGGCGAGAACATCTTGGCGAAGGCGATCGGCAGCAGGGCGCGCCCCATCGTGTCGACCAGTCCGACGAGCAGCGCGCCGACGAACGCGCCGCGGATCGAGCCAATGCCGCCGATCACGATTACCACGAAGGCGAGGATCAGGATATTCTCGCCCATTCCGACCTGTACCGCGAGGATCGGTCCGAGCATCGCGCCAGCGAGCGCGCACAGCGCCGCGCCGAGCGCAAACACAACCGTGAAGAGGCGCCGGATGTTGACGCCCATCGCGATCGCCATTTCTCGGTTCGAGGCTCCGGCCCGTACCAGCATTCCCATCTTTGTTCTGGCAACCAGAAAATAGAGGCAGACTGCGACGGCGGCGCCGACCGCGATGATAGCCAGGCGATAGGAGGCGTACTGCATGCCGCCCGGCAGCTGCACCGGTCCCGTGAGCGTGCTAGGCGGATTCAGCATCAGCGACTGGTTGCCCCAGATAATGCGCACCACCTCGTTCGCGATCAGGATCACGGCGAACGTCGCGAGCACCTGCGTAAGGTGGTCGCGCTCATAGAGCTTTCTCAGGAGACTGACCTCCAGAGCGGCGCCCACCAGGGCGGTGGCGACAAGCGCGAGCGGCAGCGCGGCCCAGAACGACCCGGTCGCCTCGGCGAACGTCGCCATCAGGTAGGCGCCGATCATGTACAGCGACCCGTGCGCCAGGTTGATCATGTCCATGATCCCGAACACGAGCGTCAGCCCGGCGGCGAGGAGAAACAGCATCAGCCCGAATTGCAGGCTGTTCAGAGACTGCTCGAGAAGCAAAATCGGGGTCAGAGCCCGATTTCCTTGGGGTCAGACCCCATTTTCGTGCGGGCTACGCTGAGCAACCGAAAATGGGGTCTGACCCCATTCTGCTCACTTCATCTTGCATTCTTTCGCCCAGAAGTCGACGTGGGCGTTCATCACCGTGCCGATCTTCTTGTTGACGATCCGGCCCTGGTTGTCCTTGGCGAGCACCCGCAGGTAGTAGTCCTGCACCGGCGTGCCGTTATGCGCGAACTTCCAGTCACCCCGCGGCGACTTGAAGCGCGCGGGCGCGGCCATCAGCGCCTTGTGGAAGCCCTTCTCGTCCTCGATCTTGCCCTTTACCGAGCGCACGGCGGTGTCGATGAGCAGCGCGGTGGTGTAACCCTGCTCGGCGAACACGCTCGGGATGCGGTTGT
>DATFEI010000052.1:0-16543 GCA_035251315.1 Burkholderiales bacterium | reverse complement strand
TAGCGAGCGCGCTCGACGCGGTTAAAGACGGGCGAGGGCAACGAGCGCCTTCTCGAAGCATGCGAGCGGTGCGCGCGCCACGCCCGCACCGACCTGGCCCACCCCGGCGCGTCGGTGCGCGATGCCGGTGTTGATGGCCGGTGCGGTTCCGGTTTCGATCACCCGGCGGGCGTCGATCCCTACCGGCGCGCCGGCGAATTCCAGCGCCGGGATCCGCCACTGCGGGTGCCGCGCCGCCGAGATTTCGGCCATCGCGCGAGTCGTGGCGAGCGCTTCGGCGAAGCCGCCGGCGCCTACGAAGCCGGCGACCGCCGGAGCCGCCGCCATGCAGAACGCGCCCAGCCCGACTGCCTCCAGGATTGCAGAGTCGCCCATGTCCGGATTGGCGTCAGCGGAGCTGAACCCGGGGAAATACAGTCCCTGCGGCATCTCGACCGGCGCGGTGAACCACTCGTCCCCGCACCCGGCGATGCGGATGCCGAAGTCGGTACCGTTGCGTGCCATCGCGGTGACGATGGTCGAGCCCTCGATGCCGCCCGCCGGGTCGAGGATGCTTTTGCCCATCGCCATCGCGACGTTGAGAAAGAACTGGTCGTTGCCCGCCATGAAGGCAAACGCTTTCTCCAGAGAACCGCCCATGGACGCCAGACTGGGCGCCAGCGCTCTGAGGAGAAGCGAAGTGCAGGCGACGTTGCGCTGATGCATTTCGTCCCCCATGGCGAGGCCGCGGGCAATCAAGGGATTCAACTCGAGAGGGGCTGCACGCAACGCCCTGCCGAGAAGTAAACCGAATTCGTCGCGCAGCCAGCGCAGCCGGCTGAGCACCTCGGCATCGTTACCGCCGAAGCGCATGACCTTGCCAAGGCCCTCGTTGATCGTGCACACGGCCCAGTTTCCGAAGGCGCGGTTTTCCACCACAAGGAGCGGCATGCTGCGCGTGGTAATTCCGGTCATGGGGCCGACGGCGCCAAAGTGGTGGTTCGGCGCGAACTCGATCGCACCAGAGGCCGCAAGCTTTTCCGCACCCGCCAGGTCAGGCGCCCAGCCCTCGAACACCGCCGCACCGCAAATCGCGCCGCGCAGGGGCCCGCACATGCGCTCCCAGGCGATAGGCGGCCCGGCGTGCAGCACCAGCCGGCTCGAGTCGAGCTTGGGGATCAGCTCGCCCGCCCGGCGAACGTCAGTGAGCGCTGGCTCCGCTGCTAAAACGCGTCGCACCGCCTCGCGATTGGCTGCTTCGGTGCTTTGGCCAAGAAGGGCGGCGAACTCCACTCGCGGAGGCTTCCATTCCACGTGGACCACGGTTGCCCCATTGGCGGCAAGGTCGCGGGCGAAGCCTTCGAGCCCGACGTTAACGATGCGGACCGGGCCCCCGAGGAGCGCGTCGATCGACATCTGCAGAGGCCTAGCGGCGCGCGCGCCAGCGAAGCTGCGGGTAGCGCTCGCGCGGCCGCATCGCCGCGGTGCCGGGGGCAAGGTAGCCCGGCGCCGCGGCCTCGAGCGTTTGGGGCTGCAGGCGGAACGGGAACGGCGCGCTGCAGATATTCGGCGCCTGCATCGAGCGGTAGTTGTCGCGCGTCATGAGCTTGCCCGGCAAGTGCTCGAGCATCCATGCCTGCAGGTAGGAAAGCCGGTCGGGCAGCCCGAGGACGAGGCGCCGCCGGCCGCTGACGGCCAAGACCCACTCCACCAGCTCTCTCAGGGTGTAGACGTGCGGCCCGCACAGCTCGAAGGTCTTTGCGCGCGCCTCGGGCTCTTCGAGTGCGAAGTGCAGCGCGCGCGCTACATCGCCCACGTAGACGGGCTGGAACCTGGCTTCGGGACAAGGCACGGCCATGACGGGCAGGAAGCGAGCCATCTGCGCGAATCGATTCAAGAACGCGTCCTCAGGCCCGAACACCACCGACGGGCGAAAGACCGTAACGTCGAGGTCCTCAGCGGCGAGCACCGCCCGCTCCCCGATCCCCTTCGAGCGCAGGTACTCCGAGGGGCCGGTCGGCGAGGCGCCAAGGGCGCTGACGTGCAGGAGGCGACCGACGCCGGTATTGCGGCACGCGGTCACGATGGCCTGGGGGAGCTCGACGTGGAAGCGCGCGAAATCCGGGCCGTAATCGTTGGGGCCGCGCTGATCGCCTCGCCCGCGCCGGCTGTGCAGGACACCGACGAGGCTGTAAACCGCCTGCTTGCCCGAGCACAAGCGCTCCAGCACACCGGGCGCCATGACGTCGGCCTGCACCACGTCGACCGTCGGCAGCAGGATGAGATGCTTCGCGCGCTCGCGGCGGCGCGAAGGCACGATGACATCGAGCCCGGCGGCGGCGAGCGAGGCAACAAGGTGCCGGCCGATGAAGCCCGAGCCGCCGACGACCAGCACACCCTTCGGCGTCATGGCGTGCCGGGCGTTGGTTCTTCCTCGAACACCGGCGGCTCCCAAGCCCCCGGAGGTTGGATCACGCCGAGCCGCGTCTTGAGCGGGACCGGCTTCTTCTCGAGAACCGCGGCGTAGTAGACCGCGTTCGCCATTACTTTCCTCACGTAGTCGCGCGTCTCGGAAAACGGAATCGACTCTATGTAGACCGCGCCCTCGAGCAGCTTTTCGTCGCGCCAACGCCGCGCGCGCGAGGGCCCGGCGTTGTAGGCGGCGGAAGCAAGAACCGGGTGCCCTAGCTGCTCCATCACCAGCTTGAGATACCCGGTGCCGAGCGTGATGTTGGTCTCGATTTCGGTCACGGTCTTTGGCCGGTAGTTGCGCATCCCGATCTTGCCGGCAACGTAGCGCGCGGTGCGCGGCATGACCTGCATGATGCCGGCCGCGCCTGCGCTCGAGCGCGCCTCGGTGTTGAAGCGGCTTTCCTGCCGCACCAGGCCGAGCACCCAGGCCTCGTCGACGCCGTGGGCAGCCGCATAGCCGCGGAACACTTCCTGGTACGGCATCGGGTAGCGCAAGGTGAAGTTGTGCAGCCGCGAAGTGCGGTCGGCGGTGTGGATCGCCCGGTCGTAGACACCGTGGCGGCGCGCCAGCTCTGCCGCCGCGAGCAGGCGCTCGTCGCCAAACGAGCGGATGGTAAAGAGCCATTCGCGCACGCCTTCGGTGCGCAGGCCGAGGCGGATAAGCTCGAGCGCGCGCTTGAGACCCGGATCGGCCGCGGCCGTAGCCACTTCCGCTTCAGTCGGCACATGGGTGATGTCGGGCAGCGCGAGCACATAGCCGAGCTCCTCGGCCGCGAGCAAGCCGTAGAAATCGGTCTGGCCCGCGATGCGCAGGAAGTACGCGCGGCTGCCCATCTCCTCGCCCTGGGCCGCAAGCGCCCGCCCGTACCAATAGATCCAGGCCGGCTGGTGCGCTGCGCCGAACGACATGCGGTCGATCGAATCGCGCACCACCTTCCACTCGCCGTCGCGCAGCGCCGCGCGCACCTTCCACGCCAGCTGCCAGTCGGCAAGCGGCGTATCGCCGGCGCGCGCGAACCACTTGAGCGCATCGTTGTGGTGCTCGCGCGCCCCCTCGTAGCCGACCACGCCCCACAGGTATTTGAGCTGCGTGTCGGACAGCTGCTCGGCAAGCGCTCCTTCGAGCGCTGCCGCCGCCGCGGCCGGGTCGTTGCGCGCGTAGCGCATCGCCCCGAGCACGGCCACCTCGTGCTCGGCGCGCGAGCCGAGCGGCTTGGGTAGGCGCTCGATGAAGCGCTTCGGATGGCGTGCGGCCTCGGCGAGCATGCGCTCGTCGGGGGCTTCGTTCTTTGGCAACAGGGCGAGGGCGGTCTTCGCCGCGCTGGTCTGGCCGTGCCCGAAGAGCACGCGCACACGGTGCCAGACGTCGGTGACCGAAAGCCGGCCGCGTGCCGAGAGCAGCGTGCTCAGCCGTTGGCAGCCTTCGGGCAGCTCAGCAGGCTCCAGCCACATCGCCGTCGCCTCATCGAGCGCCGAGTCGTCGCCCTGCTCGAGGCGCGACATCCAGCGGTAGCAGCTCACTTCGAGATCTTCGCGGTTGTAGCGCGCGGCCTGGCGCTCGAACTCCGGCCACTCGCTGCGCTTTCCGAGTGTCCGCAGCCACTCGGCGCGCAAGCGCTCGGCGACATACAGGTTGGCATGGGTGGCCAGGAATTCGCGCACCTCGCGGTGAGGTGCGTCTTCGAGCCGCATCGACAGCCGCCAGTAATCGAGCCACGGCTCGAGCACATGGGGTTGGAGATTCTTCGTGCTGCGGGCAAACTTGATCGGGTCGCCGGCGCGGTAAGCGTCGTAAGCGGCTAGCACCGACTCGTCAGCCGAGTCCTTCGTATTTTTCGCACCCGCCGCCTGCGCCAGCACGCAGCAAAGGGCTGCCGCGAGGTTGCGGAAAACCTTAGAAATCATAAAACTAATCTTCCCCCCATGGATCCTGTCACCCTAAGAGCCTGGCGCCGCACGGAGCGCGAGCGGCTCATCGCCGTGCGCGCTGCACTTTCTCCCGGCACGCTCGACTCCTGGCGCCGCCGGATCGACGGCTACCTGGAACGCTCGTTTCCCGGCCTTGCCCGTTGCCGCCTCGCCTTCTGCTGGCCGATCAGGGGCGAATACGACGCCCGCCATCTTGCCAGAACGCTGCGAACGCGGGGGGCGTTGACCGCCCTGCCGGTCGTCGTGGCGCCAAAAACTCCACTTATATTCCGCGAATGGCATCCCGGCATCGTGCTCGCCAAGGGGCCGCTCGACATCCCCTATCCGGCGAATTCACAACAATTGACCCCCGACGCGGTGCTCCTACCGATGAACGGGTGGGACGCGCAGGGTTACCGGCTCGGCTACGGCGGCGGATTTTTCGACCGCACGCTCGCTGCTCTGGCGAAGAAACCGCTCACTATTGGAATCTCCTACGAAATGGCGAAGCTCGACACCATTTGTCCGCAGGCCTGGGACGTCCCGATGGACTATGTGGTCACGGAGCGCGGCGTGTACCGGCGCGATCCGGAAGGGCTTGTCTTTCTCGGAGAGCCCGATCAGGGTTCCGGGACGCTCGCTTCGCCGGTGTGCTTTGCCGACGAAGATTATTTCGCCGGAAAGAAATAGGAACTATTTCTTCAGCGCGAGGGTGACGCCGTCGCCGAGTGGGAGAAGCGCGATCTCGACCCGATCGTCGGCGTGCAACTTGTCGTTGAACTTGCGCAGCGCGACCGTATCGTCGTCATGGTGGCCGCGAGCGGCCACCCATCCCGACCAAAGCGTGTTGTCCACTGCCAGGATTCCGCCCGGGCGCAGCATGGGCAGGCAAGCCTCGTAGTAGTTCGCGTAGTTGGTCTTGTCCGCGTCTATGAAGACGAAGTCGAAGTTTCGCGTTTCCTTTCTCAGCTCATCGAGCGTCCGAAGGGCAGGACCGATCCTGAGGTCGATTTTTCTGTCCACGCCGGCCTTCTGCCAAAAAGACCGGCCGATTGCCGTCCATTCCTCGCTGATATCACAGCACACGATGCGGCCATTCTCGGGAATCGCAAGCGCCACGGCGAGCGCGCTGTAACCGGTAAACGTGCCGATCTCGAGGCAGTTGCGCGCGCCCATTGCCTGCACGAGCAGCGCCATGAACTGCCCCTGGTCGGCGCCGATCTGCATGCCAGCGTTCGGGAGCGATGAAGTCGCCGCGCGCAGCTCGCGCAGGATTTCCGGCTCGCGCACCGCGTGCTCGGCGATGTAGCGGCTAATCTTCTTCGGCAGGAACGGCGCACGCCCGGCCATGGCTAGAGCAGGAACAGCTTGTACGCGGGGTTGCGCGTCTCGTCCGCGTACGGGTAGCCGAGCTTTCTGAGGAAGCTGCGGAATTCGGTCATTTCCTGCCGCGGAACCTGGATGCCAACCAGCACCCGCCCATAGTCCGCACCCTGGTTGCGGTAGTGGAAAAGGCTGATGTTCCAGCCACCGCGCATCGCTTCGAGGAAGCGCATGAGCGCTCCCGGACGCTCGGGAAACTCAAAGCGGTAGAGCAGCTCGTTCTTGGCAAACGGTGCCCGGCCGCCGACCATGTGGCGCGTGTGTAGCTTTGCCATCTCGTTATCGGAAAGGTCGAGGGTAGTAAGGCCGTGGCGGCGCAGGTTGCGCACAATGCGCGCCGTCTCGTTTCGGCCCTGCACCTCGATGCCGACGAAGATATGCGCGTCTTTCGAGTCCGCGATGCGGTAGTTGAACTCGGTCACGTTGCGCGCGCCGAGCAGCGAGCAAAACTTGCGGAAGCTGCCCGGGCGCTCGGGGATGGTGACCGCGAGGATCGCCTCGCGGTGCTCGCCGAGCTCGGCTTCTTCTGCGATGAAGCGCAGACGATCGAAGTTGGTGTTGGCGCCCGAAGCGATGGCGACGAGCGTCTGGCCCCGTGCTCCGCGCCGCTCCACCCACGCTTTCGCGCCGGCGATGGCAAGCGCGCCCGCCGGCTCGAGCACGACGCGCGTGTCTTCGAACACATCCTTGATCGCCGCGCACATCTCGTCGGTGTCGGCGAGCACCATTTCGTCCACCAGCGCCTTGCAGAGACGAAACGTTTCGCGCCCGACTTCCTTGACCGCGACACCGTCGGCGAAAAGCCCGACGTGGTCGAGCTTCACGCGCCTTCCCTCTTTCAGCGATCGGGCCATGGCGGCCGCGTCGAGCGGCTCCACGCCCACGATTCTGATCCTCGGATTGATCGTCTTGACGTAGGCGGCGATGCCCGAGATGAGCCCACCGCCGCCGACAGGGACGAAGATGGCGTCGATCGGCTGGGGATGCTGGCGCAGAATCTCCATGCCGATGGTTCCCTGACCCGCGATCACCTCGGGGTCGTCGTAGGGATGGACGAAGGCAAGGCCGTGCCTGCGTTTGAGCTGCATCGCTTTGCCATAGGCGTCCGAATATGAATCGCCGTGGAGCACGACCCGCGCGCCGCGCGCGGCCACGGCGTCCACCTTGATGCGAGGCGTGGTGACCGGCATCACGATCACCGCGCGGCAGCCGAGGCGCTGCGCCGCGAGCGCGACACCCTGCGCATGGTTGCCGGCGCTCGCCGCGATTACGCCGCGCGCGAGGCGCTGGCGCGGCAATCCAGCCATCTTGTTGTACGCGCCGCGCAGCTTGAACGAGAATACCGGCTGCAGGTCTTCGCGCTTGAGGAGGAGCCGGTTGCCGAGGCGCTTGGAAAGCGCCGGCGCCGTCTCAAGGGGCGATTCGCTCGCCACGTCGTAGACCCGCGCCTTCAGAATTCGCTCGAGATAGCCCTTGGTCAAAGCCGGTGGAATTTAGCATGGAGCCACTCGCAACTTTGTTCGCCATGAGCTTCGCCGCCGCGACCCTCGTCCCGCTGCCTTCCGAGGCTGCGCTCTTCGCCTACGTTCACCTCTACCCCGACCGCGCTGCGCTCGCAGTGGCGATCGCCACGGCGGGCAACACGGCTGGCGGCATGACCTCTTATGCGCTCGGCCGCCTGGTTCCTCAAAAGGACCTCCAGTATTTGAATGCCGTGAAGCGCCATGGAGCGCCTACCCTGCTCTTCGCGTGGCTGCCGCTCGTCGGTGACGCGCTTTGCGTCGCCGCGGGCTGGCTCAGGATCCACTGGGCCGCGGCGCTCGGCTTCATGGTCACGGGCCGCCTGGCGCGCTACATTGCGGTGGCGAGCCTGGCATGAAAACACCCGTAGCGATCGTCGGCGCCGGGCCGGCGGGACTTCTGCTTTCACACCTGCTCCACCTCGATGGAGTGGACTCGATCGTCCTCGAGTCCCGCACGCGCCAGGAGATCGAGGCCACCATTCGCGCCGGCGTGCTCGAGCAGGGCACGGTGGATCTCCTCGCAAGCAGCGGCGTCGGAGAGCGCATGCAGCGCGAGGGCTTCGTGCACGAGGGAATCGTGCTTCGCTTCGCGGGCGCGAGCCACCGCATCGCGTTCACCGAGCTCACCGGGCGCGCGATCATGGTTTACGCGCAGCACGAGGTCATCAAGGACCTCGTGAAAGCTCGGCTCGACGCAAATGGAAAAGTCTTCTTCGGAGTGAAGGACGCTGCGCTCTACGATCTCGATTCCCCGTCGCCGAAGGTCCGCTATCACCGCGAAGCAATGGTGGAGGAGATCGAGGCCCAGTTCGTCGCCGGCTGCGATGGCTTTCACGGCGTATCGCGCCCTTCGATCCCGTCGCGGCACCGGCACGAATTCGCGCGCACCTACCCGTTCGGCTGGTTCGGCATCCTGGTCGAAGCGCCGCCTTCGACCGCGGAGCTCATCTACGCGCACCACGAGCGCGGCTTCGCCCTCGTCAGCACGCGCTCGCCGCAGATCCAGCGCCTGTACTTCCAATGCGACCCCGAGGACGATGTCAACAACTGGCCGGATGCACGCATCTGGGAGGAGCTGCACGCGCGCCTCGCGACACGCAAGCCCTGGAAGCTCGCCGAAGGCCGCATATTCCAGCGCGGCATCATCGCCATGCGCAGCTTCGTAGTCGAGCCAATGCGCTATGGCCGGCTGTTCCTCGCCGGGGACGCGGCCCACATCGTGCCGCCCACCGGCGCGAAGGGACTCAATCTCGCCGTGAACGACGTGCGCGTGCTCGCTCGCGCGCTCGTCGACTATTTCCAGACAGGCAGCGAGGAAGGCCTGAAATCGTATTCGGCGACAGCACTGAAGCGCGTGTGGCGCGCCGAGCATTTCTCGTGGTGGATGACCTCCATGCTCCACCGCTTCCACGACGACACACCCTTCCAGCACCGCCTGCAGCTCGCCGAGCTCGACTACGTGGTGAGCTCGAAGGCCAAGGCCCTTACGCTCGCCGAGAATTACGTGGGCTGATGCGTGGGCTATTCCTATCTATGAACACGAGCTTGCCGCGGTCATGAATTGGTAATACCTGCTGCGTAACCTGCCGTCCTGTAGTCCAAATTCGACAGGAGATCCCATGAGGCTTTGGCCCCTCGCCGCCGCTGCAGCATTGGCGGCCGCACCCGTTTATGCGCAGCAGAAGATCGTCAGGATCGACGGCTCGAGCACGGTCTTCCCGGTGACCGAAGCGGTTGCCGAGGACTTTCAAAAGGCGAAGAAGCAGCAGGTCAAGGTAACGGTCGGCATCTCTGGCACCGGCGGCGGCTTCAAGAAGTTCTGCCGTGCCGAAACCGACATCTCGAACGCGTCGCGGCCGATCCTCAAGGCCGAAATGGCCGACTGCGCCAAGGCGGGCGTCGAGTACATCGAGCTGCCGGTGGCGTTTGACGCCCTCACGGTGGTGATCAACCCGAAGAACACCTTCATCAAGCAGCTGACCATCGCGGAGATGAAGAAGATGTGGGAGCCCGCCGCCCAGGGCAAGGTGACGCGCTGGAACCAGATCAACCCGTCCTGGCCTGATGCCCCCCTGAAGCTTTTCGGGCCGGGCGCCGACTCGGGCACTTTCGACTACTTCACCGAGGCGGTGGTTGGCAAGTCCAAGTCCTCGCGCGGCGACTTCACCGCCTCGGAGGACGACAACGTCCTGGTCCAGGGCGTGTCGCGCGACGTCAACGGACTAGGCTACTTCGGCTACGCCTACTATGTGGAGAACAAGGACAAGCTGAAGGCCGTGCCGATCGTGAACGAGAAGGGCCAGCCGGTCGAGCCCTCGATGGAGGCGGTGCTGAAGGGTACCTATTCGCCCCTCGCGCGCCCGATCTTCATCTACGTCAACGCCAAATCGCTCGCCAAGCCGGAGGTGAAGGAATTCGTCGAGTACTACATGAAGAACGGCGCCAAGCTGGCGAAGGAAGTGAAGTACGTGCCGCTGCCGGACTCGGCCTACACAGCTGGCTGGGAGCATGTCGTCAAGGGCAAAAAGGGCACGGTGTTCGGCGGCGTGGCGGAAGTCGGCGTCACGATCGAAGAGCTCTTGAAGCGCGAAGCGAAGCTCTAGCAAGAAGCGCTTCTTGACGACAAGCAACCCGCCCGCGGAGTCCTCCCCGGGCGGGTTCTTGTTTCTAATAGAATTCGCGCAGACTTTTTCCTAATGTCCGCTGTGCCCGGCCAAACCACGCTGATGGACGCCAGCTTGCAGGGCGAGCGCCTCGCGAGACGCCGCGCCCGCGTCGTGCGCGAGCGGATGATCGAGCTGGTTTTGTTCCTGGCCGCGCTCGTCTCGGTGTTCACCACCGTCGCGATTGTCTACATTCTGGTGAAGGAATCGGTGGTGTTCTTCACCGAGGTCCCGATCATCAAGTTCCTCACCGACACCCAGTGGACGCCGCTCTTCGACGACGCGCATTTCGGCATCATGGTGCTGCTCTCCGGCACGCTGACGAGCTCGGCGGTGGCGCTCGTGATCGCGATCCCGATGGGCACGGTGATTGCCATCTACCTGTCGGAGTTCGCTCCATTCCGGGTACGCGAGCTGGCGAAGCCCTTCCTCGAGCTGCTGGGCGGCGTGCCGACCATTGTCTACGGCTATTTCGCGCTCCTATTCGTGACACCGCTCCTACAGCGCATCTATTCCGAGCTCCCCGGCTTCAACCTGCTCTCGGCGGGCATCGTGATGGGCATCATGATCATCCCGTACGTGAGCTCCATCTCCGAGGACGCGATGCGCGCGGTGCCGATGAGCCTGCGCGAGGGCTCTTACGCGATGGGCGCGACCCGCTTCCAGACCGCGGTCAAGGTGGTGGTGCCCGCGGCGTTCTCCGGTATCGCCTCGGCCTATATCCTCGGCATCTCGCGCGCCGTGGGCGAAACGATGATTCTCGCGATCGCGGCCGGCATGCAGCCCAACCTGACGTTCAACCCGCTCGAGCCCGCCGCGACTATCACTGCCTACATCGTGCAAGTGGCGCTCGGCGACCTGCCGCACGGTTCGATCGGGTACCAGACGATCTTCGCCGCCGGGCTGACGCTGCTCCTCTTCACCCTGCTGTGCAACATCGCCGGCCACATGCTGCGCAAGACCTTCCGCGAGGCGTATTGAAAGAAAACATCAATAAGCGCAAGCGCTGGGACGCGATCTTCGCGCTGTGCGGCATGGTCGCGCTCATGATCGGTGTGCTCACGTTCGTCGCGCTGTTCGTCGACATGGCGCTGGACGGCTTGGGGCGCCTGTCGTGGGAGTTCTTCACCAGCTACCCGTCGCGACGTCCCGCCCAGGCCGGAATCCTGTCGGCGTGGGTCGGCTCGACGCTGGTCATGATCGTCACGGCCTTCTTCGCCGTGCCGCTCGGCGTCGCTGCTGGCGTATACCTGGAGGAGTACGCGCCGAAGAACTGGGTCACCGATGTGATCGAGATCAACATCACCAACCTCGCCGGCGTGCCCTCGATCGTGTACGGCCTGCTGGCGCTCGGCCTCTTCGTCTACCAGTTCGGCCTGGGCCAGAGCATTCTCGCGGCCGGCCTGACGCTCGCACTGCTCATCCTACCGGTGGTGATCGTGGCGACGCGCGAGGCTATCCGCTCGATCCCGCAGGCGATCCGCGAAGGCTCGTACGCGCTCGGCGCAACGCAGTGGCAGACGGTGCGCTACCACATCCTGCCGTACTCGTCGGCCGGGATCCTGACCGGTGTCATCATCGGAATGGCGCGTGCGATTGGCGAGACCGCACCAATCATCACGATCGGCGCGCTCACCTTCATCGCCTTTCTGCCGCCGGCGCCGATCACCAGCAAGCCGCCGTTTGTGTCGTTCGAGTGGCTGATGTCGCCGTTCACGGTGATGCCGATCCAGATGTTCAACTGGACCTCGCGGCCCGAGGCCGCGTTTCACGCCAACGCCGCCGCCGCCGGCTTCGTCCTCGTCATCATGACGCTGGCGATGAACGGCCTTGCGATCTGGCTGCGCTACCGGCTGCGCCGCAACATCAAATGGTGAACTAATATGTCCGCACCCGAAACGCACATGAGCGAACTATTGGTCACCAAGGCGGAAGCGCGGCAGCTGAGCTTCTACTACGGCGAGTTCCGGGCCCTGAAGGGCATCACGATGCCGGTGCACGAGCGCAAGGTGACCGCGCTGATCGGGCCCTCGGGCTGCGGCAAGTCCACATTTCTACGCTGCTTCAACCGCATGCACGACCTGTATCCGGGCAACCGCTACGAGGGCGAGATCGTGCTGCAGCCCGACAATACCAACCTGCTCGCGCGCGGCGTCGACCCCATCGAGGTCCGCATGAGGATCGGCATGGTGTTCCAGAAACCCAATCCATTCCCCAAGTCGGTGTTGGAGAACGTGGCGTACGGGCTGCGCGTGCGCGGCGAGCGCTCGCGCCGCCGCATCGAGGAAAAAGTCGAGCAGGCGCTGCAGGATGCCGCGCTCTGGGACGAGGTTAAGGACCGGCTGCAAGAGCCGGCGTACAACCTCTCGGGCGGCCAGCAGCAGCGCCTGTGCATTGCGCGGGCGCTTGCGACAGACCCTGAGTTGTTGCTGTTCGACGAACCGACCTCGGCGCTCGACCCGATCGCGACCGCCTCGATCGAGGAGCTGATGCACGACCTCAAGGAGCGCGTCACCATCCTCATCGTTACCCACAACATGCAGCAGGCGGCGCGCGTGTCGGACTTCACCGCGTACATGTATCTCGGCGATCTGATCGAGTTCGGCGTCACCGACGAGCTCTTCATCAAGCCCAAGATGAAGCAGACCGAGGACTACATCACGGGCCGGTTCGGATAGGAGGCCAGCCGATGGAAATGACCGAGCACGCTTCCAAGCAGTATGACCTGGATCTCGGGTCGATCCGCTCGCGTGTGCTTGCCATGGGCGGGCTAGTGGAGTCGCAGATCAGGCGCGCGATCGACGCCCTCACCACTGGCAACGTCTCGCTCTCCGACGAGGTAATCGAGGCCGATCACCGCGTCAACGCGCTCGAAGTAGCGCTCGACGGCGACTGCAGCCAGCTCATCGTGCGCCGCCAGCCCGCGGCAAGCGACCTGCGCATGATCTTCGCCATCATGAAGACGGTGACGGACCTCGAGCGTATCGGCGACGAGGCGCAGAAGATCGCGCGCATGGCGAAGGCGATCAGCGAGCGCGGCGGCGCGCAGGCCCCGCCGGTGGTCGAGGTGCGCCACGCCGCCGAAGCGGCGATTTCGATGCTGCGCCGGACGCTCGACTGCTTCGCGCGCCTCGACGCCGACGGCGCGGCCGAGGTGATCCGCGACGACGCCGGCATCGACACCGAGTTCCGCGCCATCCTGCGCCAGCTCATCACCTACATGATGGAAGACCCGCGCACCATCTCAACCGCGCTCGAGATCGTGTGGATCGCGAAGGCGATCGAGCGCATCGGCGACCACGCCAAGAACATGGCCGAGTACGTGATCTACATCGTCAAGGGCACCGACGTGCGGCATACGGGCGCGCCTAAGTCCGGATTCGCGTAATGAGCGCCACGGTGCTCGTCGTCGAGGACGAGCCGCAGATTCAGGAGCTAGTCGCGGTGAACCTGGAGCACAGCGGCCACAAGGTGCTGCGCGCCGCGAGCGCCGAGGAGGCGGAAGCGGCGATCCGTAACGCGCTGCCAGACGTGCTGGTGCTCGACTGGATGCTGCCCGGAGAGTCTGGGCTTGCGTTCGCGCGGCGTCTGCGCGCCGACGAGCGCACGCGCGAGCTGCCAATCCTGATGCTCACCGCGCGCGCGATGGAGCAAGACAAGATCTCGGGGCTCGAGGCCGGCGCGGACGACTACCTCACCAAGCCCTTTTCCCCGAAGGAGCTCGCCGCGCGCATTAAGGCGGTGCTCAGACGCCGGGCGCCACAGCTCTCGGGCGACGCCGTCGAGGCGGAAGGGCTGCGGCTCGATCCGGCCACCCGCCGTGTCACCGCACAGGGGAAGCGCGTCGAGCTCTCGCCTTCCGAGTTTCGCCTGCTGCACTTCCTGATGACGCATCCCGAGCGCGTCTATAGCCGCGCGCAATTGCTCGACCATGTCTGGGGCGATCACGTGTTCATCGAGGAACGAACCGTCGACGTTCACATCCGCCGCCTGCGCAAGGCGCTTGAGCCGAGCGGGCACGACCGCTTGATCGACACCGTGCGCGGCTCGGGCTACGGCTTCCGCACCGGTTGAGTCCGATTTACAGGAATAGCGTGCTGTGGACCGCTGGGTTCGCTGCGGCCGGTCTTCTGGTCGGCCTGCTCGCCGGCCCCGCCTGGGGATGGGGGGTGCTCGCCGCCGGCCTGCTCGGACTCCTTGTCTGGCACACGCGGCACCTTGCGCGCCTACAGCGCTGGCTTGCGAACCCGCTGCCGGGCCAGGTGCCCGAAGGCGAGGGCATCTGGGACGAAGTGCTCGCCGCGCTGCATCGCCTGGAGCGCGACGCGGCGAAGCGCGAGCGCGGCCTCGCGGACTCGCTCGCGCGCATGCGTCGCGCGGTGCAGGCGCTGCCCGACGGCGTGGTGGTGCTGGATGGCGCAAACCGCATCGAGTGGTGCAACCGCACCGCCGAGCGGCAACTCATGCTCGACGGCCGTGCCGACCTGGGCCAGAACATCGCCAACCTGGTGCGCGAGCCCGAGTTTGTCGAGTATCTGCGCGAGCCGCAGGACAAGCCGGTGCGTATCACCCGCGGGCCGGGCATAGCGCTGTCGCTGCAGCTGATTCCCGTCGGCGAGACGCAGAAGCTGCTGCTCGCGCGGGACATCACGCAGACCGAGCGTGTCGATGCCATGCGGCGCGATTTCGTCGCCAACGTTTCGCACGAGCTGCGCACGCCACTCACCGTGCTCGTCGGCTTCCTGGAGACAGTGCGCGAACTCAAGCTTGATCCGCAGCGCCAACGCGATTACCTCGGCATGATGCAGGAGCAGGCGGCGCGCATGCAGCGCATCATCGACGACCTGCTGACGCTCTCGGCGCTCGATGCGGCGCCGCCGGCCTCGTCAGACAACCGTGTCGCGGTGCGGCCGCTGCTCGAGCGGCTGAAAGCCGATGCCGAGGCGCTTTCGGGAGGCAAACACACCATCAGCTTGAGCATAGACGCAACCAACGACGTGCTCGGCCTGGAAAGCGAGCTTGCGAGCGCCTTCGGCAACCTAGTGAGCAACGCCATCCGCTATACGCCGCCGGGCGGCACGGTGACTCTCGCGTGGCGCGAAGGCCCGGATGGCGCGCGCTTCAGCGTCCAGGATACCGGCATCGGCATCGAGCCCGAGCACATCCCGCGGCTGACCGAGCGTTTCTACCGGGTCGATCGCAGCCGCTCGCGCGAGACCGGCGGCACCGGCCTCGGCCTCGCGATCGCCAAGCACGCGCTTGCGCGCCACGATGCCACTCTCGAGATCGAGAGCGAGCTGGGCAAGGGGAGCCGCTTCAGCGCGCGCTTTCCCGCGCGGCGGCTCGCGGCGCTAGCCACCGTGTCCCCTAACCCGTAAGCGGTCCTTTCATGCTCCGGTTTTCGTCCTGGTTGCCTAGCCGACGTCCTGGGCGTCGATGCGCAGGCCCAGCCGGTTGACCGCGATCAGTGCCTGCGTGCGGGTCGCGACCCCAAGCACGCGCAGCACGGCGCTGACGTGAATCTTGGCGGTGTTCTCGGAGATCTCGAGCTTGCGCGCGATGAGCTTGTTGGGCAGGCCTTTCAGGAGGAGCTCGAGAACCTCGCATTGCCGCGAGGAAAGGCCGAGCTCGGCCATTGTCTTCGCGGCCGCCGCGCGCTCACCAGCCGCCGGCGGGACCGGTTCCGCAGCCTCCCGCGCCTTGACTGCCTCCACCGGCACGTAGATCCCACCCGAGGCCACGAGCCTCACCGCGCCCAGCAGGACGTCGCGCGGCGAGGTCTTGGGGATATAGCCCATGGCGCCGAGATCGAGCGCCGCGAGCACACTCTTGGTGTCGTCCGCGGCGGAAACGACCACCACCGGCAGCGCCGGCAGGGTCTCGCGCATGCGCGAAAGCGCCTCCAGGCCCGAGCAGTCGGGCAGGCCGAGGTCGAGCAGGCATAGATCGAACGCAACCTGCTTCGCCCGGGCGAGCGCGGCGGCCAGGCTGCCCGCGCTCTGGACCTCGGTGGCGCGATCGAGCGTTCGCATAGCGAGGCCAATCGCCTCGGCCATCAGCGGATGATCGTCGACGACGAGGATGCGCATTCGGCTACCCCGTAAGCAGCTTGGCGAAATAGTCGTTCAGCATGCGCCGGCCGGGATCGAAGCGCCGGCGCGCGGCTTCAAACCTGTCCAGGCGATCGCCGAACGCCCGCACGACGTGCCGCCTTTCGAGGAACGGGGTCTGGTTAAAGAGCGGCGTTCCGCCCCATTCGCTGCATCGATCGTTGAACGCCTTGGCAAACTTTTCCCATCCGGGCTCGCCCTCGGCCGCGATCGGATCGAGCGTCCAGACGTCGGACTGGTGGGAGTACGAAAGCAGCGAGCTCGTGTCCTTTTCGATGTGGTAGCTCACTTGCGGCAGAAGCGGGGAGAAGCCCTCCGCGTCCTTGCAGAAGCTGAAATACTCGGCGAGGATCTCGGCGAAGGGCCTCCCGCCCGCCGGCTGGGTCGGAAACGCCCACATGCTGAATGTGAACTTCGGGGTCTTTCCCTTTGACTCCTCGGCGAGCTTCTCGAAGTCGACAATCTGGGCGACCGGACTCACCGCGTCGAGGTCGATCTGCCGCAG
>DATFEI010000150.1:0-4797 GCA_035251315.1 Burkholderiales bacterium | reverse complement strand
ATCGACGGAGACGGCCTTGTGCTGGTGGAGGCGGAAGCAGATGAAACGGCTGTTCGGGTACTTCCTTAGGGCCTGGGCGCTGCGGCGCACACGGCACGAGCTCTACTCGCTCAGCGATCACATGCTGCGCGACATCGGCCTACGCCGCGATGAGATCCCTTCAGCGCTTCTTCAGCGCGTCGTGCTCGCCGAGCCGCGGCTCGCGCAGCCTGGGGCGGGCGGGCTCGTCGCGGAAGCGTATCGGCGGAGCGAGATGCCGCCGTCCTAGCTCATCCTTGAGAAGCTTTTCAGCAGCTGCGTCGAGCGCCTCCGGCAGCGTGCTGACCGGCGCGTAGCACACATCCAGTCGAGAAAGAAAAGCCAGAGCGTCCTGCAGCGTTTTTCCTCGGAAGAAACTCTCTAGAAGCTGCATCACCGGCTGCTGATGCGGGCCGGGCTTCTCGCAAAGCGGCGCGAGGTCCAGGCGCCCGAGCTCGCCGAGGAGATTGCGCACGAACTTTGGCTCTTGGCCGCCCAGCGCGAGATGACGGCCGTCCGCGGTGTCGTAAAGGCGGTAGAACGCTGAGCCGCCGGTGGAGCGCTCGTGGGTCGGTACCGGCTGGCGGTTCTCGGCAAAGGTCGGGCCGAGCACGTTTGGCATGCCGGCGAGCATCGAGTCGTGCATCGCGATGTCGATGAAGTCGCCCTTGCCGGTCTTTTCGCGGCGCAGCAGGGCCATCAGCACGCCAGCGAGACCGTGCAGTGAGGCGAGGAGATCGGCGAGCGGTAGCCCGGGAATTGCCGGCTTGCCATCCTGGCCGAGCGTGATGCTGAGAACGCCGCTCAGCCCCTCGACCGCGAGGTCGTGCGCCGGCCGCTCGCGGAGCGGGCCCTGCTGGCCGAACGCGCTAATCGAGCAGTACACGATGCCTGGGTTGCGCGCGCGGAGTTGCTTGTAGCCGACGCCGAGCCGATCGACCACACCCGGGCGGAAGGACTCGACGAAGACGTCCGCAGTGTCGCAAAGCTTGAGCAGCGCTTCGCGGTCCTGCGGATTCTTGAGATCGACGACGACGCTTTTCTTCCCGCGGTTCAGATTGCGGAAGTACACCGTCTCGCCGTCGTCGCGCGGCCCGAGATGGCGCGTCGGATCCCCTTCCCCCGGTGGCTCGATCTTGATCACCTCCGCGCCGTGGTCGGCGAGCATGAGCGTCAGATATGGACCGGGGAGGAAGAGTGAAAGGTCGATGACGCGGATGCCTTCGAGCTTCATTTCTTGAGCGGCTCACAGGCTACCGGCTGCGGGCGCTCGCCGTCGATCTTCACTGGAAGCGTGAGCATGCGCAGGCCGGGTTTCTCCGGGTGCTCGATGGAATGGATCATGCCGGTCGCAGCGACGAAGGGGCTCTCGAGCGCAGCGCGCATGCCGTTGACCGGACCGACGGGCAGGCGGCCCGAGAGCCGCTCGAGCCACTCGGCGCTCGGGCGCTTGCGGAACTCCGCATCCAGGATCGCGGTGAGCTCGGCGCGGTGCGCGAGCCGGGCCGTCATGGTCGCGAAGCGAGCATCCGCTCCCAGCTCGCTGCGCGAGAGCGCCTCCACCAGCGAGTGCCAGAAGCTGTCCTTCATGCACATGACGAAGATCCAGCCGTCCGCGGTCGGGAAGGTCTGCACCGGCGTGAGCGAGTAGTGCGCGCTGCGCGGCTGGCGCGAGGACGCCTCGCCGCCGTTCAGGTACCACGTGCCCATGTAGGTGAGCTGGTGCAGCGCCACGTCGAAGAGGCTTGCGTCCACGTCGCAGCCCTTGCCCGTGCGCTGAGCGCGCAGCACGCAGGCGAGGAGGGCCGCCGCGCCGGTCACGCCGCTCATGCAGTCGATGATCGAGGTGCCGAAGCGGCTCGGCGCGCCTTCAGGCTCGCCGGTCAGATCCATCAGCCCCGCCTCGGCCTGCATCAGGAAATCGTACCCCGGCCAGGACGCGCGCTCGTTGTCGCGGCCGTAGGCCGAGATGTGCAGGCACACGACGCTCGGATTGATCTTTGCGAGGCTCTTGTAGTCCAGCCCTAGTTTCCCGGGAACATCCCCGCGCAGGTTATTCACAACCGCGTCCGCTTGCGCCACCAGCGCATGGAATTTCTCAACATCCTGGGTCAGGTCGAGCGAGACGCTTTTCTTCCACAAATTGAAAGTCTGGAAATACTCGCTGTCGTCGTCCCCCAGCAGGTGTGGGCCGACGTGCCGGCTCGCGTCTCCGCCGGTCGCGGCGTTCTCGATCTTGACGACCTCGGCGCCCAGGCCGGCGAGGAACATCGTGCCGTAGGGACCGGCGCCGAAATGCTCGACCGTGAGGATGCGCAGGCCTTCGAGCGGCTTCACAGGCGCTTGAGCCGGTAGAGGAGCTCGAGCGCCTCGCGCGGCGTGAGCTCGTCGGGATTCACCTTCTGCAGCTCTTCGCGAAGCGGATCGATCGCCGGCTCGGGTTCCGATTCGACTCTTCTTGAAAACAGGTCTTCTTGATTTCCTCGCGCCAGGCTCGAGTCTTCCAGGAGCTGGAGGTACTTCTTCGCCTGCCGGATCACCGGCCGCGGCACGCCGGCGAGCCCCGCGACCTGAAGGCCGTAGCTACGGCTCGCGGGGCCTTCCTCGACGGCGTGCAGGAACACTACCGTGTCCTTGTGCTCCACGGCGTCGAGATGCACGTTGGCGACTTCCTTGTACTCGAGCGCAAGCCGCGTCATCTCGAAGTAATGCGTCGCGAAGAGAGTTAAACATCCATTTTTCTGAACCAAATGATTTGATATTGCCCACGCCAGCGCGAGTCCGTCGAAGGTGGACGTGCCCCGGCCAACCTCGTCCATCAGCACCAGGCTCTTCTCGGTGGCGTTGTGCAGGATGGCAGCGCTCTCGGTCATCTCCACCATGAAGGTCGAGCGCCCGCCGGCGAGGTCGTCGGCCGCCCCGATGCGGGTAAAGATCTGGTCGATCGGTCCGATGCGTGCCGCGCGCGCCGGCACGAACGAGCCGATGTGCGCGAGGAGGACAATGAGCGCGACCTGCCGCATGTAGGTCGACTTGCCGCCCATGTTCGGCCCGGTGATGAGGAGAAGGCGGCGCGTCGGAGACATCCGGCAGTCGTTGGCGATGAAATTCTCGATCTGCCCCTCGACTACGGCGTGGCGTCCCGCCTCGATGTCGATGCAAAGCTCGCTGGTGAATTGCGGCCGTGCGTAGCTCCGTTTCAAGGCGATGGACGCGAACGTCGAGAGCACATCGGCCTGTGCGAGCGCTCTTGCGATCTTCTGCAGGGAAGGCAAGTGCGCCTGCAGTTGGCCAAGAACTTCCTCATATAAGGACTTCTCCAGCGCCAGGGCGCGATCCCGGGCCGACAGGGCCTTATCCTCGAACTGCTTCAGCTCCGGCGTGATGTAGCGCTCGGCATTCTTCAGCGTCTGGCGGCGACGGTAGTCATCGGGGACTTTGCCGGCGTGCGAGTTGGTCACTTCGATGTAGTAGCCGTGCACGTGGTTGTACGCCACTCGCAGATTGGGGATTCCTGTTCTTTCCTTCTCTCGCTTTTCAAACTCGACCAGAAACGCTCCGGCATTCGACTGAAGCTGCCGCAGCTCGTCGAGGTCTGCGCTGTAGCCGTCGGCGATCACGCCGCCGTCGACCACGCGGGCCGCGGGCTCGGGGTGAATGGCGTGCTCGAGGATGAAAAGCGCTTCTTCCGGAGTCGCGAGGTCGCCGATCAGCTCTTTGAGGAGCGGCGTCGCGTCGGGCAGCGCCTGGCGCAGCTCCGGCAGCAATTTCAGGCTGTCCCGCAAACCCGCCAGCTCGCGCGGCCGCACGCTCTTGAGCGCGAGGCGGGCGGTGATGCGCTCGACGTCCGAGAATCGCTTCAGCGCTTTCTGAACGCTTTGCTCCTTCAGCGCCTCGACCGCATCGTGCCGCATCGCCACGGCCTGCTGCTCCCGCAGCGGGTGATGCAGCCAGTGGCGCAGCAGCCGGCTGCCCATGCCGGTCGCGCATTCGTCGAGCAGCGAAAAGAGCGTCGGCGCCGGCTCCCCGCGCAGGGTTTCGGTGAGCTCGAGATTTCGCCGCGTCGCCGCGTCGAGGCGCACATACTCGCCCGCGCGCTCGGCGCTCACCGCGGTGACATGCGCGAGCGCCTGCCCCTGTGTCTTGGCGGCGTAGTCGAGCAGCGCGCCGCAGGCGCCGATCGCGAGCGTCATGTCATCGCACCCGTAGCCGGCGAGCGTTGCGGCGCCGAGTTGCTTGAGGAGCCTTTTCTTGCCGCTCTCGATATCGAAATGCCACTCGGGAACCTTGGTGACGAAGAAGCCACTCACGTCCGAGGTGGCCAGGATCTCTGCCGGGCCGATTCGCCGCAGCTCGTTTTCCACGGCCTGGGGCGCTATTTCCGCAACGCGCAGCGCTCCGCTCGCGAGCGATAGCCAGGCAAGGCCCACGCCGCTTCTGTCTCTATGAAGAGACAGAAGAATGTTGTCGGCCTTGTCATCGAGCAGCTCGGCATCGGTGAGCGTACCGGGAGTTACGATGCGCGTGACCTTGCGGTCGACCGGCCCCTTGGCAGTCGCCGGATCGCCGATCTGCTCGCATATCGCGACCGACTCCCCGAGTTTCACCAGCTTGGCCAGGTACTGCTCAACCGAGTGCGCCGGCACCCCCGCCATCTTCACCGGCGCGCCGGCCGAGGCGCCGCGCGAGGTGAGCGTGAGATCGAGCAGTCGCGCGCCTTTTTCGGCGTCGTCGTAGAAGAGCTCATAGAAGTCGCCCATCCGGTAGAAGACCAGGATG
>DATFEI010000096.1:0-10657 GCA_035251315.1 Burkholderiales bacterium | reverse complement strand
TGTTCGGCGGCCAGCTCGAGGCCATGACGCCGGGGTTGGCGGCCGCGTTGCCGCACATCCGCAACAAGCGCGTGAAGCCGATCGCGGTCACGGGGCTCAAGCGCCATGAGCTGCTGCCCGACGTGCCGACTTTCGAGGAGTCCGGCTTCAAAGGCTTCGACGGCGTGCAGTGGTACGGCATTGTCGGCCCGGCGAAGATGCCGCGCGAAGTCACGCAGAGGCTCAACGCCGAAATCGGAAAAGCGCTCGCCTCGCCGGCGCTCCAGAGCCGCCTGGTCGCGGAAGCAATCGAGCCGATGCCGATGTCCCCCGAGCAGTTCGGCGAGTACATCAAGATGGAGCTCAACCGCTACGTTGCGCTCGCAAGAGAGCGCAACATCAGACTGGACGAATGACTATTCTGGCCGCTCGTCGATTTCGGCGGCCCCGTAGCGCCTGAGGATCACGACCGCGCGGTCCGCCATGATTTCGTTGTGCGCGCTCGCCGCCACGACTGGGAGGTACTTGTCCTTGCTCGTACCGAAACTGATGCTGTCGCACTCGAAACCCGCGCCGAGCATGTCTTTCACCGCGCGCTGGGCATCGTTGAAGTTGTCCAGAAGACCGGCCACTCTTTTGGGCATCCGTAAGCTCCTTTCCAAGCCTGAAGTGCAGCAAGGAGGATGCCTTTTTCGATCTGCTGGCGAGGCGCCGGTGGTTCTGCCCGTCACACGCGGCGTCGCGCAGATTCCGACCGCTATTGCGCAGCGCCCACGGTCATGACGACCGGCGCATGATCGCTCGTGCCGAAGTCCGCTTGCACGATGCAGCTCTGCGCGCGTGCGGCTACGCCGGGCGAGGCGAGGATGTAGTCGAGCCGCCAGCCGATGTTGCGTTGGCGCATATTGCGCCACGGCGCCCACCATGTGAAAAGGCCGGGGTTGTCCGGGTCGAGCTTGCGGCCCACGTCCACCAGGTCCTGCTGCAATAGCTCGGCGAAGAGCTCGCGCTCCTGCGGCCGCTGCCCGACGAGCGCGGGCTTGCGCTCCCTGGGATGCACGTCCATCTCGGTGCGCGTGATGTTCATGTCGCCGCAGAGGATGAGACTGCGTCCCGCTTCGCGCAGCTCCTTCGCCCACGCGATCAGCCGGCGGAAGAACTCGAGCTTTGCCGGGTAGTCCTTGTTGCCGTTCGGGACGTAGACCGACGCGAGAACGAGCTCGCCAAACTGCGCCTGCACAATCCGCGATTCCATATCGAACGCGGGATGGGTGAACACCGGATCGGTTTCAAACGCCCCCTTCCTTATATGAAGGGATACGCCGGAGTAGGCCCGCATGCCGTGCCAGAACGTGTGGTAGTCCGCGACCTTGCATGCCTCGGGGATCTGGTTGGGCTCTGCCTTCAGTTCCTGCAGGCAGACGACATCGGGACGCTCGCGCTCAAGCCATTCGCAGAACTGCGCCTGGCGCGCGCGGATGCCGTTCACGTTCCACGTCGCGATGTTCATGGAAAACCATTGTAGGATTTTGGGCAATGCAATTAAGGAAGATCCGCGAGCTGCCCGGCCCGCGCGGGCTGCCGATCCTCGGCAACCTGCTCCAGTTGCGCAACTCGAGGCTGCACCTCACGGCCGAGAAGTGGAGCCGCACCTACGGCGAGTACTTCCGGTTCCGCATCGGCCCGCGGCTCTTTCTCGCGGTGGCGAACCCGGAAACGATCGCGGCGGTGCTGCGCGACCGGCCAGACGGCTTTCACCGCGGCGAGCGCTTGAGCGCGATCGCCGACGACATGGGCTTCAACGGCGTGTTCTCCGCCAACGGCGACGCGTGGCGGCGGCAGCGGTCGATGGTGATGGCGAGCTTCGATCCCCGGCACATCAAGGCCTACTTCCCGGCGCTTGCGAGGGTGACCGAGCGCTTCGAAAGACACTGGCGGCGCGCCGCGGCGGCGGGCGAGACGATCGATCTGCAGGCGGACCTCATGCGGTATACGGTCGACGTCACTTCGGGCCTCGCCTTCGGAGTCGACATCAACACCCTCGAATCCGACGAGGAGGTGATCCAGACGCACCTCGACCAGGTTTTCCCCGCGCTCTTCAGGCGCCTGATGGCGCCGTTTCCTTACTGGACGTGGCTCAGGAACCGCAACCTCGACAGGCACCTGGACGCGCTGCAGCGCGCGGTGCAGGACTTCATCGGGCAGGCGCGGCGCCGCATGCAGGCGAACCCGGCACTGCGTGATACCCCGACGAACCTGATCGAGGCGATGATCGCCGCCCGAGACAATCCCGGCAGCGGGGTCACCGACGCCGACGTCGCCGGAAATGTCCTGACCATGCTTCTCGCGGGCGAGGACACGACTGCCAACACCCTCGCCTGGATGATCTACCTCCTTTACCGGCATCCCGACGCGCTGCGCAGGGCGCGCGAGGAAGTGCTTGGAAGAGACTTGCACAACTATGAAAGCATGACGGCGCTGCCCTTTGTCGATGCGTGCATCAACGAAACCATGCGGCTCAAGCCGGTGGCGCCAATCATCATCCTGCAGCCCACGCGCGACACCGTGGTCGCGGGTATCGAGGTGCCGAAGGGCACCATCCTCATGTGCCTCATGCGCGCCGGCGCGATCGACGAGCGGCGCTTTCCCGACGCGCGTGCGTTCGACCCCGCACGCTGGCTCTCGGGCGCGACCGCGGCGTCGCCTAAGCGCGTGTCCATGCCTTTCGGCGCCGGGCCGCGCCTGTGCCCCGGGCGCTACCTGGCGATCCTCGAGATGAAAATGGTAATGACCATGCTTCTCGACAACTTCGAGATCGAGCACGTCGGCACCCCGGACGGCGGCGAGGCGCGCGAGCACCTCGCTTTCACGATGTACCCCGAGGAGCTTCGGCTCAAATTGAAAGCAACGAAGGCGAGGGCTTGACCTCGCCGCGCTCGATGCGCATCACGATTTCGGCGAGCTTCTTGTGGCTCGGCGCAGGCACGCCGACCTCAGCGCCCTTGCGCGCGATGTAGCCGTTCATCGCGTCGATCTCGGTGCGCCTTCCCTTCAGGATGTCCTGCGCCATGGAAGGACGCTGGATATCCGCGCGGGGATTGGAGCCGGCTTTCGGCACGATGAGGGCTTCCAGCTCCGACAAGGCTTGCGAGTCTGCGTCCGCGGCGCGTACGTAGAGCTCGGGCGCAGCGCCGCGGATCTTTTCGAGCTGGTAGCCGAGCGCTTGGCCGACGCGCACCGCCTCCGCCGCGAGCTCGACCTGGAAGCGCCGGATCGCCGGGTGGTGCAGGCAGGCGCCCGAGGTGAGTCCGGTTGCCGCCGTTACCCCGTTGCCCATGGCGTTCTGAACGAGCTTCGACCAGCGCTCTCCCCAGAGATTGGTCGTGGCCTTGGAACTGTCGATGCCACGGAACCACTCCACGAGCTCCTCGACCCGCGGCGTAATGCGGCCGTGCGGCTCGCCGATGCGGAAGACGGTGTGCTTGTCGCCGCCCTTGGGAACCGTGCGGCGGATGCGGCCGGCCTCGTACAGGTCCACCGAGATGAACGAGGCCACGGCGCCCACCGTCCGCCCCCAGCCGACCACGCCAGCAATCGTCTCCTCGTTCATGCAGTTCTGCAGCGAAACCACGTACCCGCGCTCCGAGAGGTACGGCGCGATCAGGGCCGTGGCCCAAAGGGTGTCGTACGACTTCACCGCCACCATAGCCACATCGACTGGTGTCTTGGCGAGCGATTGGACTTCGGTGACATGCAGTGTTTTCGCTTCCGTCACTGCAAGTTTTTCCTCGGGAGTCACCCCGTCAAGCTCGAGCCCGCGGCTGCGAATGATCTCCACGTGCTCGGGCCAGGGATCGATTAGCGTGACATCGAAGCCGAGGTGGGCGAAGGTGCCGCCGACATAGCCGCCGAGCGCTCCCGCGCCGACGATCGCAATGCGTTTTGTCATATAGTTGCTCGATGATAATCGAGCCGCTTGCCGGGGCGCTTGGCGCGGAGATCCGAGGAATCGATTTGAAAGAAGCCGCCGAGCGCAACTATCACGCGATTCACGAAGCGTTTCTGAAGTACTCGGTACTGGTTTTCCGTGACCAAGAACTACAGCCCGCCGATCTCATGCGCGTCGGCACCCGGTTCGGCGAGCCGTGCTATTACCCGTTCGTCACCGGCCTCGACGGCTACCCTTTCATCTTCGAGGTCGTGAAGGAAGAAAACGAGACGGTCAACTTCGGTGGCAACTGGCATTCGGACACGACGTACCTGCCGCAGCCGCCGCGCGCGACGCTGCTCTATGCGCTCGAAACGCCGACGCACGGCGGCGATACACTGTTCGCGAATACCACCGCGGCCTACGACGCCCTGTCGGAGGCGATGCGCGCTCTCGTAGACAAGCTGGTCGGCGTGAACAGCGCGAGCCTCAAGGTGACCGGCGGCCGCCGCAAGCTGCACTCGCCGATCGGCGGCATGAAGGTGCACGACACCGAGAAGGCCGACGAACTCGAGGCCGAGCACCCGGTGGCGCGCACGCACCCCGGGACGGGGCGCAAGGCGCTTTACGTGTCGAGGAGCCACACCATCCGTTTCCGCGACATGAGCGAGGAAGAGAGCCGCCCGCTGATCGAGTTCCTGCAGTCGCACCAGATCCGGCCCGAGTTCACCTGCCGCGTGCGCTGGTCGCCCGGAACGCTCACCGTATGGGACAACCGCTGCACGCAGCATTGCGCGGTCAACGACTACCGCGGCCAGCGCCGCCGCATGCGGCGCCTGACCGTCGGAGCGGAGACCCCAAGGTGAAAATCGGGGTCAGACAGGGTCAGACCCCAACCGAGTGAACCGGGGTCTGACCCCAAGCTATTTCTTGTGAATGTCGTCGACCCAGCGGACTTCTTCTGGTTTCTCGGCTACCGGTAGGTCCGGCAAGTTGACGACGACCGGCTCCTGCCCGCTGCGGCAGAGCACGCACGAGAGCGGCTGCGTATCGCTTGCGTTGATTTCCTGGTGCGGCACGTAGGGCGGGACGTAGATGAAGTCGCCGGGGCCGGCCTCGGCCATGAACTCGAGCTTCTCGCCCCAGCGCATGCGCGCTTTGCCGCTCACGACATAGATCACGCTCTCCACGGGCCCGTGATGGTGGGCTCCAGTCTTCGCCTTCGGGTGAATAACCACCGTTCCGGCCCAGAGCTTTTCCGCTCCCGCGCGCGCATGCGTGATCGCGGCGGCGCGGTTCATGCCCGGCGTTTGCGGCGTGTTGATGTCGAGCTCATTGGAGTGGACGACCCGCACTCCGTCGAATTTCCATTTGGAATGGGAAGTCATGATTTGCTCCAGGAGTCTCTGAGCGTCACGGTCCGGTTGAAGCTCGTCCCATCGCAGTCCGCGACGAAGTAGCCGTGGCGCTCGAACTGACAGGGCTCGCGCGCCGCCATGTCCCGCAGGCTCGGCTCGAGCTTCGCCTGGACAGTGCGGCGGGACTCAGGATTGATGTCTTCGAGGAAATCGCGCGCCCTGCCGGGTTCGGGCGCTTTGAATAACCGATCGTAAAGGTGCACCTTGCCGGCGTGCGCGTGTCTTGCGCTCACCCAATGGATGTTGCCCTTGACTTTGTACTTCTCGGCGCCGGGCGAACCCGAGCGCGAGTCGGGGTAGTGCGTGCAGTGAACCACGCCGTCCTCCATGCCGATGCACTTCACGATATACCCGTATCGCAGGCGCACCTCGTTGCCGGGGAAGAGGCGAAAGTAGCGTTTCTCCGGCCTTTCCTGGAAGTCCTCCCGGTCGATCCATAGCTCGCGCGAAAACGGGACCTTGCGCTTGCCGAGCTCGGGCTTCTGGGGATGGTTCGGTACCTCCATCAGCTCTTCCTTCCCGGCGGGGTAGTCCTCGACCACGAGCTTTACGGGATCGAGCACTGCCATGCGGCGGGGCGCGACCTCGTTCAGGTGCTCGCGCATGCACTCCTCGAGGATCGCGAAGTCGATCACCTGGTGCGCCTTCGATACCCCGATGCGCTCGGCGAAGATGCGGAATCCTTCGGGCGTGTAGCCGCGGCGGCGGGCACCGGCAAGGGTCGGCATGCGCGGGTCGTCCCAGCCGTCGACGACCTTCTCTTCCACCAGCTGGATCAGGCGTCTCTTGGAAAGGACGACATAAGTCAGGTTCAGCCGTGCGAACTCGATCTGCTTGGACAGCGGAAGCTGAATCAATCCTGCCTCGGCGACGCGCTGGTTGAACCAGTCGTACAGCGGTCGGTGATCCTCGAACTCGAGCGTGCACAGCGAGTGCGAGATGCCCTCGATGCAGTCGGAAAGACCGTGCGCCCAGTCGTACGTGGGATAGATGCACCACTTGTCGTCGGTCCGATGATGGGTCGCATGCCGGATGCGGTACATCACCGGGTCGCGCATGTTGATGTTGGGCGAGCGCATGTCGATCTTCGCCCGCAACACATGCTCGCCGTCCTGGTACTTCCCGTCGCGCATCGCGCGGAAGAGCTTCAGGTTCTCATCCGCGCTGCGGTCGCGCCACGGCGACTCCTTGCCCGGCTCGGTGAACGTGCCGCGCGCCGCGGCCATCTGCTCCGCGCTCTGGCTGTCGACGTAGGCGAGGCCCCGACTGATCAGCGCTTCGGCGAATTCGTACAGCTTGTCGAAGTAATCCGAAGCGTAGAGGTCTTTCTCGCCCCAGTCGAAGCCGAGCCATTTCACGCCCTCCTTGATCGAGTCGACGTACTCCTGCTCCTCCTTCTCGGGGTTGGTGTCGTCGAAGCGCAGGTTGCAGTGGCCGCGATACTCGGCGGCGATGCCGAAATTGAGGCAGATCGACTTGACGTGGCCGAAGTGCAGATAGCCGTTCGGCTCGGGCGGAAAGCGCGTACGGACCTGGGGATAAAGCCCCGCGGCCAGGTCGGCGTCGATGATTTGGCGGATGAAATTGCTGGAGGAGGGCGCCTGAGGCCCCCGCGGCGGCTTGCTCATCGGGATCGGGATTATCGCACTGACGCAGCAGGGGATTTTGGAGTATTGTCGCGTCACCAGAACAAACCCGGGAGGTTTCGATGAAGCGCGTTTCATTCGCAGTTCTCGCAGTTGCGGCCGCCTTGTACGGCTGCGCCACCACGGAATCGCAGGACAGCAGCACCAGCGCGGGCACGCCCTCGTCGGGCAAGCCGTCGGCGAGCACGTCAACCGGCAGCCCGAGCGGCGGCCAGGTCGGCAGCCGCAGCGCTACGACGAGCGGCCCGGGCGCCGCAAGCGGGATGCAGGGACCCGACATGAAGCGCAGCGTGTACTACGAGTTCGACAAGTACGACGTCAAGCCCGAATACCGCGCGCTGGTCGAAAGCCACGCCCGCTGGCTCAAGGCCAACCCGCAAGCGAAGCTGGTGATTGAAGGCAATGCCGACGAGCGGGGCAGCCGCGAGTACAACGTGGCGCTCGGCCAGCGGCGCGCGGAGTCGGTCACCAAGATGCTAACGCTCCTTGGCGCGAAGCCGGACCAGATCGAGGCGGTAAGCTGGGGCGAGGAGAAGCCGCGCTCAGGCGGCCACGATGAGTCGTCGTGGTCGGAGAACCGCCGCGCCGATTTCGCTTCGCGGTAAAAACAGCCCTAGTTCGGGACCCCGAGCAGCCGCGCGGGGTTCTTGCGCATCATGAGGTCGATGTCGGCCTCCGAGATGCCCTCGCGCTTCATGGCGGCGATCGCGGTTTCCAGGCCGTCGGGGTGCGTCATGTTGCCGCTCTGGCCGAGGTCGGAGGACACGATCAGGCTGTTCGCCCCGATCTCCTTCACCGCCTGCGCTACGTGCTTGGCGTTGATCTGTGTCCAGTGGGTGAGGAAGGCGAGCGGCGCGTTCGGGCCGGCGAGGAACTGAAGGAAGCAGACCTCGATCACGGCGCCCATCTCGGCGAGCTGCTTCGCCTGCGCCATGGTAATGCCCGGCACGTTGGTGAACCCATGCGTGACGAGCATGCTTTTCACGCCGAGGTCGCGCCCCCGGCGCACCACGGCGATGATCTCCTCGGGGTGCACGTGTCCGGTCGCGAGGACGAGGTTCTCACGCGCGATGATCTTCAGGATCGCTTCCATTTCCGGGGTGACCTGGCCTCCGGGCGCGACCACCAGGCCACGCGCGTCGGGCTTGGAAAGCGTCTTCACGTGCTTGTCGGACTCGAAGGTCGGCAGCCAGACGACCTTGCCGCGCCCGCCGTAGATGCGATGCATCCATTCCACGGCGTCGGGGTTGATGCCGCCGACCGCCCTGTTGAGCACGATGCCGCCCCAAACCTCGATTCCGGGCACCACCTTCATCACTAAAGCGGCGCGGCTCGCCGTTTCGGCGACGTGATTCTTGAGCAGGATACCGCGCATGCCTTTCGATTTCGCCAGCTGCGCGACGTCGATGTCATCCATGTTGCGGCCGAACACGTCCGGATGCGAGTGCACGTGCATGTCGATCACGCCGGCCGCGGGGCTGACCTTCGGCGGCGGCGGCGGGAATCCGGCTTGCGCGAGCGCCTGGGTGGCGGCGAACGCGCACGCGATTGCGAATGCTGTCCTCACGGAGTTCCTCCCTAGTCGCAACGAATCATAGCGCATAGGCAGCAGGGTAACCTCGGCCGCATACGGTTATGCCATGGGTAGCCGTCTACTTCCGCGGGACCTGCACGAGCTCTATGCGCATGCCCTCGCGCTGGAGCACGCGGCGGCCAAGCACTTCGTCGAGCTGGAGCGCTACATGCGCGACGCCGGCATGGACCACATCGCCGACGAGTTGCGCAGCATCGGGCAGGAGGAGCGCGAGCAATACGAGCTGCTCGCGGTCGGTATCGGCGAGCGCGATCTGCCCAAGCTCTCGGGCTGGGAGTACGCCGCCCACTTCCTCGGACCGCAGGCCGATGCGGAGCGATTGCCGCGTAACGTGCGCGACGCGCTCGCGCTAGCGCTCGCCATGGAGCGGCGCACGCAGAACTTCTACGTCGACGTCGCCGAGCACGCAGCCGACGACGCGATGTGCGCCTTCGCCGGGGAGATGGCGCTCGACGAGGGCCGGCACATCGCGCGCCTCGAGCGCCTGCTCGCGCGCGAGCCCGACCCCGGGGCGGCGCGCCCCGGCGAGGGGGACGTGCTGCCGCTCAAGCCCTGAACTCCCACTCGCCGCCGGGCCTGCGGCACGCAACGCCGGTGATCGTTTCGTGCCTGCGGCCTTTACTCGACAACAGCTCGGTCGTGAACTCACGGCAGTGCTGCTTGCCTTCCTGCAAGTTGCGCGTGGGCGTTACGCGATAGGTTACCCCGGTCGCACTGTTCGTCCAGATCACGGTGTCTTTTCTGCCGGCGAGCTCAAGCGAATGTCCCATGCAGGCGCGGTCCGCTTCGTCGATGCTCTGCCCGATCTTCGAGCCGATCACAGCGCCGATCGCGGTGCCCAGGATGATGGCGACCGCACGGTCCTGCTTGTCGGCGCGCGAACCAATCGCGCCGCCGACCGCGCCGCCGAGAACCGCGCCGACTTCGGCAGTGTTGCACCGTCCGCCTATCACACCGTAGTCCTTGACCCATCGTTTGCCGGTGTAGCCGACGTAGTTGGGATCGTTCTTCTTGCGCCAGCCGTGCGCCGGGGCGTGCGGCGGCGGCTCCGCGGGCGAGGGCAAGGGTACGAGCGCAGCCGAGACGAGCGCCACCAGCGCAAGATGCGTTGCTTTCATTGCTTCCCCCTTATGGTTGGTGCGGGTACGGCTAATCTAGAGCAAACGGCCGCGATTTCGCTTCGGCGGCCGTGAGATTCGTCACACCCGTCCTCAAAGAGCCGGCAGGTGTTGCGCCGGAGCCGAGCAGCCGCTCGGTCTGCGCGACGATCTCGCTGGCGGTCGCGCTGTCGTAGAACAGGCCTCCGTTTTTTGCCGCGATGCGCACGCGCGTCGCCCTCGCGCTGATCGGCTCGAGCTCGATCTCGATCGTGCGGTTCTCGCTGCGCGCGAAGATGAGCTCGCCGCCTTCGTAGGTTCCGGTGGCCTCGAGCACGATGCCCATGTACTCCAGGGCCTCGAGCGAAGCTTCCTTCACCGCAGGTGCTGGCGCGGTGAATGTGCGGTAAGCGACGCCATCCCAGCCATAGCGCAATGCCGTTCCGGCGCCCGCGCCGACGAGCGACAGGGCGACTGACTGGCAGCCCGCAACGCCAACCAGGAGAAACACGACGACTATGCGGGCCATACGCGAACGGTGACCCTTCATCCAAGAACATGCTATCCGCCGCAGCTAGTTCCGAAGGTCCACGCGTCGGGGGGCGCCTGACATATATTGTCGTCGTGATTCGACTGCTCGCGCTCTTCGCCGCGCGGCGCGGCCGCGGGCGCATGGCGCTCTCGGCTCTCGGGATCGCCCTCGGCGTCGCGCTCGGCTACGGCGTGCACCTCGTCAACCGCGCGGCACTGAGCGACGTGACCGCCGCGGTGCGAGCGCTCGCCGGCGAAGCCGACCTCGAGGTGCGCGGCGGCCGCACGGGCTTCCCGGAAACGCTCTACCCCAGGATCGCGCGGCTCCCTGGTGTCTCGGTGGCCAGCCCGGCGCTCGAGCTCGATGTGGGCATTCCCGGAACCGAGCGCACGCTGCGCCTGACCGGGATCGACATCCTGCGCGCCGCGATCCTCCAGCCGCAGCTCGTGCTGGAGGACCGCTA
>DATFEI010000199.1:0-16077 GCA_035251315.1 Burkholderiales bacterium | reverse complement strand
GACCTCGGCTTCGTCGCCGGCCCGCGCCTGAACGCCGCCCGGCGGCTCGCGGACATGAGCCTCGGCATCGAATGCCTGATCACGGACGACGAGGCGCGCGCTGCGAACTGCGCGCAGGAACTGGAGCGCCTGAACCGCGAGCGGCGCGGCATCGAAGCTTCGATGCTGCAACAGGCGTTGCTCGCAATCGAGAGAGTTTCTTCTTCGGAAGGCTGCACTTTCTTCCATCCAGACTGGCACCAGGGCGTAGTTGGTATCGTGGCTTCCCGGCTGAAGGATCGGCTGCACCGGCCGGTGATCTGCTTCGCGAAGGCGGAGGAAGCGGGCGAGCTCGTACTGCGCGGCTCCGGACGCTCGATCCCGGGGCTGCACTTGCGCGATGCGCTCGACGCAGTATCGAAGCGAGCCCCGGGGCTCATCCGCCGCTTCGGCGGCCACGCCCAGGCCGCGGGGCTCAGCATCGCGGCTCAGGACTACGAGCGCTTCGCAGGCGAGTTCGCCCGCACGGTCGACGAGCTGCTGCCGGCGCATGCGCGGCTGCGCGTCGTGGAAACCGACGGCGCGCTCGACGCCATGCACTTTTCGCTCGAGGTGGCGCGCCTGCTCGACGCCGGCATCTGGGGCCAGGGCTTTCCCCAGCCTCTCTTCTGCGATACATTCATCGTGGAAAACCAGCGCGTCGTTGGCGAGCGGCACTTGAAGCTCTGGCTGGTGAAAGGCGGCCGCCGCATCGAAGCGATGCGCTACGGCGCTCTCGATCCGCTCCCCCCTCAGGTCAGGGCGGCCTACCGGCTAAGCGTCAACGAGTTCAATGGCCTGAAGAACATCCAGCTCAACGTGGAGCACTACGAATGATCAAGAATCTTCTGGCGGGAACGGCGCTCGCGTTTTCCGGATTCGCGCTTGCCGCGGACGTGCAGCCCCTCAAGGATGCCGGGCCCTATGTGCCCTCGCCGCAAAGCGTGGTGTCGGACATGCTGCGTTACGCCGACGTCGGGCCGAACGATTTCCTTATCGATCTGGGCTCGGGCGACGGCCGCATCGTGCTGACTGCGGCGAAGGTCTTCGGCGCGCGCGGCTTCGGCGTCGAGATCAAGGAGGATCTGGTGCGCCTGTCGAACGAGACCGCGCAGAAGGAAGGCGTCGCCGACCGCGTCAAGTTCCTGAAGCAGGATCTTTTCAAGACCGACATGTCCCAGGCCACCGTTATCACGATGTACCTGCTGCCGGACACGGTGAACCTGCTCAAGGACAAGTTCCTGAACGAGCTGCGCCCCGGCACACGCATCGTGTCTCACGACTACCCGCTCACCGGCTGGATTCCTGAAAAATACGTGCAGATGGATCTCGAGGACAAAGTTCAGATCAGCGGCGTCACCACGACGCTGATCTACCTTTACGTGGTACCGGCAAAGGTCGCGGGAAAATGGAGCGCGCAGATGCCGCCGGCGGTGAGCCGCCAGGCGGCGACGCTGTCGCTTAAGCAGCAGCTCACGCGCGTGTCGGGCAGCATGCGCCTGGACGGCAAGGACGTCGCGCTGGAAGCCGTCAAGCTGCGCGGCGACCGCCTGAGCTTCAGGGTCGTCGGCCGCCCCGGCGAGTTCAGCGGGCAGGTCAAAGGAACCCAGATCGAAGGCATCGTCGACAGGGGCGGCACGAAATTGCCTTGGAGCGCGAACCTCGGCGGATGAAGCTTCGCATCAGCGCCGGCGGCGCGAGTTTCGAGGTCGTCCTGAGAGAAACTCCTACCGCGAAAGCGCTGCTGGAAGCGGTGCCGTTCGAATCGCGCGCGCAGACCTGGGGCGAGGAGGTCTACTTCACGACCCCCGTCAGCGCAAGCCTGGAGGCCGACGCCCGGCAGATCGTCGAGCCGGGAACCGTGTGCTTCTGGACCGAGGGCGACGCGCTCGCTCTGCCCTACGGCCGCACGCCGATCTCCACCGATGAGCGTCCCAAGCTCGCCGCCCGCTGCAACGTAGTGGGACGTCTGGAAAATCCGGCCGCCCTCGCGAGCATCCGGTCCGGCGAAAAAATCTCGGTCAGCAGGGCCTGATATGCAGCGCAAGCGAGTCAACTCTTCCAAAATCCGCTCGGTGGGCTACGACGAGGCCACGCGCACGCTGGAAGTCGAGATGTCGAACGGGCAGGTGTTCCAGTACGTCGGCGTCTATCCCGAGGTCTACCGGCGCTTTATGGCGGCGCCCAATCCAACTTCCTTCTTCGACGACAAGATCGCCGAGGAATACACCGCGAAGCGCGTGTAGACTACCCGCAAGGAAGACAATGAAGATGGTTCGGGGGCTGCTGCTAGTTCTGTGCCTTGTCGCGTCGGCGCCAGGAGCCGCGGCGCCACAGCGTGTCGTACCGCCGAGCGAGCCGGTGTTCGCGTTCGACAGCCTGTACGGCATCGCCGCCTGGCTGCGGCACTACGGGGGCGACGGCTATATCGCCGCGGATGTCGCCGACGCCATGGGGATCGCGCGGCCGCAGGGCGAGGCATTGCTCGCCGCCCGGCAGCGCGGCTTCAGGACCAACGACGTGCTGCGCATCGCGCAGATTTCGGCCGACGGCGAGCGCGACTTCATCCTGTTCATGGTGCAGCGGCCCGACGACCGGGTGTACTTCTACCTCTCCACGCCGCTCGGCGGCCTGCAAAAGGCGTTCCTCTCCATCCCGAGCCGCAACCTGGTGGTGCCGCTCGAGCGCGGCGAGGCGCAACTGCGCTTCCGGGAGGAAGTCCTTTACTGGAAGGACCGGAGCGAGGCGCGCTAATGGAAGCCGAGCGGATCAATCAGATCGCCTCCCGGCTCGCCGACCTGCAGGGGCGGTCGGCGGAGCTGCGGAGGTATCTTTGACTTCGAAGAGAAGCAGAAGCGCCTCGCAGCGCTAGACAGCGAATTCGAGAATCCGAAGCTTTGGGATAACCCGCAGCGGGCGCAAGAGCTCGGCAAAGAGAAAAAGGCTCTCGAAACCGTAGTCGGCACTCTCACCCGTGTGGGGACCGGCCTCGCCGATGCTGCCGAGCTCTTCGGTCTTGCGCGCGCTGACAACGACGATGCCACCCTTGAAGAAATAGGCACCGAAACGGCCCGGATCGAGAAAGACATCGCGGCCATGGAGTTCCGGCGCATGTTCTCCAACCCGCTCGACCCGAACAACTGCTTCATCGATATCCAGGCCGGCTCGGGCGGCACCGAGGCGCAGGACTGGGCGGCGATGCTGGAGCGCATGTACCTCAAGTTCTGCGACCGGCGGGGGTTCAATGCAGAGGTGCTGGAGCACACCCCGGGAGAAGTTGCCGGCATCAAGAGCGCGACGCTCAAGCTGAGGGGCGACTACGCGTACGGCACGCTGCGCACCGAGACTGGAGTGCACCGTCTGGTGCGCAAGAGCCCGTTCGACGCCAATGCCCGCCGGCACACCTCGTTTGCCAGCGTCTTCGTCTACCCCGAGGTCGACGAGTCGATCGAGGTCGAGGTTAATCCGGCGGACCTGCGCATAGACACCTACCGCGCTTCCGGGGCGGGCGGCCAGCACGTGAACCGCACCGACAGCGCGGTGCGCATTACACACTTGCCGACGAACATCGTGGTGCAGTGCCAGAACGACCGTTCGCAGCATCGCAACCGCGCCGAGGCGATGGCGATGCTCAAGGCGAAGCTCTACGAGCTCGAGATGCGCAAGCGCCAGGCGGCAAAGCAGAAGCTCGAGGAGGCGAAGACCGACATCGGCTGGGGACACCAGATCCGCTCGTACGTGCTCGACCAGTCGCGCATCAAGGACCTGCGCACCGGCGTGGAGAAAGGCGCGACCCAGGCGGTGCTCGACGGCGAGCTCGACGACTTCATCGAAGCGAGCCTCAAGCAAGGAGTCTAGTTTGGAAGAAGAAAACAAACTGGTCGACGAGCGGCGCGAGAAGCTGAAGGCGCTGCGCAGCGCTGGGCTTACGTTCCCCAATGACTTCCGGCGCGCTCACCTCGCCGGCGAGCTCACCGCACGGTTCGGTGATAAGACGAAGGAGGAGCTCGAGAAAGCGCGCGTCGAGGTCAAGGTTGCGGGCCGCATGATGCTCAAGCGCGTGATGGGCAAGGCCAGCTTCGCAACGTTGCAGGACGGCACCGGCCGGATCCAGATCTACGCAGTGAATGAAGTGAAAAACTACGAGGACTTCAAGCACTGGGACCTGGGCGACATCCTCGGCGTGGAAGGCCATCTCTTCAAGACGATGAAAGGCGAGCTGACGATCCACGCGCGAAGCATCCGGCTGCTGGTGAAGGCGCTGCGGCCGCTGCCCGAGAAATTCCACGGCCTTGCCGACCAGGAGCTGCGCTACCGACAGCGCTATGTAGACCTGATTGTCAACCCGCAGGTGAAGGATGTTTTCGGGAAAAGGATCGAAATCATTCGCACGCTGCGCGAGACGCTGTTCGCAGACGGCTATGTCGAGGTCGAGACGCCGATGATGCAGCCGATTCCCGGCGGTGCCGCCGCGCGGCCATTCAAGACCCACCACAACGCGCTCGACATGGATCTCTACCTGCGGATCGCGCCCGAGCTCTACCTCAAGCGCCTGGTGGTCGGCGGAATGGAGCGCGTGTTCGAGATCAACCGTAATTTCCGGAACGAGGGCATCTCGACCAAGCACAACCCCGAATTCACGATGCTCGAGTGGTACTGCGCCTACGAGGACTGGCGCTACATGATGGACCACACCGAGCGGCTGGTGCGCGCGGCGGCCGGCAACGCCGTCTTGACCTACCAGGGCAAACGCCTGGATTTCAGCAAGCCCTTCGCGCGCCTCTCCATTCCCGATGCGATCCGCAGGCAAGGCGTGCAGGGCGACTTGCGCGACCGAAAACTTCTTTCGGAAAAGCTCGATTCATCAAATATCCAATACGAAAAGCATCAGGGCTGGGGAGCGTTGCAGCTCATGGTGTTCGAGACGATCGCCGAGAAGCACCTGATCGAGCCGACCTTCATCACCGACTTCCCCGCCGAAGTGTCGCCGCTCGCGCGCCGGCGCGACGGCGACCCGGAGGTGGCGGACCGCTTCGAGCTCTTCATCGACGCGAAGGAGATCGCGAACGGATTCTCCGAGCTGAACGATCCCGAAGACCAGGCGGCGCGCTTCCTCGAGCAGGCGCGCAGGCGCGAGGCAGGGGACCAGGAGGCGATGTACTACGACGCCGACTACGTGCGCGCGCTCGAATACGGCATGCCTCCGTGCGCCGGCGGCGGCCTGGGCATCGACCGCCTGGTGATGCTGCTCACCGATAGCCCGAGCATCCGGGATGTGATTCTCTTCCCGCACATGCGGCCCGAGGGCTAGCCCAGCGGAGGGTTCGACTAGGTCGCCCCCGCGACGGCGGGGGTCCAGTCTTCTTTTTGGAAAATGCGGGTTCCCGCCTTCGCGGGAACGACCATTTGCCGCTTTTCAGAGTTTTTAGCCGAGCACCTGTTCCAGAAGGGGGCCCATGCGGTCGACCGCCGCGCGGCCCTCGGCGATCGCCTCGCGCGCGCGGTGATAATCCATGGTGGCGAAGTCCGGCAGCAGCGGCGTGACGAGCACGTCCGCCGGCTCGCCAGCGAGGCGGCTCCGCGCCACGCGCATCTCGACAATATCGAGCGAAGTCATGAACACGTTGAAGAGCGACGGGATGTCCGGCGTTTCCTCCGGCTTCGGCTTGCTCTTCAGCCAATTGGAGGCGATGAGGGGCCGGAGACGGTCGAGCCACCCTGGCACCTCGCGCGGCGCGAGCTCGGTTTCCTTGCCGCGGCGGTAGGGACCGAGCTTTCCCCAGCTCAAATCGACCGCGACCACGAGATCGGCGCCAAGAGCCCGGCACATCGACACCGGCACCGGGTTGACGAGCCCGCCGTCGACCAACACCGTGCCCTCGCGCACCACCGGCGTGAACAGTCCCGGCATGGCGCAGGAAGCACGCACCGCATCGAGCACCTTGCCATGGCGCAGCCAAAGCTCCCTGCCCGAAGCGAGCTCGGTGGCGATCGCCCCGAACGACAGGGGCAGCTCGTCGATCTCGCGATCCTCGAGCAGCGCGCGGAACAGCGCGAAAAGCCGCGTGCCTCGAATCAGCCCGCCGCGCCACGTCAGGTCCATCAGGCGCACCACGGTTGCCCAGGTGAGGCTGCAGGCCCATTCCTCCAGCCGGTCGAGCTCGCCCGAAGCGTAGGCCGCGCCCACCAGCGCGCCGATCGAGCTGCCGCACACCATGTCGGGCTTGATCCCGCGCTCTTCCAGCGCGCGGATCACGCCGATGTGCGCCCAGCCGCGCGCGCTGCCCGAGCCGAGCGCGAGTCCGAGGCGGAGCTTGCGCCGCATGCGCGGCAGTTTAAGGGATCAATGGAGTAACAACCCGGATACAAGCCGCAACGGATCTGAAATTCTTGCGCGCGGTGCGCGCCGCTAGCATCGCCAGCCATGAATAGCTCCCTGGAAGCGACCGCGGCCATTGGGGGCGCGATTTCGCGTCCCGCGCCCGCATCCGCCGCGCACGCCAGGGTGCGGCTCGATTCGATCGACCTGTTGCGCGGGCTGGTAATGATCATCATGGTGCTCGACCACACGCGGGATTTCGTCGGCATGAGCGCGATGAACCCGCGCGACGTGCACGAGCCCGTGCTCTTTCTCACGCGCTGGATCACGCATTTCTGTGCGCCAGTTTTCATCCTGCTCGCCGGCGTCTCGGCGTTCCTGTACGGAACGCGCGGCCGCACCACGCGCGAGCTGAGCGCGTATCTCTTCACGCGCGGGCTGTGGCTCGTCCTTCTCGAGATGACGCTGGTGCGGATGGGATGGACGTTCAACCTGCGCTACGACTTCGTGCTGCTCCAGGTGATCTGGGCGATTGGCGCGTCGATGGTCGTGCTTTCGGCGCTGGTGCACCTGCCGCGGCGTGCGGTGACCGGCATCGCGCTCGGGCTCGTGCTCGGTCACAACCTCCTCGATCCTATCAAGGCCGAGCAGGTCGGCTGGCTGTGGCACTTCCTGCACCACCCCGACATGCTGCGGCCCTCCGACGGGCTGATCGTGTTTGCGCTCTATCCGCTCATCCCTTGGGTGGGCGTCATGGCGCTCGGTTACGCACTGGGCCCGGTATTCGCGATGGCGCCGGAGCCCCGGCGCCAATGGCTGCTTCGCGCAGGCGTGGGCACGATCATCGGGTTCACCCTGCTCCGCCTCACGAACTGGTATGGCGATCCCGCGCCATGGGCACTGGCCGACGGTGTGGTTCCCACCGTGCTCTCGTTCATCAACTGCGAGAAGTATCCGCCGTCAGTCCTGTACCTCGCGGTGACGCTCGGCCCTGCTCTTGTCCTGCTCGCTTATGCGGACCGGGCGCAAGGCGTAGCGGCGCGCGTGATCGTGACCTTCGGGCGCGTACCGATGATCTTCTACATCGCGCACATCTTCCTGCTGCACGCGATCGCGGTTTTCGTCGCGGGAGCCTGGTTCGGCGACGCGCGCTGGCTCTTCCAGGGGCTGCCGATCATCTCCAAGCCCGAGGACTACGGCCTTACCCTGACGGCGGTCTACACGGTCTGGATCGCCGCGGTTGCGGCGCTCTATCCGCTGTGCCGCTGGTTCGCGCAGCTCAAGCAGCGCCGCTCCGACAGATGGCTCACTTACCTCTGAGTCAGATGCGCTCGAAGATCGCCGCGATTCCCTGGCCGCCGCCGATGCACATGGTGACGAGCGCGTAGCGCTTTTGCGTGCGCTCGAGCTCGTAGAGCGCTTTCAGCGTGAGGATCGCGCCGGTGGCGCCGATGGGGTGACCGAGCGCCACCGCCCCGCCGTTCGGGTTCACTCGCGCCGGATCGAGGCCGAGATCCTTCGTCACCGCCATCGCCTGCACTGCGAACGCTTCGTTCGATTCGATGACGTCCATGTCGGAGGGCTTGAGGCCAGCCTTCTCGAACACCCGCTTTACCGCCGGAATCGGGCCGAGTCCCATGAGTTGCGGCTCGACGCCCGCGTGCGCGTACGCCACTAGCCGTGCCATCGGCTTCATGTTGTTTCTATCTGCAAAAGAAGAGGAAACCAGAACAACCGCCGCACCCGCATCATTGATGCCGGAGGCATTGGCCGCGGTGACCGTGCCGTCTTTCTTGAACACGGCCTTCAGCTTCGCCATGTCTTCGGGCTTCGCGTCCTTGCGCACGTGCTCGTCCGTCGTGAACTGCTCGACGCCCTTGCGAGTCTTGAGCCCGATCGGAACGATCTGCGACTTGAAGTATCCCGCCTCGATCGCTTTGGCGGCTTTCTTATGTGAAGCCAAAGCAAATTCATCCTGCTGCGCGCGCGTGAAGCCGTACTTCGCCGCGATGTTTTCCGCGGTCACGCCCATGTGGCCGTGACCGAACGGGTCATGCAGCGCGCCGGTCATTGCATCCACGACCGCCGCGTCGCCCATGCGCTGCCCCCATCGGCCCGTCGGCAGGAAGTAGGCGGCGCGGCTCATGCTTTCCGCGCCGCCCGCGACCGCAACGTCGCAGTCCCCGAGCATGATGTGCTGCGAGGCCGAGACGATCGCCTGAAGGCCCGAGCCGCACAAGCGGTTCACGGTCAGGCACGGCGTCCCCACCGGCATGCCGGCCTCGATGGCGGCGACCCGCGAAAGGTACATATCCTTCGCCTCGCCATGGATCACGCTGCCCATGACGACATGATCGACCCGCGCCGGCTCGATCTTCGCCCGCGCTACTGCTTCCTTGATTGCGGCGGCACCCAGCTTCGTCGCCGGCATCTCCTTCAGCGCGCCACCGTAATCGCCGATCCCGGTGCGCGCTCCCGCAACTACCACTACTTCTCTATTGCTCATTCCAGTCTCCCGAAAAGATCGTGCGCGTCCGCGCGCTCGATCAACACGTTCCTGAATTCTCCCGCTTTCCCGCCCCGGAAATGCACTAAGCCATCGATTTCCGGCGCGTCCGCGCTGGAGCGGCCGCGGCCCGGCTCGTCGACGAGCACCGTGAGCCGTTTACCCACCTTGGATTTGAGCTTGGTCAAGCTTATGCGTTCCTGTACGGCCATCAACCCAGCTCTGCGCTCCTCCTTTAGCTCCTCGGCCACGGGGTCCGGCAGGCCATTGGCCGCCGCCCCCTCCACCGGCGAATAGGCGAAGCAGCCGACGCGGTCAAGCTGCGCCTCTTCCAGGAAGTCGAGCAATTCAGAGAAGTCCTCTTCCGTTTCTCCGGGGAAGCCGACAATGAAGGTGGAACGGATCGTGATCTCGGGGCAGATGTTGCGCCAGCCGCGGATGCGCTCCAGCACCTTCTCTGCGCTCGCCGGCCGCTTCATGAGCCTGAGGATGCGCGGGCTCGCGTGCTGGAACGGCACGTCGAGGTAGGGGAGGATCTTCCCCTCGGCCATCTGGGGAATGACTTCGTCCACGTGCGGATACGGGTAGACGTAATGCAGCCTGACCCATACGCCGAGCTGCGCGAGGCTTTCGCACAATTGAGTCATCCGCGTCCTCACGGGACGACCACGCCAAAAACCTGTTCTGTACTTGAGATCGACGCCGTACGCGCTCGTGTCTTGCGAGATCACGATGAGCTCCTTCACGCCCGATTTCACGAGGTTCTCGGCCTCCTGCATCACCTCGCCGATCGGCCGCGACACGAGCTCGCCGCGCATCGAGGGGATGATGCAGAAAGTGCAGCGGTGGTTACAGCCCTCGGAGATCTTGAGATACGCGTAATGCGGCGGGGTGAGCTTGATTCCTTGAGGCGGAATCAAGTCGGTATAGGGGTCGTGCGGTTTCGGCAGTTGCGCATGAACTGCTTCCATGACCGCCGGCGTGTCGTGCGGCCCGGTGATAGCCAAAACGCTCGGGTGAGCCCGGCGGATAACTTCCTGCTTTACTCCCAAACAACCCGTGACCACCACCTTGCCGTTTTCGCTGAGGGCCTCGCCGATTGCGCCGAGCGATTCCTCGACTGCGGCGTCGATGAAGCCGCAGGTGTTGACGATCACGAGATCCGCATCCTGGTAGCTCGGAGAAGTGGAATAACCTTCAGCACGCAGCTGCGTGAGGATGCGCTCCGAATCGACGAGCGCTTTCGGACAGCCTAGAGAGACAAAACCAACCTTAGGACTTCTCGGGGTCGCTCGTTTTGTTCTGGCTGCCAGCGGAGAAACCGGGGAAGGAAAGGCCGGAGAACATGTTGCGCGCCTGGCTCTGCATCTGGTCCTGGAACTGCGCGAACATCTTCTGGCTCTGCTCCATGTAGGCCTGCATCAGGCTCTGCATCGCCGGCCCCTGCAGGTTCATGAACTGTGCCCAGAGCTCCTGCGAGGCGCGCGAGTTGTCGCCGTACATCTTCTGCGACTGCTCCTGCAGGGCCTTCTGGATGTCCTGGAAGGCACGGATGTTTCTCTCGAGATAGCTGCCCATCAGGCCCTGCATGGCGTTGCCGTAAAAGCGGATGAGCTGCGACAAGAGCTCGGAGGAGAACATCGGCACGCCGCCCGACTCCTCCTCGAGGATGATCTGCAGCAGGATCTGGCGCGTCAAATCCTCGCCGCTCTTCGCGTCGACAACCTGGAACTCCTCCTGCTTGAGCACCATCTGCTTGACGTCGGCAAGCGTGATGTAGCTCGAGGTCTTGGTGTCGTAGAGCCGGCGGTTGGGATATTTCTTGATCAGCCGCAGCTGGGTTTCGGTCGCGCCCACGGTGCCCATGGTACTCCTTTAATACATGTGCTGGCCGCCGTTGATGGAAATGTTCGCACCCGTCACGAACGCCGCCTCTTCGGAGCACAGGTAGATGATGAGGCCCGCCACCTCGTCGGGCTTGCCCAGGCGCCCGATCGGGATCTGCGGCAGGATCTTGGAGTCGAGGATCTCCTTCGGAATCGCGGTCACCATCTTGGTGCCGATGTAGCCGGGCGAGATCGTGTTCACGGTAACGCCCTTGCGCGCGACCTCGAGTGCGAGCGCCTTGGTGAAGCCGTGAATCCCGGCTTTCGCTGCCGAGTAATTGGTCTGGCCGAAAGCGCCTTTCTGGCCGTTCACCGAAGAGACGTTGATCACTCGTCCCCAGCCGCGGTCGACCATGCCGTCCATCACCTGCTTGGTCATGTTGAAGCACGAGTCGAGGTTGGTGCGCATCACTGCGTCCCAGTCGGCCTTGGTCATCTTCTTGAACGTCATGTCGCGCGTGATGCCAGCGTTGTTCACCAGGATGTCGATCGGTCCGACCTCGGACTGGATGCGCGCGCACGCCCGCGCGCAGTCGTCGTAGTCGGCGACGTCGGCCGGGAAAGCGGCAAAGTTGAAGCCGCGCCCTCTCATTTCCTCGAGCCACGCGCGAAACTTCGTGTTCGACGGCGAATAGGTGACGACGACTCGGTAGCCCGAGCTCGCCAGCTTGGCGGAGATGGTCTCGCCCAGCCCCCCCATACCCCCGGTTATGACGGCAATGCGCTGCTTTGCCATGACCTCTCCTCGCTCGTACCGCCGAGCAGGAAAAAAGTCTACATCATGTGCATTCCGCCGTTCACCGAGATGTTCGCGCCGGTGATATAGCCCGCTTCCTCCGACGCGAGGAACGCGACCACCGCGGCGATCTCCCCGGGCTTGGCGAGCCGCCCCATCGGGATGGAGGCGACGATCTGGTCGCGGATTTCCTGGCGGATCGCCTTGACCATGTCGGTCTCGACGTAGCCCGGCGACACCGTGTTCACCGTGACGCCCTTGCGCACGACTTCCTGCGCGAGTGCCTTGGAGAAACCCGCCATCCCGGCCTTGGCGGCCGAGTAGTTGGTCTGGCCGAACTGGCCCTTGATGGCGTTGACCGAGGAAATGTTGATGATGCGGCCCCAGCCGCGCTCGCTCATGCCGTCGATCACCTGGCGCGTGACGTTGAACACGCTGTTCAGGTTGGTGTTGATGACCGCCATCCAGTCGGCCTCGGTCATGCGCTTGAACACCGAGTCGCGCGTGATGCCGGCGTTATTGACTAGGATGTCGACCGGACCGACGACGGAAGCGATGTTGTAGAACATCTCCGCGCACGACTCGAAACGGGCGACGTCGCCCTCCGCGGCGTGCACCCGGTAGCCCTCGGCACGCATGCTGTCGAGCCACTCGGCCTTCTTCTCATAGCCCGGCAGGCAGCCCGCGACCACGGTGTGGCCCCCGCGCCCGAGCCGGCGGCAGATCGCGGTGCCGATTCCACCCATTCCGCCGGAGACGAACGCGATGCGCGATACCACCGGCGCCGACTCGTCGCGCCACGCCTCCGGCCGTTGCACTACTTCCGCTTGGTTCCCCATGGATCTCATTTTTCCTTTTTAACGTTCAACAGCTAGCGCGACTCCCATTCCTCCGCCTATGCAGAGCGACGCAAGGCCGCGCCTTGCATCGCGCTTCTGCATCTCGTGGAGCAGCGTCACCAGGATGCGACAGCCCGACGCCCCGATCGGGTGACCGAGCGCGATTGCGCCCCCGTTGACGTTGACTTTCTTGGTGTCCCAGCCCATCTGCCGATTCACCGCGATCGCCTGGGCAGCGAAAGCCTCGTTGATTTCCATCAGGTCGAGGTCTTTGGGCTCCCAGCCGGCGCGCGCAAGCGTGCGCTTCGACGCAGGCACCGGCCCCATACCCATGTACTTCGGATCGACGCCCGCGGAAGCGAACGCCTTGATGCGCGCGAGTGGCTTCAGACCAAGTTCTTTCAACTTTTTTGAATTACATAAAACCACTGCAGCGGCGCCATCGTTAAGGCCCGAGGCGTTGCCCGCGGTTACGGTGCCGTTCTTGTCGAACGCGGGCTTGAGGCCTTTCATCGCCTCGAGCGTGGCGCCGTGACGGGGATATTCGTCGTCGGCGAACATGACGGGACCTTTGCGCGACGGGATCTCGACCGCAATGATCTCGTCCTTGAACTTGCCTGCCTTCTGCGCCGCTTCGGTCTTGTGCTGGCTCGCGACCGCGAACTCGTCCTGCTCGTCGCGCGTCACGGCGTATTCCTTGGCCACGTTCTCTGCGGTGACGCCCATGTGGTACTGGTTATAGACGTCCCACAGGCCGTCGACGATCATGGTGTCGACCATCTTCGCGTCGCCCATGCGGAAGCCGTCGCGCGAGCCCATCATCGCGTGCGGCGACAGGCTCATCGACTCCTGGCCGCCGGCGACCACGATATCGGCATCGCCGTGCGCGATCGACTGCGCGCCCAGCATCGCGGCCTTCAGGCCGGAGCCGCAGACCTTATTGATCGTCATCGCGGGAATCATGTCGGGGAGGCCCGCCTTGATCGCCGCCTGCCGCGCCGGGTTCTGCCCTACGCCCGCGGTGAGCACCTGGCCCATGATGACTTCCGATACCTGCTCGGGCGCGACGCCAGCGCGCTCGAGCACCTTGCGAATGATGAGGGCTCCCAGGTCCGACGCCGGAGTCCTGGCGAGGCTGCCGCCGAACTTGCCGATCGGGGTGCGCGCTGCGCCGACGATGTAGATCTCTTCCATTTGCTGCGGTCTCCTTAGTGGATTCGGTGCTTGACGTAACGACCGGGCGCAGGCTCGATCGGCTTGTACTTCGCGCTGCCTTGTCTTGCGGGCGCCTTGCGCTTGCCGCCGCCGTGCCGGGCGAGCCATTCCGACCACGCCGGCCACCAGCTGCCGGCAACTTCTGTTGAAGAAGAAAGCCAGGCGTCCGGATCTTCCGGATAAGGCGCTCCCAACCAGTGACTGCGCCGTTTTTTCCCCGGCGGATTGATGACCCCGGCGATGTGGCCGCTCGCCCCGAGGATGAAAGTCTTGTCCGCGCTGCCGAGGTGGGCAAGCGTGCGGTACGCGGAGCGCCACGGCACGATATGGTCCTCGCGCGTCGAAAACACGAACGCGGGGATCGTCACGGCACCGAGGTCCACCGGCACGCCACAATTGACGAGCGCGCCCGGAAGGCAGAGCTTGTTTTCCAGGTAAGTGTTGCGCAGGTAATAGCAGAACATCGGCCCCGGCAGATTGGTGCCGTCGGAATTCCAGTACAGGATATCGAAGGCCGCCGGCCGCGCGCCCCGGAGATAGTTGTTAACCACGTACGGCCACACCAGATCGTTGGCGCGCAGGATCGAGAACACGAAATCGAGCTGCGTCCCCGGCATGACGCCGCCGGCGCCGATGGCGGCTTCGCGCGCGGCAACGCTCGGCTCGTCGACGAAGACGCCGATCTGCCCGGTCTCGGAGAAATCGAGCATCGTGGTGAGGAACGTGGCGCTCGCCACCAACTCTTCCTTCCTTGCCGAGAGCACCGCGAGACCCGCGCCGAGCAACGTGCCGCCGACGCAGAAACCAAGGGCGTTGACCCGGTCGCTCTTCGCGATCTCCTTGCCCGCCCGTAGTGCGCGAAACACGCCCTGCTCTAGATAGTCGTCCCACGTGAAATGACCCTGCGCAGCCTCGACGTTGCGCCAGGAGATCATGAAGACGGTGTTGCCTTCGGCGACGGCGTGCGCAACGAACGAGTTCTCGGGCTGAAGATCGAGGATGTAGTACTTGTTGATGCAGGGTGGAATGATCACCAGCGGGCGAGTCGCGACCTCAGGCGTTGTCGGCTTGTACTGTATGAGCTGGATGAGCTCGTTCTCGTACACGACTTCACCGGGCGTAACCGCAAGATTGCGCCCGACCTCGAACGCCGAGTGGTCGGTCTGGCTGATGCGCTTCCTCTGGGCATCGGCAAGCAGGTTGGCGAGCCCGCGCGTAAGGCTTTCGCCGCGCGTGTCGAGCGCCTCGCGCAGTGCCTCGGGATTGGTGACCGGAAAGTTCGCCGGGCACATCGCGTCGATCCATTGGCGCGCCGCGAAGCGCGCGCGCTCCTTGGCCCGCGGCTCGAGCTGCGCGGCGTCGACCAGCTGCTCCAGATAGCGGGCGGCGAGCAGATACGACTGCTTCAAGTAGTCGTAATAAGGATTGTCGTGCCACTCTTTCGCGGCGAAGCGCCGGTCGCCCGGCTCGGGTTGGACGACGGTCTCGCGCTTGCCGGAGGCGAGCGCCGCCCAGAGCTTCGCCTGCTGGGCGAGATACGTGCGCTGCAACACGGGGTCAGGCAAAGGCAGTGCCCCGGCCCCCGCCGGCGCGCTTGCCAAGACTCGCATCCAACCCTGCGTTACGTCGTTGCTCGACTGCGAGATCGCCGCAAGCAGGGCGTCTGGGGAGCCGGGTTGCATCGCGGGCCGATTTTGCGACGCACAACCCGCTCCGTCAATCTATTCTTAACCTACCGAACGAAAAGAACTTTTTGCCTAGTGCGGCAGTGCGAAGCCCACCATCGCGATGGCGCCGATTCCAAGCGCGATGAGCAACGCCTGCGACGCGGTGTCGCGAAGCTCGGGCCGGCGATGCAAGCCGGGAATAAGGTCGGCGACCGCGACGTAGATCATGCTTGCGGCCACGATCCCGAGCAGCGTGGGTTGGAACGCTTCCAGGAATTGCAGGCTGAAGTAGCCGATCACGCCGCCGACGATCGTCGCCGCCGACGACAACACATTCATCGCGAGCGCGCGCCTCCGGGTGTAGCCGGAATGGAGCAGGATCAGGAAGTCCCCCACCTCCTGCGGGATCTCGTGCGCGATGATGGCCACCGCAGTGACGATGCCGAGCTCGGTGCTCTGCAGGAAGGCGGCGGCGATCAGCAGGCCGTCCACGAAGTTGTGAACCGTGTCGCCGACCAGGATCAGCGCGCCGCTGCGTCCGTGATCGTTCGCGCTGGAGCGCCCTCGCTCGTCGTGCGGGTCATGCACCTCGCAGTGCTCGGTATGGCAGTGACGCCACAGCAGGAGTTTTTCGAGCACGAAGAAGCCGAAGATTCCGCCGAGCACCGCGATCGCCACCTCGTGCGCATCGCCCGACTCGAACGCGTGCGGAAGAATCTCGAGGAACGCCGCGCCTAACAGCGCGCCAATGGCGAACGATACGAGCATCGGGACCCAGGTTGCGCGCAGCGCAAGCGACGCGGCGGCGAGGCCGGCGCTGAGCGTCCCGCCCGCGAAGCTCGCGGCGAGGATCCAAGCGAGCGTCATGGGGGATCGGATTCTACGCCAGCC
>DATFEI010000121.1:0-3488 GCA_035251315.1 Burkholderiales bacterium | reverse complement strand
CGAGCCGTGCGCCTGGCGCGCGATCTCGCCGGTCTCGAAAGTGACCTGGTGGGCTCCGTAGGAAAAGCTTTTCTTTATGGGGTTCACGGGAATCCTTGAAAGCAAAAAGCGCTCATCCGACGATGAGCGCTCGACTTGACGGCATTGGCCGGGAGTCTATTTGCGGAGGCTCAGCCGCTCGATGAGGCCGCGGTACTTGTCCGCGTCCTTGCGCTTGAGGTAATCGAGCAGCTTGCGGCGCTGGCTCACCAGCTTCAGTAGCCCGCGGCGCGAATGGAAATCCTTAACGTGGGTCTTGAAATGCTCGGTGAGGCTGTTGATGCGCTCGGTGAGGAGCGCGATCTGCACCTCGGGTGAGCCGGTGTCCTTGCCGGAGCGCTGATACTGCTTCACGACCCGCTCCTTCTGCACAACCTGTAAAGCCATTGCTCTACTCTCTTTTCATGTGAGCCGCGGATTTTAAATGTTTTTCAGCCGTTTGGGTGAGCCGCAGCGGCTTCAGGGCGCCGTCGCCGTCTGCCGTCGCGAGCCCGATCACACGGCCGTCGGGCCGCACGACAGCGCATAGCCCTCGCTGGAGCCCACCGATCTTCAGCGCCTGGCCCTGGCGCAGGCGCGCTTCCTCTGCTGCGCCAAGCTCGGCCCGGGGCAAGCCGTGCAGAAGCGCGGGCAGCTCGAGCAAAGCACGCCCGCGCTCGTGAATCGGCAGCGCTTCGAGCGTGTCCAGCGTCAGCGCGTTCTCGACGCGAAAACGTCCCGAGCCCGTGCGCCGCAAGGCTGCCAGATGAGCGCCGCAGCCGAGCGCAGCGCCAATATCTTCGGCGAGTACGCGGATGTAGGTACCCTTGCTGCAAACCACGCGCATCCGCAGCAGGGGAACTTCAAGACTGACCGTGTCCAGGCAAGAGATGCGAACCCGGCGCGCGGCGCGGGTGACTTCCTCGCCCCGGCGCGCCAGCCGGTAGAGCGGCGTGCCCTTGTGCTTGAGCGCAGAGTGCATCGGCGGCACCTGCTCGATTTCGCCGCGGAAGCGCTCGAGTACTGCGGCCAGCGCGGCCGCGGTGACGCTCACCGGCTTTCGTTCGATGATCTCTCCCTCGGCATCCCCGGTAGAGGTGCGGCTGCCCAGCTCGAGCGTCGCCAGGTACTCCTTGTCCGCATCAAGTAGCGGCCCGGCGAACTTGGTCGCCTCGCCGAACAGCGCGACGAGCAACCCGGAGGCGAGCGGATCGAGCGTGCCCGCGTGGCCGGCCTTCGTCGCGCCGACGAGCTTCTTCGCCTGCTGCAGCGTTGCGTTGGAGCTCACCCCGACCGGCTTGTCGAGGAGCAAGGCACCGTCAATCATGCCTTCCGGGTGACACTGTTGATTAGGCGGGACAGCCGGTCTCCCCTCTCCACCGACTCGTCGTACTCGAAGCGCAGCTCCGGGGTGGTGTAGAGCTTGATGCGCCTTGCGAGCCGCGAGCGCAGGAAGCCGGCGGCGCGCCGCAGGCCCTCGCGGGCGTCTTCCAGCCTTTGCTTTTCGAGAACCGTAAAGAAGACCTTGGCGTGGGAGAAGTCCGGCGAGACGTCCACCCCGGTGATCGTAATCATGCCGACGCGCGGGTCACGCAGCTCGCGCTGCAGCAGCTCGGACAGCTCGCGCTGGATCAGGTCGCCAAGCTTCTGCGGACGACCTTGCCCTCTCTTCAAAGAGTCCTCGCGACCTCCAGGACCTCAAAGACCTCGAACTGATCCTTTTCCTTGATATCCGAGAAGTTCTTGAGCGAGATGCCGCACTCGAAGCCGGCCTTGACCTCCCGCACGTCGTCCTTGAAGCGCTTGAGGGACTCGATCTCGCCGGTGTGGATCACCACGTTGTCGCGCAGCACGCGAACCTGCGCGCTGCGCTTGACCAGGCCCTCCTGCACGTAGCAGCCCGCCACAGTGCCGATCTTCGAGATGCGGAACACCTGGCGCACCTCGACCAAACCGAGCACTGACTCCTTGCGCTCGGGCGCGAGCATGCCGGAAAGCGCCGCCTTGATCTCCTCGACTGCGTCGTAAATGATGTTGTAGTAGCGAACCTGGACGCCCGCCGACTCGATCAGCTTCCGCGCGGTGGCATCAGCGCGGGTGTTAAAGCCGATGATCACTGCGCGCGAAGCCATGGCGAGGTTCACATCGGACTCCGTGATCCCCCCGACGCCGGCGTGCACCACCGTGACCTTCACCTCGTCGGTGGCAAGGCGCGTGAGCGCGTGTACCAGCGCCTCCTGCGACCCCTGCACGTCGGCCTTGATGACGAGGGTCAGCACCTTCTTCTCGCCCTCTCCCATCTGCTCGAACATGTTCTCGAGCTTGGCCGCCTGCTGCTTGGCGAGCTTGACGTCGCGGAACTTGCCCTGTCGGAAGAGCGCGATCTCCCGCGCTTTGCGCTCGTCGGCGATGACCATCGCTTCCTCGCCCGCCGTCGGCACCTCGGAAAGCCCCTGGATCTCGACCGGAATCGACGGCCCGGCCGACTGCACGGGCTTGCCGTTCTCGTCGAGCATGGCGCGCACACGGCCGTAGACTGCGCCGGTCAGCACGATATCGCCGCGCCGCAGGGTTCCCGACTGCACGAGCAGCGTGGCGACCGGCCCGCGGCCCTTGTCGAGGCGCGCTTCGATCACGACGCCCTTGGCCGGCGCCTCGGTTGCCGCCCGCAGCTCGAGCACTTCGGCCTGCAGCAGCACCTGCTCGAGCAGACTATCGACCCCTTCGCCGGTCTTCGCGGAGACCGGGACGACCGGGGAGTCGCCGCCGTATTCCTCGGGCACCACAGCGTGGGTGAGAAGCTCCTGCTTCACCTTGTCGGGGTTCGCCTCGTGCTTGTCGATCTTGTTCATCGCCACGACGAGGGGCACGTTCGCGGCCTTGGCGTGATTGATCGCCTCGATCGTCTGCGGCATGACACCGTCGTCCGCGGCGACCACGAGCACGACGATGTCGGTCGCCTTGGCGCCGCGTGCGCGCATGGCGGTAAAAGCTTCGTGGCCAGGGGTGTCGAGAAACGTGATTACGCCGCGGGGCGTCTCGACGTGGTAGGCGCCGATGTGCTGGGTGATGCCGCCGGCCTCACCTGCCGCCACTTTGGTGCGACGGATGAAGTCGAGGAGCGAGGTCTTGCCGTGGTCGACGTGACCCATGACCGTAACGACCGGCGGGCGCGGCGTGAGCTCCGCAGCTGCATGCTCTTCACTCTCGGCGAGATAAGCCTCGGGGTCGTCGAGCTTGGCCGCCTTCGCCTTGTGTCCCATCTCCTCGACCACGATCATCGCCGTCTCCTGATCGAGGACCTGGTTGATGGTCGCCATGGTGCCGAGCTTCATCAGCGCCTTGATGACTTCCGCCGCCTTGACCGACATGCGATGGGCGAGCTCGCCGACGGTGATGGTCTCGGGCACGGCGATCTCGCGCACCATCGGCTCCGTGGGCTGAGCGAACGTGGTCTCGCTCGCCGCCAC
>DATFEI010000293.1:0-24234 GCA_035251315.1 Burkholderiales bacterium | reverse complement strand
CAACGAAGCGCTGCGTGCCACGCTTAACTCCAAGGAAGTGCGCGACAAGTTCGCGCAGCAGGGCTTCGACCCCTTCGTTACCAGCCCGGAAGAAGCCGGCAAGTTCATCGGCTTCGAAGTGCAGCGCTTCGGCGCGCTCATCAAAACCCGAAAAATCACCGCGGAGTAGAAATCGGCATGGACCTCGGATTGAAAGACAAGAAAGTCCTCATTACCGGCGGCAGCAAGGGCATCGGTCTCGCCTGCGCGAAAGCGTTCATCGCCGAAGGCGCCAAGGTGGCGCTCGTTTCCCGCTCCGAAGATAATCTCGAAAAAGCAAGAGACAACCTTAAAACTGCGTATACCATCGCCGCCGACCTGACCGACGCCGCGGCCGCGGCGGCCATGGTCGAGCGAGTCGAAAAGGAGTTCGGCCCGATCGACGTGCTGGTCAACTCGGCCGGTGCGGCGAAGCGCACCGACGCCGACGACCTCACCCCCGCGGCGTGGCGCGCCGGCATGGACGCCAAGTACTTCTCCTACATCAACGTGATCGACCCGCTCATCAAGCGCATGGGCAAGCGCGGCAACGGAGCGGTGATCAACATCATCGGAAGCGGTGGCAAGGTGGCTTCGCCTACTCATCTCGCGGGCGGCGCCGCAAACGCCGCGCTGCTGCTGGCCACCGCCGGCCTCGCCTTCGCCTACGCCTCCAAAGGCGTCCGCGTGGTCGGCGTGAGTCCGGGCATCACTCGTACAGAGCGCGTCGCCGAGGGCCTCAAGGCCGAAGCGAAGCGCGCGAACGTCTCGGAAGAGCAGGCCTACAAGCAGATGATCGCGCGCCTGCCGATCGGCCGGCCCGCCGAGCCCGAGGAAATCGCGGACATCGTGGTGTTCGCGGCTTCCGAGCGCGGCCGCTACCTCACTGGCGCGAATATCAGCACGGACGGCGCTGCTTCACACGTTGTTGTCTGAATTCGGGGTCAAGGTCCGAATTCGTTGACCTAATTGTTACCCTGACCCCGAATTCGGTGCGCCCTTAGCCGTTCTTGGCCACGCCCGGGAGCTTGCGTCCATTCGGAACACTTCGACCGTCGACGAACACTTTGGAGTAGGCTCCCCTCTTCGCGAGGGAGGGTCATATGAAACGCAGAGAGATCCTGAAGATCGGTGCCGCGGCCGCGGGCCTGGGCTTTCCGGCGATCATCCGGGCGCAGCCGAAAGAGGTCGTGCTCCTGGGCATCTGGCCGCAGACAGGGGCGTTCTCGGACGTCGGGCCGATTCTCGATCGCGGGATGCGCATGGCGCTCGAGGAGCGCGACATGAAGATCCAGGGGCGCCCGGTGAAGTACATCGTGCGCGACTCCGCGACGCAGGCGGGCGCGGCGACGCGGCGCGTCGAGGAGGCGGTCGACGGCGAGGGCGCGAAGTTCGTCATCGGCCCATGGTCGTCGGGCGTGGCGCTCGCGGTGTCCGAGGTGGCGAAGCGCAAGAAGGTGTTCCACTACTTCAGCGGCGGCACCGAGGACATCTCCGGCGCGCGCTGCCATCGCTACTCGTTCCAGTGGGCGGCAAGCCCGTACACCGCGGCCAAGACTGTGGTGGACAACTTCATGAAGGCGAACCCGAAAGCGCGGCGCTGGCACCTGCTCGTCGCCGACTATGCATTCGGCTGGTCGGTCGAGAAGTACATCAAGGAGGTCGGCAAGACCCACGGCATCGAGTTCGTCGGCGCCGACCGTCATCCGCTCGGCGAGCGCGAGTTCTCCAACTACGTGCAGAAGGCGGCGGCGAACCGGCCCGACGCGGTGGCGATGATCAACTTCGGCCTCGATGCGGTTTCCGGCGCGCGCGAGATCTTCAACTTCGGCCTCACGCCGAAGGTGCCGCTGATCATGACCTGGTCCTCGGGAGTCGAGGAGCTCGTCCAGCTCACGCCCGAAATCCGCGAGAACATCTGGGTGGGCTCGAACTTCTATTACACCGCGGATACACCGGTGGCGAAGAAGTTCGTCGCCAGCTACAACGCGAAGTTCGGCAACCCGCCGGGCTACGCACCCTCGGCCGCCTATGGCATGACGCGCATGATGCTGCACGCGTTCGACAAGGCGAAGTCGGTCGAGGTGCGCGACGTGATCAGCGCGCTCGAGGGACTCGAAGTCCAGGATCTCGTCGGCCGCATGCGCGTCGATCCGAAGACGCACCAGACGCTGCGGCCGTACTTTTTCATGCGCTGCAAGCCGAAGGCGAAGATGGCGAATCCGCTCGACTTCGCCGATATCATCGCGACCGGCGACACCCCGCTGCCCACGGAGTACGCGGCCTGCAAGGATCTTGGCGGCTTCTAGGTTCTAGGTTTTGAACTTACTCCTCGGCCAGATCCTTAACGGGATCGCGACGGGGATGCTGTACGCCCTGATGGGGCTCGGCCTGTCGCTGATTACCGGGATCCTCAACATCCCGAACTTCGCCCACGGCGCGCTGTTCGCCGTCGGCGCCTACCTGCTGGTCACGACGGCCGGCCTGATCGGCAACTTCTGGCTGGCGCTGCTCATTGCGCCTATCGGAGTAGCCATCATTGGTTTGATTATTGAATATGCCGGCGTGCGCAGGCTCTACGCCGCGGGACACGACTACCAGCTGCTCTTCACCTTCGGGCTAGCGCTGATCCTGAGCGAGGGCATCATCGTCGTCTGGGGGCCGGTCGGCTTCAGCCACCTGCCGCCGTCGATCCTGCGCGGCGGCGTCGATCTCGGCTTCACCTTTTATCCGAAGTATCGCCTGTTCGTCATGGTCGTCGCCGGGCTATTGGTCCTCGCGACGTGGCTGTTTCTGGAGAAGACCCGTTACGGGGCGATCATGCGCGCGGGCATCGAGAACAAGGAGATGGTGTCGTTGCTCGGCATCGACATCCACAAGCTGTTCACTGCGGCTTTCGCTCTAGGCGCCTACCTGGCAGGAATCGCGGGCGCGCTGACCGCCCCGATCCGCGGCATCAATCCGAACATGGGCGTCGACATGCTCGGCATCGCCTTCGTCGTGGTGGCGCTCGGCGGCCTCGGCAACCTGCTCGGCGCGATCGCGGCGGGGCTGCTGATCGGCGTGGCGCAGGCGGTGGTGGCCGCGTACTGGACCGAGGCGTCCACCGCCGTGATCTTCGCGGTGATGGCGCTGGTGCTCCTAGTGCGTCCGCAGGGATTGTTCGGCATCCGGTGAAGCAGCCGATCGTTCTGTTGCTCGCCGCGATCGTCCTGATTCCGTTCGTGGTGCGCCCGGTGATCGGGGCGGAGATCTGGCTGTTCGCGATCTTCGGCCTGGGGCTCAACCTGCTCCTCGGCTATACCGGGCTGCTCTCGTTCGGTCAGTCCACCTTCTTCGGCTCGGCGGCCTACGTCGCGGGCTGGCTGCTCAAGCACTACGCCATCAACGTGTTTCTCGCGCTCGGCATCGGGATCGGCGTGGGCGCGCTCTCCGCCCTGCTCGTCGGCTACCTGTGCGTGCAGCGCTCGGGCCTGTACTTCATCATGCTCACCTTCGCGCTGAACCAGCTCTTCTTCTTCATCGCCTACCAGTGGACCAGCGTCACCGGCGGCGAGGACGGAATGCCCGGCGTCCCCCGGCCGGCGTTTCTCGGCATCGACTTCAAGGACCCGATGAACTACTACATTTTCGTCGCGCTCCTTTTCCTCGCCTCGCTCTGGGCGATGCGGCGTGTGGTCGAATCGCCGTTCGGCAAGATCCTGCAGGCGATCCGGGAAAACGAGGTGCGCGCCGCGGCGGTGGGCTACAACGTGCCGCGCTTCAAGCTGGCGGCGTTCGTCATCGCCGGGGCCTTTTCCGGCCTCGCCGGCGTGCTCTACGCCATGCTCTTCGGTATCGTACCGCTCGAGGCAATCGGCTTCGTCACCTCCGGCAACGTGGTGTTCGCGACGCTGATCGGCGGCTCGGGGTCGCTCTACGGGCCGGTCATCGGCTCGTTTGTCTTCATCTGGCTGTCGGAATCCATGAGCGTTGTGTGGGAGCGCTGGCCGCTGCTCCTCGGCGTGGCGTTCGTGATCGTGGTGCTGTTCTTCCGCGGCGGCGTGGTCGAGGCGTGGTCGCGATTCTGGCGATGGCAATCCCGATGGCAATCCTCAAGACAGAAAGCCTGAGCAAGTCCTTCGGCGCGCTCGCGGCCGTAAAGGACGTGAGCCTCGCGATCGAGGCGGGTAGCCTGCACTCGATCATTGGCCCGAACGGCGCGGGCAAGACCACGCTCTTCAACCTGCTCACGGGAACCTTCGCACCGAGCTCGGGAAGAATTCTTCTTGACGGGAAGGCTATCACGGGCACCCCGGCGCACCGCGTCGCGCACCTCGGCCTCGCGCGCTCTTTCCAGCGCACCAACGTGTTTCCCGCGTTCTCGCTCCTCGACAACGTTTGGGTCGCCGCGTTCGCCACCCGACCGTCATGGCAGGGGATCGCCTACAGAAAGGCTTCCTCCTACCCCGATGCCACTGATCGCGCACGCCAGGCGCTCGCGGACGTCGGCCTCGAGGCCAAGTCCCACCAGCCGGCGCGCGAGATCTCGCACGGCGAGCAGCGCCAGCTCGAGCTCGCGATCGCGCTCGCCGCCGCGCCGCGCGTGCTGCTGCTCGACGAGCCCGCCGCCGGACTCTCGCCCGAGGAGACGCGCCGGATGGTGTCACTGGTGCGCTCGCTGAAAGGGCGCTACACCATCGTGCTCATCGAGCACAAGATCGATATCATCATGAGCGTCTCGGACCGAATCTCGGTGATGCATTTCGGCTCGCTTATCGCCGAGGGCACGCCGGAGGAGATCCAGCGCAATGCAGAGGTGCGCCGCGCCTATCTCGGAGGCATGGCGGCGTGATCCTCGAGGTCAGAAGCATCGACACCTTTTACGGCCTGGGCCACATCCTGCACGGCCTGTCGCTCGGCGTGGCCGAGGGCGAAGTGGTGGCGCTGCTGGGGCGCAACGGTGCCGGCAAGACGACCACGCTGCGCTCGATCAGCGGCCTGACCCCGCCGCGCGCCGGCGAGATCCGCTACCAGGGCAGGAACATTGCAGGTCTGAAACCGAATGAACTTTCGCGCTTGGGCATCGCGCTCGTCCCCGAGACGCGCGACATCTTCAGCTTTCTGACGGCAAGGGAGAATCTCGCCATCGCGCAGCGCAGGGGCTCTCGCTGGCAGATCGACACGGTTCTCGAGCGCTTCCCCGGCCTCAGGGAAAGGATGCCCCACAAAGGACGCGAGCTTTCCGGCGGCGAGCAGCAGATGCTCGCCATCGCGCGCGCGCTGCTCACCGGCCCGGAGCTCTTGCTGCTCGACGAGCCCTCCCAGGGACTCGCGCCGCTCGTGGTCAACGCGGTGATGAACACCATCCAGGAGCTGAAGAAGGAGCGCGTGAGCATGCTGCTCGTCGAGCAGAACGCCGAGATGGCGCTGCGCCTCGCCGACCGCGTCTACGTCATCGATCACGGCACCGTGGTCTTCGAAGGCACGCCCGCCGCGCTGCGCGCCGCCCGGCAGGTCACCACGACCTATTTGGGCGTCGGCGGCTGACGCTGCCTGGTCTTGTAAGCTCTCAGCTCCTCGCTGAAGGAGGCCGACAGCGGCACCAGCATCGCGTCGCTGTTTGCGTTCATCGCGACGAGCACGCGCGCTCCGACCGAGGGCATCTCCACCTTGCAGTTGGTCCAGTACCGGCTCGACAGCCGCACGGTCAGGGTCGCGGTGCCCGCCGTCTCCGGCCCCTTGAACGTCTCCACCACGCGCACGATGATGACGTCGAGCGGCTTCTGCGCATCCTTCTCCAGCGCGGTCACGTCGCCGGCGAACAGGCCGCTCGACCATTCGAACCAGCCTGCCGGCGGCGTCTTGGTCGCGAATAGGCAAGCGTTCGCCGCGCCGGCCGCGAGCTGCAGAACTACGATCACAATCAGGTGTCGGACTGCCACAGTCGCCAACCTAGCATGGAACCCGCATCGCTACTCCTTGCCACGCTCGTATGGCACGGCAGCACGGAAATCGCCGCCGGCCGCGGCCTACGCGGGCCGTGGCGGATGAACGAATCGCGCTACGACTACGTCGACGATCCCTCGGTGGCGATCGACGCACGCGGCGGCGTGCTGGTCGCGTGGGTTGACCAGGCGCGCAAGGACGTCCACTTCTGGAAGGATGGAAAATCCGTCAACGTGTCTCGCAGCCCGGAAACGTTTTCCTGGCTGCCGCGCATCGCGACCGACGCCAAGGGAACGATCTTCGTGCTCTGGCAGGAGATCATCTTCTCCGGCGGTTCGCATGGCGGCGACATCCTGTTCGCGCGCTCCGAGGACGCCGGCAAGACCTTCTCGCAGCCCATTAACCTATCCAGCTCGATCGCCGGCGATGGCAAAGGCAGGATCGACAAGGACCGCTGGCACAACGGCAGCCTGGACCTCGTGGTGGGCGCAGACGGCACGGTGTATACAGCCTGGACGGAATACGAGGGACGCCTGTGGCTTCGGCGATCCAACGACGGCGGGCGCAGCTTCTCGGAAAAGCTTTCCGTCAAGACCGACAAGCCTGCGCGCGCACCCTCGCTTGCGGTGCACGGCACGACCGCCTACCTCGCCTGGACCGTAGGCGACGACCCGCGCGCGGACATCCGGGTGGCGAAGTCGACCGACGCCGCCGCGAGCTTCGCTGCCCCGGTCATCGTCGAGAAGACCAGAGCGTATTCCGACGCGCCGAAGATCGCGGTCGACGGCGAGGGCGTCCTGCACCTCGTCTATGGCGAAGGCCGGCGCGTGCGCTATGCGCGTTCCTCCGACGGCGGGTCGAGCTTCGCGCCGCCGCGCGACATATCCGACGGCAGCTCCGGCTTTCCTGCGCTCAGCCTCGATGCGAAAGGCAATGTCTACGTACTCTGGGAGCGCTTCCGCGAGCCTTACCTGGCGAACGGACTAGCCCTCGCGGTCTCGGCCGACCGGGGCAGTACCTTCAAAAGCATCGACGTCCCCGACAGCGCCGGCGCAGGCCGCAACGGCAGCCTGCAGGGCCTCTTGATGCGCAAGCTCGCAGTCAGCGCCGACGGCACGGTCGCAATCGTCAACAGCAGCTTCCAGGAGAACGAAGCGAGCCGCGTCTGGCTCATTCGCGCCAGACCGGAACGCTAACTCCAACCCGAATTCGGGGTCAGGGTCGAAACTCGTTTTACATATTCGCACCCTGACCCCGAATTCGGTATGCGCTAGGGCACCTCGCGCCCGTCCGAAGGGCCCTTGAGCTCGACGGTATTACCTTCCGGGTCGGTCACGTAGATCGAGACGCCGTTGCCTTCGGCGCCGAAGCGGTTCTTGACGTCGCCGACCGGGACGCCATGCTTGCGTAGGTAGGAAAGAATTTCCTGCTCGTCGAACGGCTCGACCCGCAGGCAGAGGTGATCCATGTTGCGGCCTTCCCTGCCGGCACCCGCCCCGCCCGCCTTGCCGAGCGGCCCCGCAACTTCCACCAGGTCGATCATCGCGGCTCCGACGCGCAGGTGCGACATGCCGAACTCCGGCCGGTAGGCGACGTGGGTCGCGCCGAGGATGTCGCAGTAAAAGCGTCGCATGATACCGATGTCCTTGACGCGCAGCACGACGTGGTCGATCCCGTGAAGCTTCAGCATTTGCCCTCCGATTGTGCCGCATCGGGCGCGGCACTTGCATCTCCCGGCCAAATCCCCAGCCAAGGAGCAAGTTATGGCAACACCACGTGAGCACGTACAGAACGCGACCGAAGCGGTCAAGTCCTCCGTGACCGAGCAGAAGGAAGCCGCGGCAAGCAGCCTCGGCAACCTGGCGGGCGCGCTGCGCAAAGCCGCGCACGAATCCGACGACGGCGACGCGTCCACCACACGCATCGTGGAATGGGCCGCGGACGGCCTCGAGCGCGTATCGACCACGCTGCGCAGCAACGATCTCGACGGCATGGTTCGCCAGGTGCAGTCCTTCGCGCGCAGCCAGCCGGTGGCGTTCTTCTTCGCCGCCGCCGCGGCGGGGTTTCTTGCAACGCGATTCCTGAAGGCGAGCGCCGACTCGCAGGACCGCAAGAGCGACCTCCCATCCGTCCAAAACCCATTCTGAGTGAGACCATGGCATCCATTCCACAGCAAAACATTCCCGAGCAGGACCACACCCGGGGCCGCTCCCTGATCGGCCTTTTTTCGGACCTGTGGCGCGAGACGCAGACCCTGGTGCACCAGGAGGCCGAGCTCGCCAAGGCCGAGATCTCCGAGAAGGTCTCGCAGGTCACGACCGGCGCGGGCGAGATCGCCGCGGGCGGCGCGATTCTCTTCGCGGGTTTCCTCGTGCTTCTCTTTGCCGCGGTGGGCGCGCTCGAGATGCTCCTGCCGACCGAGCACGCGATGTGGCTCGCGCCCCTCATCGTCGGTCTGATCGTGATGATCGTCGGCTATATCGTGCTTGCGCGCGGGCGCAAGCAGCTGACGGCGGAAAACCTGGCGCCGCAGCGCACCATGGAATCCCTCCAGGCTGATGCAAGACTTGCAAAGGAGCATGTGAAATGAAGGACAACGGCGGAAGGCGGCCGGAGCAGATCCTGACCGAGATCTATCGCACCCGCGACGAGCTGGAAAAGACGCTGGTCGCGATCGAGCATCGCCTCACTCCGGGGCAGCTTGTGGACCAGGGGCTCGATTACCTGCGCCACAGCGGCGCCAACGAGTTCGTGCACAACCTGGGCGGCGCAGCGAAGCAGAATCCGCTGCCGGTGGCGCTCGTCGGCATCGGCCTCGCCTGGCTGATGGCCCTCGGGCGGCAGCCAGCGCAGAATTACGGCTCGTCCATGTCCAGCTCGCGTCTGCACGAAAGCATGACCTCGATGCGAGATAAAGCGAGCGGAGCCATGCAGAGCGCTTCGGAGAGCATGAGCTCAATGCGCGACCGGGCAGCGCAGGTCACCGACACGGCGCGCGAGCAGTGGCAGCGCGCACGCGGCGGCATGGATTACTTGGTGCACGAGCAGCCGCTCGCGCTGGGAGCGATCGGCCTCGCTATCGGTGCGGTGCTTGGCGCGGCAGCGCCAAGGACGCGGCAGGAAGAAAGGCTCATGGGCGAGGCGAGCCGGGGGCTGGCCGAGAAAGCCAAAGACCTCGCCTCGCAGCAACTCGACAAGGCACAACAGGCAGTCAAGCAGTTCGCTGAAGAACCTGCGGCGCAACCGCAGGCGCAGCCCCAGACGCAAATCCAAAGCCAGCATCCGGGACCGACGGCCGCCGGGCCGGACAAGAAGGGCGCCTGGTAGTGGCGGCCGCGGCCGACGCGCGCGGCCGCGAAGCGAGCATGCCGCGCGAGATCCCCTCGCGCGGCTGGCTCGACATCGCGCGGCGCGTGAAGGAGCAAATCAGGCGCGACCGGCTTTCGATCATCGCGGCGGGGGTGGCGTTTTATGGCCTGCTCACCATATTCCCGGGCCTGGTCGCGCTGGTGGCAATGTATGGCCTCTTCGCCGACCCCGCGCAGATCGAGCGGCATGTCGCATCGCTCAGCGTGATCCTGCCCCCGGAGGCGGCCCGGGTCGTGATGAGGCAGCTCCACGACCTCGCCTCCACGGACCGCACCGCGCTCGGCCTGGGCGCCATCGGCGGCCTGCTGCTCGCCCTCTGGAGCGCGTCGTCCGCGGTGCGCACGCTGATGGACGCGCTGAACGTGGCCTACAACGAAGAAGAGCGGCGCGGCATCATGCGCTTCTACGGCACCGCGCTCCTCCTCACGTTCGGCGGCGTGGTCGCTGTGATTCTTGCGATCGCGCTGGTAATCGGCCTCCCGGCGTTCCTCAACCTGATCGGGCTAGACTGGCTCGTCGAAACGGTGGTCTCGCTCGTGCGCTGGCCGGTCCTGGCGATGCTCGCGATCGTCGCCTTTGCCGTCCTCTACCGCTACGGGCCGAGCCGCGCGCAGCCGCGCTGGCGCTGGGTGAGCTGGGGCGCCACGATCGCGGTCGCGCTATGGATCTTCGGCTCGGCGCTGTTCTCCCTCTACGTCACACGCTTCGGCAACTACAACGAGACCTACGGCGCCGCAGGCGCGGTGGTCATCCTGCTGATGTGGTTCCTGCTTTCCTCCTACGCGATCTTGATCGGCGCCGAGATCAATGCCGAGATGGAGCGGCAGACCGGCAGGGCTGGCAAGCTAGTCAGATGAGAATGAAGTCCTTGTTCTTGTAGCCCCGGCTCAGCCTGCAGACCTCGTAGCCTTCACGCTCGCCGTCGTCGTTGGTGTTTCCCTCGATGGTGGTAAACAGGTCCGGCCGCGCCTCGGCGACGAAGCCGGTGTGCGTCCAGTCGGTCGGCGTCCTGCGAACGAGGAAGATTGCGCCCGCGCACAGCCCGTCGCGGCGATCTTCCGCGACAAGAATGTTCTTCGCCCTCGCCTGCGCGGCAAGCTCATCGCAGGAAACCGAGCCCGCGATCGGCATCGGCACGCGCGCCGCGGCTGCGCCCTGCGCGAGGACGAAGCTCACGAAGCCTGCGCACCAGGGCTGCCCCTCCACGCCGTTCATATAGAGACGAACCCATGGACCGCGGTTCGGTCCGCCCACCTCGCGCGGATGCTGTGCGAGGTGCGCGCCGGCGCACGCGAGGACCGCGGCTGCAAGGTGTGGCGGCCTACGCTTTTGCCTGCGCAGCACGCTCGCCATCGGCGAGGCCAGGCTCGCGAACGTGCGCGCGCCCACGCTGCCGGTCGAGCGCAGTCGGTGCGCGCGCTGGAAGCGCATGACCGCGTCCTCGGTGACCCGACCAAAGTCGCCGTCGATCGACAAGCCGTAGCCGCGCAGGTTCAGCCACTCTTGCACGCGCCTGACAGCGAGGCCTTTTTCGCCCCGGCCGACCTCGCGCTCGAGCTCGAGTTCCCGGTTCGCCGCCACTTTGCCGGAATTTTGCCCGAATCTTTACGGTCCTAGCGTAAGTAGAATCCGGCAATGGCTCGGCGCGCAAAACTCTGGAAGATCGCCCGCTACGCAGCGCTCGCGCTCGTTCTCCTGGCGGCGGGCTTCACGCTCTATCTCGATATCCGCGTGCGCAGCGAATTCGAGGGCCGGCGCTTCGCGCTGCCGGCACGCATCTATGCGCGCCCGCTCGAGCTGCACGCGGGACTTCGCGTCACGCAAGCTGACGTGGTCGACGAGCTGCGCCAATTGGGCTATCGCGAAGCACCGCCGGAAGGCGAATCCGGATGGTTTGCCAAAACCGGCGATTCGTTGGAAGTCGCCCTGCGACCTTTCGTATTCTGGGACGGGCGCCAGCCGGCGAAGCGGGTGAACGTGATTTTCGACGGCGGCAAAGTCGCCGCGCTGCGCGATGCGGGCGGCGCCGAGCTCCCACTGGTGCGGCTCGAGCCGCTGCCGATCGGCGGCATCTACCCCGCCGGCAACGAGGACCGCGTGCTCGTGCGCCTCGCCGACGTGCCGAAGCATTTCCTCCAGACGCTGATCGCCGTGGAGGACCGCCAGTTCTACGCGCACGCCGGGTTCGACGTGCGCGGGCTCGCGCGCGCGGCGCGCAGCCTATTCACCGGCCGGGTGCAGGGCGGCAGCACGATCACCCAGCAACTCGTCAAGAACTTCTTCCTCACGCCGGAGCGCACCATCGAGCGCAAGCTCACCGAGCTCGTCATGGCGGTGCTGCTCGAGCTGCACTACGGCAAGGACGAGATCCTCGAGACCTACCTGAACGAGATCTACTTCGGGCAGGACCGCGACCGCGCCATCCACGGCGTCGGGCTCGCCGCGCAGTTCTACTTCGGCAAGGAGGTGCAGCACCTGAACCCCGCCGAGTCGGCGCTCCTTGTCGGCATGATCCGCGGGCCGGCGCACTACGACCCGCACCGCCACGCCCAGCGCGCGCTCGAGCGGCGCAACTTCGTGCTGCGCGAGGTACGAGACGAGAAAGGCATCACCGCCGAGGAGTACGCGCAGGCGCGCGCGAGCCCGCTCAACGTGAGCAAGAAAGCCGGCATGGGGACAACGCCGTATCCGGCCTTTCTGCAGCTCGTGCACCGGCAGCTGCGCCGCGACTACGACGAGGCCGATCTGCGCACGGAGGGGCTGCGGATTTTCACTACGCTCGATCCGCGAGTGCAGGAAGCGGCCGAAGCTGCGCTGACCAAGCGCCTCGCGCAGTTCGACAAAGAGCGGCGCTTCGGGCGCGAGCCTGGACTCGAGGGCGCTGTCGTGGTCAGCGATCCTCAGAGCGGCGAGCTCCACGCCTTGGTCGGCGGCCGCGATCCGCGGTACCGCGGCTACAACCGGGCTCTTGACGCCTCGCGCCCGGTCGGCTCGCTGCTCAAGCCCGCCATCTATCTCACGGCGCTCGCCGATTCTGCTCGTTACACGTTGATCACCCCTATAGACGACGGGCCGTTCGTGTGGAAGAGCCGAGGCGCCCCCGACTGGCAACCGGCGAACTACGACAAGAAGTTCCACGGCCTCGTGCCGCTGCGCACCGCGCTCGCGCAGTCCTACAACGCCGCGGCCGCTCGCCTGGGCACCGAGATCGGGATCGAGCGCGTGCTGGACACGGTAAGGCGGCTCGGCGTGGACCGGCCGATGCGGCCCTTCGCTTCGACCCTTCTGGGCGCAATAGAACTGAGTCCGCTCGAGGTCGCGCAGATGTACCAGACGATCGCAAGCGGCGGGTTCCGCTCCCCGCTGCGCGCGATCCGGGAGGTCACGACGCAGGAAGGACGTCCGCTCACGCGTTACCCGCTTGCGGTCGAGCAGGTGTTCGCACCCGAGCCGATCTACCTCCTCGCCGCAGCCATGCAGGACGTAGTGCGCGAAGGAACGGCGCAGAGCCTGAGCAAGTTCCTGCCGCCCGACATCGCGGTCGCGGGCAAGACGGGCACCACGGACGAGCAGCGCGACGCGTGGTTCGCCGGCTTCACCGGCGACCGGCTTGCCATCGTTTGGGTCGGGTACGACGACAACCGCGCCGCGAAGCTCGCCGGCGCAAGCGCTGCGCTGCCGATCTGGGGCGACATGATGGCGGCGCTCGCGCCCGAGCCGCTCGCGCTCGCGAAGCCCGAGGGCATCGAGCTCGTCTTGATCGACCCGCAGACCGGCTTGCGCGGCGGCACGAGCTGCCCCGGTGCCACCGAGGTGCCTTTCATGCAGGGCTCCGCGCCGCAGGAGCGCGCGCCCTGCTCCGGCAACATGGATGCCGCGGTCGAGGCCGTAGAGCAAACGGTGCAAAAGGCGAAGAGCTGGCTCGAGCGGCTGTTCCGACGATGAGAAAGCTCTTATTGATTCTCGTCTTGCTTGGGGGCTGCGCAACTCCACCCGCCCCGCCCGAGACGCGTCCCGAACAGCCGCCGCCGGTCGCTCCGGCGCCGCCGCCTGCCAAGGAAAACATCGCGGTCGCGGGCCTCATGGAGACGGCGCGCGCCGATGCCGCGTCGGGCAACCTCGCCGGCGCCGCGGCGTCTATCGAGCGCGCGCTTCGCATTGAGCCACGCAACGCGCGCCTGTGGCACGAGCTCGCGCGCGTGCGCCTGAAACAGGAGCAGTATGCGCAGGCCGAAAACGTTGCCGCGCGCTCGAACTCCTGGGCCGGCGACGACCGCGCTCTGCGCGCGGAAAACTGGCGGTTGATCGCCGAGTCTCGCCGGGCACGCGGTGATTCGGAGGGAGCGAAAGCAGCGCTCGAGCAGTCAGCAAGGTAGCAATTTCCACTACGAGACCTAGAATGGCAGCATGGTAGATCCCGTTTACGGCCGAGCACTGAGCCGCGCGGCCGACATCCTCGGCGACAAGAACCTATTGCGCGGGCAGCTCCGGGTATCGATGCGCAAACTCGACGCCTGGCTAGCGGGAGTAGAGACACCGCCGATCAACGTGTTCCTCAGGGCGGTCGACATCATCAGCGCCGTCCCCGAGCGCGCGCCCCCAGCCACAAACTCCACCCCGGTGCTCGCTTTCCTCGAGAGGAAATTCGAGCCGCGCGAGCTACGGACGATGGTCGAATCCGCGCTCGATGCCGCGATTGGCGCGACCCGCGCGGACATGGGAAACGTGCAGCTCGCGTACGCCGAAGGTCTGTGCATCGTGGCGCAGCACGGCTTCGAGCAGCCTTTCCTCGATTTCTTCGCCGTCGTGGACCACCGCAGGCCAGCGGCGTGCGGCGCGGCGGTTGCCGCAGGCCGGCGCGTCGTGGTGCCGGACGTGGCGTCGGATCCGATCTTCATCGGCACCGCAGCCGAGGAGGTGATGGCGCGGGCCCGCGTGCGGGCAGTGCAATCAACGCCGCTTTTCGGCCAGAACGGGCAGCTGTTCGGGATGATCAGCACGCATCGCGCTGCGCCGGGCGCGTTTTCGTCGCGTGACCTCGAGCTCCTCGACCGCGTCGCACGGCGCACCGCGTTCTGGCTCGAGGGCGGCGCGTGAACGCCGAGTTCCGCGCGCAAGTCGAGGCCTTGCGCCCCTATCTGTTGCGCTACGCCTCAATGGAGCTGCGCAACTGGGAGGCTGCCGAGGATTGCGTGCAGGAGGCGCTGCTCGCCGCGTTGTCCGCGCCGGCGAGCTTCGAGGGGCGCTCCAACCTTCGCACCTGGCTCACCGGTATCCTGAAGCACAAGATTGTCGATGCTATCCGCCGGCAGAGCCGCGAGCGGCCGGTCGAGGGTCCGGAGGAGGACCTGGCCGACCTGGACGCGCTCTTCAATGAGACCGGGCACTGGGCCGATCGGCCCCAGCCTTGGGACGATCCGGACGGCGCGCTCCACCAGAAGCAGTTCCTGGCCGCGCTCGAGACCTGTCTCGCCGGGCTGCCGGCGCGCACGGCACAGGTGTTCATGCTGCGCGAGCACCTCGGCCTGGAGACGGCCGAGATCTGCAAGGAACTCAGCCTCACGTCGACGAACTGCTGGGTGCTCCTTTATCGTGCACGCATGCTGCTGCGCGAGTGCCTGGAGAAGAACTGGTTCCGCAAATGAACCTTTCCTGCAAGGAAGCAAGCCGGCTGATGTCTCGGGCCGAGGACCGGGAGCTGTCGCAGACGGAGCGCGCGGCGCTCACCGCGCACCTCGCCATCTGCCGGGGGTGCCGTGCGGCGGCGGAGCAATTCCAGCAACTGCGCCGCGCGCTGCGCCGGCTGTTCGACGAGCCTAGATAACCGACAGCCTAGATAACCTTAGTCTCCTCCACCTGCATGTGGGTGCGGGCCGAGAGCTCGTGCACCACGACGCCTTCCATCGCGTCCACCTCGGCTTCCCACGGCGCGCGCTCGATCATCTGTCGCGTATCGCGCATCCCGGCGTTCCAGCGCGCCCGGATGCCGGCGGGCGAGAAGTCGATGTCCTTGAAATAGTCCTCGCTGTCGAGCGTCGGCGCGAGGAGCCGCACGACATGCATGGTCGTGCCGCAGCCCCAAGAGCTCAGGTCGCGGACTTCGGGACTGCGTCGGTCTTTTTCGGGAAGCCTGGCCGCGAGCTCGCGGATCACGTGCCGCAGCCGGTGGATCTGCTTCTGGCGCGCGATGTGGCTGTCCGCGCGGCTCGCGTACTGGATGTCCTTCTGCCGCCCCATCACCTCCCAGATCGACTGCGGCTCGGGTCCGGTGGGCTGCCACACGTTCACGCCGAAGATCACCGAGTCCCGCCGCGGCTTATCGTCGAGCACGGCCTCGATCGGCGTATTCGAGTACACGCCGCCGTCCCAATAGGGCTCGCCGTCGATGCGGATCGCGGGAAACGCGGGTGGCAGCGCGCCCGAGGCCATGACATGCTCGAGGCCCACGCGCTCGTCGCGGCTGTCGAAGTAGCGCATGCGGCTGTTTCGCACGTTGACCGCTCCCACGGTGAGACGCATCTGTTTTCCCAGCATTTCAAGGTCAACAAGCTGGGACAGCGTTTCTCGTAGCGGCGCGGTGTTGTAGTAGGACGCCTCGTCGAGCCCGACGCGCGCGTGCACGCCGCCCCAGCGCAGCGGCCGTGGCACGAAGAATGCACGAATGCCGCTGGCGAAGGTGATGAGGCTCGCGAGCGGCGAATCCTGCTCGACGCGCTTCCAGAACTCGCGCAGCCGGGGCAGGCGGTTCTCCGGCGCGTTGCCGGCGATCAGCGCCGCGTTGAGGGCACCGATCGAAGTGCCGATCACCCAGTCGGGCTCGATGCCGGCGCCGCAGAGCGCCTCGTACACGCCCGCCTGGTAGGCCCCAAGCGCGCCTCCGCCCTGGAGCACGAGCACGATCTGGCCCTTGGCGCGCGGGCCGATGCGGGCAGGATGGGGAGCATTCACGGCGTTCCTCCCTTTGAGGTTGCGTCTATTGTGCCCTGATCGAGGAGGTAATCGAAGCGATCACCCCGGTCGCGGTCGCGAACTGCTCGTCGCGGTCGCGAATGCCGTGGCGCGCGGCGATCCATTTGAAGTCCGTGTAGACCGCCCACACCTGGCCCGCCTCGTCCTGGGTCACGAGCAGCCGCACCGGCCAGTCGAGCCCGGCCTCGGCCTTGGCGGTGATGAAGTGCGAGCCCAGCCCCGGATTGCCGAAGATGAGCAGCGTCGATGGGCGCAGCTTGATGCCCGCTGCCGCGGCTAGCCTGGACTGGTCGATGTCCTGGAAATAGGTGATTCCCTTCTTTGCGATGTCGGCTTTGATGCGGTGGATCGTCTCCTTCATGGGGTAGGCGCTCTTCACTCGAATCACGCCGTCGTCGGCGGCAAGCGCCGGCGAGGCGAGCGGCACGGCAAGGGCGATCGTTGCGACGAGCGACTTGGCAAAGCGAAGCATGGTGGATCTCCTTTGGTGGGTCATGGGTGGTGGGAAGCCTGCGCCGGCCGCTGCAACGGCCAGCGTCCTTCCAGCTCGAGCGCGAGGCTCCAGCTGAGGAATGTGCGGATGGCGACGATCAGCGCGACGCCCGCCAGCTCGACCGCGGTTCCGGAAAGCTCGACGAGTTCGCGGACCGGCATAGCGCGTCCTAAGAAGCGTGCGCCGGCTCGAGCGCCGGCGCCGGCATCTGCAGACGCACTGCCAGCCATGCCGCCGCCGCGAGAGCGACGCCGATGCCGGTGACGCACGCGCCCCAGCCGATGCGGTCGAAAAGTTGTCCGAGCACCGCCGCCCCGGCGAGTCCGCCGAGGAAATAGCTCGCGAGATACAGCCCGCTCGCCGAGCCGCGGTCGCCGATCGCGGCGCGGCCGACGAACCCGGTGGCGGTGGCTTGCGCGAAGAACGTGCCTACGCCGACCAGGGCGAGCCCGGCAATTACGAAAACAAGGCTTTCGGCAAGAAGAAGCGGCAAACCGGCGCCGGCAACGCCGAGAGCTACCCACATCGTAGGCTGCACGCCGAAGCGCGCCACCGCGCGGCCGGCGAGCGGCGTGGTGAAGATCGAGGGCAGGAAGACGAAGTAGACGAAGCCGAGCGCCATCATGCCGAGCGCGAGCGGCTCGCTCACCAGCACGAAGTTCACGTAGCTGAACGTGCCGATGAAGGCGAACAGAATCAGGAAGCCGACCGCGAACGCGGCGCGCAGGCGCGGGTTGGCGAAATGCTGCCTCCAGGAGATTTCGCCCGGCATCGGCGCGGGCGCGGTGCGCGCGAGGCTCGCCCATACGAGAGCGGCGCCCGCCAAGTTCAGAGCCGAAAAGAGGTAGAAATTGCCGGCGAGACCGAGGTGATCCACGGCGGCGGCCGCCATCAGCCGGCCCACCAGGTTGCTCGCCACGTTGCCGGTGATGTAGGCGGCGAACGCGCCGGCGGTCTCGGCAGCGCTGCATTGCTCGGCGAGGTACGACAGCGTCAGCGCGAAAGCGCTCGCCATGAATATGCCTTGCAGGATCCTCAGCGCCGAGAACACCGCGAGGTCCGGCGCCACCGCGAGCAAGGCGGTCGGAATCGAGAGCGCGGCGAGGCTCAGCATCACGCCCAGCCGGCGCTCGACGCGGCGGCTGAAGAACGCCACACCGAGGCTGCCGAGCGCCATGCCGAGGGTCGCGGCGTTCACCGCGAGCCCCATCGCCGCCGGGCCTACGTCGTAGGCCGCGGCGAGCGAGGGCAGGATGGCCTGGGTCGCGAACAGGTCGACGAGCGTGAGGAACGCCGTCGACCCGATCACGAGCGAGCGCGCGAGCGCCTTTGCCATTTACATCATCTTCTCGTTGACCTTATCGGCCACCGGGAAGATGTCGACCGAGATCAGCTTCGAGGGCACTTTGCCGGTGTTCTGCCACCAGTGCGAGGTGCCGTTCGCCTCGGGGGCGACGTCGCCCGCCTTGTGCACGATCGGCACCAGGCAGTTGCTCGCGTACTCGATAATCTCCCCAGAAACGATGTAGATCAGCGCCGGGCGCTCATTGTGGCTGTGCCAGGGCACGATGCCGCCGGGCTGGACGTCGAGCTCGCGCAGGCGGAAGGTGCGGCCCTGCACCGCGACCGGCTCCTTGGCGAGGTCGATGGTGGCGCGCACCTTGTCGCTGACGCCCTTCGGGCCGTAACTCACCATCTTCTGGCCGTTGCCGTCGGCGACGCGTTTGTCCGCCGGGCACTCGCCGGCGTTGGCCGAAACCGAGAACGCCGCGGCCACGGCTGTTGCAATGTAGATCGCTTTCATAGGTGTCTCCCTAAGGGGTTAGTGGGCAGTCCAACCGCCCTCAATCGGCAGCACTGCGCCGGTGATCGAGGCGGCTTCGTTCGAGCAGAGGAAGGCGGTCAGCGCCGCGACCTCCTCCACGGTTACGAACTTCTTGGTCGGCTGCGCGGCGAGCAGCACGTCGCGGATGACCGCTTCCTTGCTGATGCCGCGCGCTTTCGCGGTGTCCGGGATCTGCTTCTCCACGAGCGGCGTGAGCACGTAGCCGGGGCACACCGCGTTGACGGTGATGCCCTGCTCCGCGACTTCGAGCGCCACGGTCTTGGTGAACCCCGCGATGCCGTGCTTGGCGGCGACGTAGGCCGACTTGAACGGGCTCGCGACGAGCGCGTGCGCCGAGGCGATGTTGACGATGCGGCCCCAGCCCCTCTTCTTCATCGCGGGCAGCGCGGCGCGCACGGTGTGGAACGCGGCCGACAGATTGATGGCGAGGATCGCGTCCCACCTTGCGACCGGGAAGTCATCCACCGGCGCAACGTGCTGGATGCCCGCGTTGTTGACGACGATGTCGATCGCGCCGAATTCGGCGATCGCGGCCTTCATCATTGCGGCGATCGCGTCCGGTTTCGACATGTCCGCTGCGTCGTAGACGACAGAAACGCGGTTTTTCTCGGAAAGCTCCTTGCGAAGCTGCTCGATATCTCTGGCGTCGCCGAGACCGTTCAGAACGACGTTCGCCCCGCCAGCGGCGAAACGCGTGGCGATGCCAAGGCCAATGCCTGAAGTGGAGCCGGTGACGAGTGCGGTCTTGCCTTTGAACATGGAATGTCCCCTCATTGACGCAGCGTCAGTCGGGGATCGGCAGATTTCTTTACACGTAAGGCTTCGCCGCGCCGGCGCGACCAAGGCGCCCATGGCCCCATCGATCCTCATCGTGGGCGGCGGCTTCGCCGGCACCACGCTTGCGCGCGAGCTGCAGCGCACGCTCCCGCTCACCTTGATCTCGGAAGAGAGCTACACCACCTTCAACCCGATGCTTCCCGAGGCGGTCGGCTCCGCGATCTTCCCCGAGCACGCGGTCGCGCCGATCCGCCCGATGCTCGCTCCGACTACGCGGTTCGTGATGGGAAAAGTCGCAAGGGTCGATTTGAATCAGAAGACCCTTGAATGCGACACGCTGGCCGGCTCGCGCACCCTGCCCTACGACCACCTCGTCCTCGCCTTCGGCAGCCGGGCGCGACTTGACCTGGTGCCCGGCATGGCGGAGCACGCGCTGCCGCTAAAGACGATCGGCGACGCGCTTCATATAAGGAACGTGGTGCTGCGCCGGGCGGCGCGCATCGAGCTCGAGGCTGACCCCGTTGTTCGCCGCCGCCTGGGGCGGTTCATCGTCGTGGGCGGCGGTTTCTCCGGCGTCGAGGTGGCCGGCAGCCTTGCCGACTGTCTCGCCTCCATCAAGCGCTACTACCCGCGCATCGTGCCCGGCGAGCTGGGCATCACGCTGCTGCAGGACATCGACCGGCTGCTGCCCGAGCTGCCGCCGCGGCTTGGCCTCTCAGCAATGAGATCTCTAGAAGCGCGTAGCGTGGAAGTTCGGCTTGGCGCCCGCGTTGCCGAGGTCACCGGGCAAGGCGTTCGACTTTCGGACGGTTCGCCTGTTTCGGGCGGCACGGTGATCTGCACGATCGGCACGTGCCCTAACGCGCTCGTGGAGCACCTCGAGGTGCCGAAGGAGCTCGGCAGGATCGCAGTCGCGCCGGATCTTTCCGTTCCGGGGCACGAAGGGCTCTGGGCGCTCGGCGACTGCGCGCTCGTTCCGAACAACGTTGGTTTCGCCCCACCGACGGCTCAGTTCGCCGTGCAGGAGGCGAAGCAGCTTGCCGTCAATATCGTTTCACGGATATCAAACCGCAAGACCGTCCCATTCAACTACCGCTCGCGCGGCATGATGGCCTCGGTCGGCCATCTCAAGGGCGTCGCCGAAGTGCTCGGCGTCCCCTTGAGCGGGCTTGCGGCCTGGCTGGTCTGGCGCGCGTACTACCTGTCGCGCATGCCCACCCTGGGCCGCAAGCTTCGCATCTTGGTCGAGTGGACGTGGGGAATGTTCTTCCCCACGGACGTCACGCATCTGCGCTTTACGCGGAGCTCCGAGCAAGATTCATCCGGAAGAAGCGGTTGAGCAGCCGGTCGAGAGAAGCGAGTCCCGGCCCATGCACAATGGTCACGGCGAGCAGGATTGCCCACACGTAGTGCTGGTCGAGGCCAGCGCCTTCGAGCTCGGGATACGAAATCACCGCCACGATGTTGAACACGAAGAGCGCTGCCGCGGCAAGCCGTGTGCCGAGGCCGATCGCGAGGAACACCGGCAGCGTGAGCTCGGCCGCCGTGCCGAGCACCGCGGCAAGATACGGCGAGAGCAGCGGCACGTGGTACTCGTTGGTGAAGAGCAGGATTGTGGTGTCCCAGCTCTGGATCTTGACGAGGCCCGACCTGAAGAAGACTGCGGCGACCCAGAGGCGGACGACCAGGTCGACGAGGGCGGTGGCAGCGGGGAGGACTTTCATGGCGTGGCTCCTTGGGTTAGTAGACCGTGCGTGACGAAGCGGCCCATGGCCGCGGAAAGGTCGAGCGACGGCTCGGCGGCGAGTGCCGCCTCGCACGCTTCGCCGAGCGCGACGCCGTCGCGTAGCGCGGCGAGGAGCGCGAATTCGCCGGGTGTCGCTCTCAGAATTTCGACTCGCAGCTCTCGGCGCAGCACGACCAGCCAGTCGGCGCCGGCGTCGAGGTCGACGAGGCCCGGCTCCTCGGCGTGGTTCGCTTCCCAGATGGCGAGGATCGGGTAGCGCGATGCGACGAGCCTGGCCGCGGGATGCAGAGGCGCTTTGGCGTTTTCTGGATCGGTCAGTCTTGAAAAATCGAGCGGTGCCGCCTCGGCTGCGTGGAAAGCCTCGTGGCAGGCCCATTCCAGCGCCGCGACATCGGGCAGATAAGGAAGGCTTTTCAGATCTTCCACCCCAAGCGTGAAGCGGGCGAAAGCACTTCCGAAATCGTGAAGATTCCCGGAGCGTGACGGGTACGCCCTTATGTAGCGGCGCGCGAGCTGAGCGAAGAATTTCTCCCCCACCAGGCGCTGCACGACCGGATATACGTCGGCGAGCGCGCCGGTGAGGCTGATGAAAAGGTTGTTGCGGTAGATCTGTTCGCGCGGCGACACGGAGTGTCCGGCGCCGAACACCCGGCCGGCGAACGCGAGCTGCGCCTCACGCAGCAAGGGCATGTGGCCCCTCCAGCAGCGCCTGCGCGTGCCCGGCCTCGGCCACGAGCAGCGCGAGCGGCGGCAGATCGGCGTCCCATTCGATCAGAGCGGGACGCGGGCCGAAACGCTCGATCGCGCGCGTAAAGAGCGCCCACACCTCGGCGGCGACCGGGCGGCTGTGCGTGTCGATGAGCACTTCATCGCTTGAAGTAAAGCCGGCGAGGTGGATCTCGGCGACGTGCCGCCCGGGCAGCGAGTCGATGAAGCGGCGCGCATCCAGCCGATGGTTGCGCGCGCTCACGTAGACGTTGTTGACGTCGAGCAGGATGCCGCAGCCGGTGCGCCGGGCGAGCTCGGCGAGGAACTCCCATTCCGGGATGCATGACTCGGCATGCTGCAGGTAGGTAGATGGGTTCTCGACCAGCAGCCGCCGGCCGAGGTACTCCTGGACCTGGAGCACGCGGCGGCTCACATGCGCGAGCGCCTCCTCGGTATAGGGTAGCGGCAGCAGGTCGTTGAAATGGCGGCCGCCCACCGAGCTCCACGACAGGTGGTCCGAAACCAGCCCCGGCTCGAAGCGCTCGATGAGCGCCCTCAGCCTGGCGAGGTGGCGATAGTCGAGCGCGTCGGTCGAGCCGAGCGACATGCCGACGCCGTGCAGGCTGATCGGATAGTGCGCGCGGGCGAGCTCGAGATAGTGAAGCGGGGCCCCGCCCTTGCCAAAGTAGTTCTCGCTGTGCACCTCGAGCCAGCCGACGGCCGGGCGTGACTCGAGGAGATCGCGGTAATGCGCGGCACGCAGCCCGATCCCGGAGCGGGCTGGAATGCGGGCTGCGGCGCGCGCGGACATCTCTACTTGCGCTTCAGGCTTGCGCCGACGATGCGGTCGCAGGTCCCGGCGGGCACGTAGATCCAGGCGTCGCCCTGGTTGTCCTTCTTCGACGTCCCAGCGCACGCGCTGTTTGAGGTCTGACAGTCGTTCTTGCCCACCTTCGCGATGCCGTAGCACTTCTCGGCCTTGAAGCTCGGTGTGGGTGCGGGTTGCGCTTGCGCGCTGGCGGCGGCGAGGACTGCGCTCGCGAGCGCTCCGGCCAGCGCAACGTTCGTGATGCGGTTGCTCATCTGTGTTTCTCCTTGGAAAGTTGCGCCGCGTATTGCGGCTGCGGCTTTGTCGCCGATGCGGCGCGCGCCTTACGTTGTAATGAAACCGTGCGCTCGCGCGACTGACAGGCGTTGCGTGACGGCACATGGCTTGCGTCCGCCATGAACCTGCCGTTGATGAGCGCACTTGGTATCGCGCTAGCGGGAAATCTTTGAACGAAGAGGCCGGCCAGACCTGACGGGGCTGCGTCTCGTCAAGGTTTGGCCGGCCCAAAAAGCAGGCTCAGGCTTGCGCTGGCCCTACCTCCGGTTGCTTCTTAACTTCGTGTCGGAGGTCGTTCATTTGACTATGTTTTCGATCGATGCGCAAGTGCGGAAAAAAGCACAAGAAGCAGTCCACTCCGCTGGTCGGCGCGGCGGGAGTGCTCCTCGGCATGCTGAACACGCATTGTGCGTCGGTCAGATCCCTCGCGCCTCGCGAGGAGCAGGCGCTCGATCGCATCGCGCGCCGCACCGCCTCCTGGCTCGAAGGCCTTACTGCTTAGAAGGCCGTTCCAGCAGCCAGGCAGCGGCAAGGCCGAACACCAGCCCCCAGAACGGTGCGCCGATATTGAAGATCGGAAGATCGGCCACCGTCACGAGGAAGCAGACCAACGCGCCGAAGCTGAAGCGCCCGCCGAAGGAAGCGGTGAATGCCGTCTGCAGCACACGAAGCATGGCGAGACCAGCAAGAGTGGCGATGAATGCCGGCGGCGTCGCGAGCAGTAGCCGCGTAAAGAAAGGCGCCAGAAGCCCGAACGCGAGGGCGAGCAGGCAGAAGAAAAGCGCGCCGGTATATTGCTTCGGTTTGTCCCCTGCACTGGACAGCACGGCGTTGACCGGTCCCGTCAGGCATGTGGATACTGCGCCAAAGAATCCCGTGACGATCGAGCCGACGCCGCATGCGGTGGTGATGGCGCTCACCGGGGCCTTGTGGCCGTTGGTTGCCAGGATGGCGATGCCCTGTGCGTTCTGCACCGCGAGCACGGTGATAGCGAGCGGCACGACCAGCTCGACCATCGCGGCCCAGGAGAATTTCGGCACGTAAGAGTTGGGCGACGCAAAGGCGAAGAGCGCGCCGGGAGGCGGGTTGAATGCCCCGAGCAGCGCAATGGCCACGCCTCCCGCTATCAAAGCGGCGATCAGGGGCGGCAGGTATCTTTCCAGCTTCAGAAAGGTGGTTAGAAAGAACACCACGGTCATCGGCAAAGCGATCCAGAGCGCTCCGCGGAACGCCAGCACGAGATCGACGCCAAAGCGCAGGAACACGCCCGCCAC
>DATFEI010000216.1:0-5304 GCA_035251315.1 Burkholderiales bacterium | reverse complement strand
GCCGATCTGGGGCGTGCGCCCGCACATGGGCGTTGACGCCGTCGTGCCCGCGTTCCTCATCATCGTGCTCGGCGGCGTGGGCAGCTTCTGGGGCGCGGTGCTCGCCGGGATCATGGTTGGCGTCGTGGTCGGCGTCACCGGCGCCTACGCCTCGGAGTGGTCGCTACTCTCGATGTACCTCCTCCTCATCGCGCTGGTAACCTTCCGGGCAAGGGGATTGTTCGGCAAGAAAACCGCGCTTGAAAACTGAGCTGAGGGGAAGGACCGCCGTCGTCACCGGTGCGGCCGGCACTATGGGCCGCGCGGTAGTCGATTTTCTTCGCCAAGACGGGTTGACGGTGCATGGCCTGGATGTGAAGGGCGATTGCGTTCGTTGCGATATCACGGATATTGCTTCCGTAAGAAAAGCGATCAAGCAGATCGGGCGGGTAGACGTACTGGTCAATAACGCCGGCGTCCTGTCGAACAACAAGGTCGAAGCCACGACGCCGGAGGAATGGCGCAAGGTGCTCGCCGCAAACCTCGACGGCGCGTTCTATCTCGCGCGCGAGGTGATTCCCGGGATGAAAGCGCGGCGCTGGGGTCGCATCGTGAATACGTGCTCGCTCGCCGCAAAGACCGGTGGCCTCACGGCGGGCACGGCGTACGCGGTATCGAAAGGCGCGCTCACTTCGCTCACGTTTTCGCTCGCGCGCGAGCTAGCGCCTTTCGGCGTAACGGTAAATGGCATCTCGCCCGCCTACGTGAAGACCCCGATGGTCACCGAGCAGCTCACCGAGGCGCAGCGCCAGGCGCTCATCGCCCAGATCCCCGTCGGGCGCTTCTGCGAGCCCGAGGAGTTCGCCCACGTGGTGCGCTTCCTCGTCTCGCCGCTTGCCGGCTTCATCACCGGCGAGATCGTCGACCTCAACGGCGGCCTGGTGATGGATTGAGCCTCAAAGGGAAAATCGCCTTCGTTCCGGGGGGCTACGGCGGTCTCGGCGCCGCGATCTGCCGCGGTCTGGCTGCGGAAGGCGCCAAGGTCATCCTCGCCGGGCGCGCTGAGGGAAAAGCCGCCTCGCTAGCCCGGAGAATTCGCGCTACTGCCATCACCATGGACGTGCGCGATCCGGCAGATATCGAAAGTTCCCTGGCAGAGATTAAGCGCATCGACATCCTGGTGAACTGCGCCGGGGTGCAGCGCGAGGAGGCGCTCGAAAGCGTGACCGAGGATGCCTGGGACGAGGTGCTCGGCACCAACCTGAAGGCGGCGATGTTCCTCGCGCAGGCCGTGGCGAAGCGCCAGCGGCGCGGGGGCAAGCAGGTGCATCTGCTCTCGGTGCGCGCGCAGCTCGGGCTGCGTGGGCGCGGCTACTCGGCTTATTGCGCGGCCAAGGGCGGACTCGCGATGCTTGTGCGCCAACACGCGTGCGAGCTCGCGCCGCGTGGCATCTGTGTGAACGGTGTGGCGCCGACGGTCGTGCGTACGCGCATGGGCGCGCATTGGCTCAAGAACCCGAAAACGCGCGCCTGGCTGCAGGAGCGCATCCCGCTCGGGCGCGTCGCGGAGCCGAAAGACGTGGTCGGCGCGGTGCTCTTCTTCTGCTCGCGCGCCGCCGACTACGTCACGGGCCAGATCCTGTACGTTGACGGAGGCCTGACGGCTTCGCAATAGCCGCGTTGACGCGCGGCATGACTTCCTCCGCCATAAGCTGCATCGAGCGCTTCGCGAGCTTCGGATCGACCCAGTCCATGCCGGCGTAGACGAGCTCGCCGAAGTCGCCGATCAGCTCGCGGAGCTGCAGGATCTCGTCGACCACTTTGCTCACCGTGCCGTAGATGCACAGCCGATCGAGCACGAACTCGTAGGTGATCTCGTGATCGGGCTGGTCGAGCCTCTCCTTGAACACGGCGTGGCGCCCGGCCTTGGTGAGCTTGGTCTGGAGCTGCTTGTAATAGAAGCGGTACGGACTGTTCGCGTCGTGGCGGCCGTAGGAAGCCGCCACCTTGTCGTCGTCGGCAACGAACACGGTGCGCGCGACGCGCCACTCGGCAGGATCGGGCTTCACGCCGGCCTTGGTTTTGCCCTCGGCGTAGTTCGCCCAGTGCGTCTTCAGCCAGTGCGGCAGCAGGAAGTTGGCCGAGAGGGGATGGAAGTCGCGCTCGCCCATGAGCACCACCCCCTTGGAGAAGGGCGCGACCACCGTGCCGACGATCTCGGGGCGGGGCTTCTGGTAGGGCTTGGGCATGATGCCCACGCCGGTCTCGAGGTGCATCGTCTTCCGGGTAGTCACCTTGAAGCGGTTGCCCGGCAGGTCGATCTCGTAGGGCGGCTCGCGCGACCAGATCTCGAGGATGACGTCGATCGCGTCGGAGAACATCTTGTTGCGGTCCTCGTCGAAGATGCCGAGCGCCTCGGCGTCGGACACCAGCGCGCCCGGGCTCACGCCCAGGATGAAGCGGCCTTCGGCGAGGTGATCGAACATCGCCGCGTTGGCCGCCACCACCGTCGGGTGGATCTGCGACAGGTTGCAGGTGCCGCTCGCGAGCTTGATGCGCTTGGTCGAATGGATGAGGGTCGCGAGGAAGAGTAGAGAGTTCGTGATGTTCTCGGCCTTGTCGGTGAGGTGCTCGCCGATGAACGCGTCGTGGAAGCCGAGTTGGTCGGCGAGGATGACGGCCTCGCGGTCCTCCTTCAGCGTTTCGGTATGGCTGCGGTGCAAGGGATGCACCGGCATCATGAAAATCCCGAGCTTCATCGACCGCCTCCTTGCGGGGCGTCAATGATACTTCAGTGCGTCAGCCGCTCGACTAAAGCCGCGTTGGGACAGAAAGTCCGATAAGCCGTGCGCGATCCCGATTCCAGCCACTCGCGGCAGGCGCCGGTCGTCGTGCAGGTGGCGCAACTGCGCTCGGCGTTCGCGATCGCTTGCCTGACCTCGGGTTCGCTCAGGCGCTCGGGATCAGCGCCTACGCGATACAGCGTGCGTACTAGCGGCGAAGGTACTTGCTGTTCCCACGCGCGAAGCCACGTCTCGAGCGCGCAGTACGCAACAACCAGGAACACCCCGCCGCCGATCGCCACCATGGCGACCAATTCCAGCGTCACCGCCGCTGGACCTTCTTGAAGTACGCCGCGTTCGGGCAGAACCGGTCCAGTCCTTCGCGCGCGTCTGATGCAAGCCATTCATGGCACGCATCGACGCTCGGGCACAGCGTGCAGCGCCGCAGCGCGAGCGCCAGGCTGCGCGGCTCTTCCGTGGCGGCCTCAGCCGGCGTGAGACCGAGGCGGTGCATCGTGCGCCAGATTTCCAATTGCCCAGGCCGGGCGGCCATCCTCTTGCTGAGCACGTAGAGCCCCGGCGCTACAGCCGCGAGCAAGAGGGCCAGTAAGGCGAGAAAGATGAAGGTTTCCATGGACGCACGCTATACCGGCGCCACGGCCCCACCTTGACATGCATCAAACCCTATACTGTATTGCGATGCAGCAGCCGCGCGCTCTGTCGCCCGCGAGCCTGGCATTCCGCGACGGCACGCCCTACTCTGCGGCCTACGGCGACGTCTACCACAGCGCGGCCGGCGGGCCGGCGCAGGCGCGCCACGTGTTCCTCGGCGGCAACTCGCTCCCTCGCCGCTGGGCCGGGCGCAGCCGCTTCGTCATCCTCGAGACCGGTTTCGGCTTCGGCCTCAACTTCCTCGCCACCTGGCAAGCGTGGCGCCGCGACCCGCAGCGCTGCGCGCGCCTGCACTACGTCTCGATCGAAAAGCATCCTTTCATGCTGCCGGAATTGCAGGTATTGCACGGCAAGTATGAATTTCAAGCCGAAGCGGCAGAGCTGCATGCGCGCTGGCCGGTCCTCGTGCCCGGAGCGCACCGCCTGGAGCTCGACGGCGGCCGGGTGGTTCTCACGCTTTTCTTCGGCGACGTGGCGATCGCGCGCGACCTGCGGCTCGCCGCCGACGCCTTCTACCTCGACGGCTTCGCGCCGGCGAAAAACCCCGACATGTGGTCGCCGCAGCTCTTGCGCGCGCTCTCGCGCCTCGCCGCGGCCGGCGCCACCGCCGCCACCTGGAGCGTCGCCTCGACGGTGCGCCATGCGCTTGAAGCCACCGGCTTTGCTGTCGAGAAGCGTCCCGGCTTCGGTGACAAGAAAGAAATGCTGGTCGCGACAAATGTCCGAAAGAGCGAGTCTCCTTCAACCCCGATAAGAAAGGCTGCGGTCATAGGCGCGGGGCTCGCGGGCGCCGCGGTTTGCGAGCGGTTGTGCGCACGCGGCTGGGAAGTGGAGCTCTACGAGCGCCACGCCGCCCCGGCGAAGGAAGCTTCGGGCAATCATGCCGGCGCGTTCCATCCGATCGTCACGCCCGACGACAGCGTCTTCGCGCGGCTCACAAGGGCTGCATTCCTCTCTTCTATCGCCCGCTGGGCAACTCTTGACAAGCTGCGATGGGATCCGTGCGGTGTGCTGCAGCTCGCACGCGACATGAAAGAGGAAGCTTCGCAACGCGCATCGATCGTCGCGCTCGCGTTGCCGCCGCAGTACGCGCAATACGTGACGCGCGAAGAGGCCTCCGCGCATGCCGGCGTGCCGGTAACCGCGCCCGGGTTGTGGTTCCCGCAGGCAGGATGGATCCGCCCGCCCTCGCTCGTCAATGCGCTGCTCGAAGCGTGCGGGCCGAAACTTAACAGGTCCTTTTCAACCGACATCTCGAAGCTGCCCGAAGCGCCGGTAGTGATTCTCGCAAACTCATCCGGAGCGCCGAAGCTACACGCGGTGCCGCATCTGCGCCTACGCAAGGTGCGCGGGCAGGTCACGCACGTGCCGGCCAGTGAGATCGACGCGCCGCGCGTGGTGGTGCTGCGGGGCGGCATGGTGCTACCCCCGGTGGAAGGCGTCTGCGTCGTGGGCGCGAGCTACGACGTCGACGACGAGGACGCCGCACCGCGGGCGGAGAGCGATGCCGGCAACCTGGACCGTCTGGAAAAGATTCTGGGCGCACGACTGCAGATTTCGAACAAGCTGCAAAGCCGCGTTGCCTTCCGTTCAGTGACACCGGACCGTCTGCCGGTCGCGGGAAAGATCGGCGAAGGAATCTACGGCGCGTTTGCCTACGGCTCGCGCGGGCTCATCTGGGCCGCGCTCGCCGCCGAGCTGATCGCATCAGAGCTCGAAGGCGAGCCGTTGCCGCTCGAAGGCAAGCTCGCCGACGCGCTCAGCCCGGGTCGCTTCGCCAACCGTGCAAGAGCGCGGGGCTCGCGTCTTTCACGTCCCTGATGCCGCACAGCGCCATGCTGACATCGAGCTCGGCGCGGATGATCTCGAG
>DATFEI010000211.1:0-31251 GCA_035251315.1 Burkholderiales bacterium | reverse complement strand
GCGCACGACGCGCAGCACCGGGTGAACCAGAAGGTGCAGCATCAGTCCCTGACGGTTCACCTCCATCGCCACCGAGTCGACGAGGAACGGCATGTCGTCGTTCACGATCTCGACCACGGTGTGCGTACTCGACCAGCCGTGAGTCTCGCGCACCGGGTTGTACACACGGACCTTTGCGGTTCCGCCGGAGAAGCTTCTTCCGAACGCGAGGTGCGCCGCCGCGGCGCCCCTGAGGTCGGCGTCCACTCGCGCGGCGAGCTCCTCCGGATCCACCTCGGCGTAGTAGAGCCGGGTGAACTCCTCGGTCAGATCCAGATCCCGCGGCTTGGCTCTCGCTTCCATGCCTGCTCGTACGTCGGCAGGCGATAAGGTAGCGGCATAAGGCCGCCTCTGGCCAGCATTTCGCTTCCCCCGCCGATCCGGTTACCGAGCTTTATGTGCGCGGCGTCGCGCTCGGCGACCCGGCCGAGCGCGCCGGATTCGCTCGCGCAGCTCCAGGTGGTGCTCGTTCAGCTGGACCCCGAACTTTCGTTCAGCCGATGGGCGAACTAGCGTTCAGCCGACACGCAAACTAGGTCTTGTCGGAAGCATGGGCACTGGCATGAGCGAGGGCAGGCGCCTAACAACAGCATGCAGCTGTGCGCCAAACTTCCCCCGATTTGGTTGATGCCCGGGCCTAACGCGGCCGCGGGTTTGATTGCTGTTCGTGTGCGTCGCCGGCCAGTAGCTCTGTCACCCCTCCTACGGCGGCGGTGTTCACGGTGAGCGTTCGTTCAGTGGCAAATCGCAGCATGTAATGCGGCCCGCCGGCTTTCGGGCCGGTCCCGGACAGTCCCTCGCCGCCGAAGGGCTGAACGCCGACGACCGCGCCGATCATGCTGCGGTTGACGTAGATGTTGCCCACGCGCGCGGCGCGCACCACCTCGTCGACGAAGCCCTGGATGCGGCTCTGGATGCCGAGGGTGAGGCCGTAGCTGGTGTCGCGCAGCCACTGCAGGACCTGGCCGAGATCGTCCCTGCGGTAGGTGCAGACGTGCAGGATCGGGCCGAAGACTTCGAACCTGGGGAGTCCTTCCAGGCCCACCTGGAAAGCGATCGGGGCGACGTAGTTGCCGCGCGCGGGCGCTTTGGATTCGCCGATCAGCTTCCCGGTGGACCTCGATTTTTCAATGTGAACCAAAAGCGCTTCGCGCGATGGCGCGTCGATGATCGGGCCGATGTCGGTGTCGGGCTCGGCCGGGTCGCCCACCTTGAGCTCGGCAAGCGCGCCGCCGAGCAGGCGAACGACGCGCGGCGCGCACCCTTCGTCGACGAAGAGAATGCGCTGCGCCGAGCAGCGCTGGCCGGCGCTCTGGAATGCGGACACGACCACGTCGTCCACCACTTGCTCGGGAAGCGCCGACGCGTCGATGATCATGGCGTTTACCCCTCCGGTCTCGGCGATGAGCGGCACGATCGGCCCCTCGCGGCCGGCGAGCGCCGCGTTGATGCGCTTCGCTGTCTCGACCGAGCCGGTGAAGGCGACACCGGCGATCTGCGGGTCGGCAACCAGCGCGGCGCCGACGCTGTCGCCTGGTCCGACGACGCAGCACGCCGCATCGGGCGGAACGCCAGCCTCGTAGAGGATCTCGAGCGCGCGCAAGCCGATGCGCGGTGTCTGCTCGGCGGGCTTTGCGATCACGGTGTTTCCGGCGGCGAGCGCGGCGGCGACCTGCCCGGTGAAGATCGCGAGCGGAAAGTTCCACGGGCTGATGCAGGCGAACACGCCGCGCCCGTGCAGCCGCAGCTCGTTGCGCTCGCCGGCGGGGCCGGGAAGGAGGATTGCCTTCTCAAAAACATTTCTTCCTTGAAGGGCGTAGTAGCGGCAAAAATCCGCGGCCTCGCGGACTTCGGATACCGCGTCGTTGTAGGTGCGGCCGCCTTCGCGCACGATGAGCGAGACAAGCTCGGTCATGCGGTCCTCGAGCGCGTCCGCCGCCTTTTCCAGCAGCGCGGCGCGCTCGGCCGCAGGCGCTCGCGACCACGATTCGAACGCTGCCGCGGCGCGCGCGATGGTGAACTCCAGCTCTTCCGGCGGCGAGGCTTCCACCGGTGTCATAGGCTCAGCTTCGCGGTCGGCCAAGGTCTGCACTGCCAAGTCTCGGAGGTTTTGGTGATCGTTTAGATCCAGGCCGAGGGAGTTCTTGCGATCGGGGTAAAGGTCGCGCGGCAGCGGAATGCGCGGATCCGGAACGTAAGGCTCCGGCAGCGAGGCGAGCGGGTCAACGACGAGCGTTTCCACCGGCACCTCGGGATCGGCGATCTGGTGCACGAACGAGGTGTTGGCTCCGTTTTCGAGCAGTCGCCGCACGAGGTAGGGAAGAAGCTCGGTGAAGCCGCCGACCGGCGCGTACACGCGGCAGGGGATGGAGCGCTCGGCGAGAAGCGCGTCATAAAGCGCATCGCCCATGCCGAAGAGCTTCTGGAATTCGAAGTTTCCGCCGAGATGGAGGATGGTCGCCACCGTCCTGCAGTTATGGGTGGCGAAAGCTGGCTCGATGTAGTCCGGCGCCGAGAGGAGCACTCTTGCGCAGGCTACGTAACTGAGGTCGGTCGCGGCCTTGCGGGTGAATACGGGGTAATCGGGCATGCCGAGCTGCTGTGCGCGCTTGATCTCGCCGTCCCAGTACGCGCCCTTCACCAGGCGCACGCTGATACGTCGCTTGAGCCCGGCGAGCCATTCACACGCCGCAAGCGCGCGCTTCTGGTACGCCTGAACTGCGATGCCTACCGGCAACTGCCGCGTGAGCTCCTCATGCAGGTCCAAAGTCAGCTCCAGCCGCTCCGATTCCTCTGCGTCGAGCGTTATGCCGACGCGTCGCCTGGCAGCCTGCTCGGCGAGCAAGCGCAATCTGGGCAGCAATTCATCGAGTACGCGTTGGCGCTTCGCCTCCTCGAAGCGCGGGTGCAGCGCCGAGAGCTTGATCGAGATCGCGTCGGGAGCTCCGACAGTAGCGATTGCGTTTTTGTATGACCGAAAATATCTCTCGGCATCCTGCGCGGTGCGCGCCGCCTCGCCCAGCATGTCGAAGGAGAAACGGTAGGGTTTGCGCTCGGCGGCGCGCGCGACCGCCTCCTCGATCGTCTCGGCAAGGACGAACTGCCCGGCGAGGATGCGCATGGCCTGGCGCACCGCGGTGCGCACCACTGGCTCGCCCAGGCGCGCGATGAGCTGCTTGAGGGTCGAGAAGCTCTCCTCCTCGGCGTCGTGCCAGCGCGCGAGCGTCCCGGTGAGCATCAGCGCCCAGTCGGCGGCGCTCGCGGAGCTCCAGCTTCCCGAGGCAAGCTTGTCGCGGATCAAGGCGTCCTGCGTGTCGGCGTCGGGGATGCGCAACAGTGCTTCGGCAACGCACATGAGGGCCACGCCTTCGCGCGTGGTGAGCCCGTAGGCGCGCAGGAAGGACTCGGCGGAGAGCACGCCGGACGGGGCCGCGCGCACGCCGCGCGCCAGCCGAAGGGCGGTCTCCCCGATTCGGCGTGAAGTCGCCTCGTCGGGCTGAAACTGGCGCAGGCGCGCCACCGCCTCTCCTTCCGGCACGCGGTGCTGGCGGCGAATTGCTTGCCGCATGTCACGAATCGCTTGACGCATCTCACTATAATCCGCGAAAAACCGTACGGCCGATATGTCGACACCGCCGATCCTCTGGCAGCCTTCCGAGCGTGCGATCGAGGAAGCCCAGGTCACGCAGTTCGCGCGGCAGGTCATCCGCAAGCACCGGCTGGACCTCAACGGCTATCACGATTTCCACCGCTGGACGGTCGAGAACCCGGAACTTTTCTGGAACGAGGTCTGGGATTGGTGCGGCGTGATCGCCTCCCGCAAGGGAGCCCCGGTGCTTGTCGACGGCGACAAGATGCCCGGTGCGCGCTGGTTTCCCGAAGCGCGGCTTAACTTCGCCGAGAACCTGCTGCGGCGCGGCGACCGCGGCGATGCGCTCGTGTTCTGGGACGAATCCGGCGCCAAGCGGCGGTTCTCGTACTCGGACCTGACGAGCGATGTATCGCGAGCGGCGCAGGCGCTGCAGGCGATCGGCCTGCGCGCTGGCGACCGCGCCTCGGCTTTCATCCCGAACCTTCCCGAAACCAGCATGTTGGCGCTCGCCGCGCTCTCGCAGGGCGTCGTCTGGTCCTCGTGCTCGCCCGATTTCGGCGTCGACGGCGTGCTCGAGCGCTTCGGTCAGATCGAGCCCAAAGTGCTTTTCTGTGCCGACGGCTACCGCTACAACGGGCAGACGCACAACTCGCTGGAGCGGGTGCGCGCGCTCGTCGAGCGCCTGCCGACGCTGCGCAAAGTCGTCGTCGTCCCGTACCTCGACCCCGACGTGGATGTGTCGGATGTGCCAAAGGCGGTGCGGCTGGACGAATGGCTGCGGCGCTACCAGCCGGGCGACATCGCCTACGCGCAGCTGCCGTTCAACCACCCTGTGTTCGTGCTGTTCACGTCCGGGACGACCGGCAAGCCGAAATGCATCGTGCACGGCGCGGGCGGGTCGCTGCTCCAGTCGCTGAAGACCTTCAAGCTGCACTTCGACGTGCGCCCGGGCGAGCGCTTCTTCTACTTCTGCACTACCAACTGGGTGGTGTGGAATATCTTGTTCACCGGCCTCGCTACCGAGGCGGCGCTGATCCTCTACGAGGGCTCGCCCTTCGCGCGCAACGCGAGGGTCCTGTTCGATTACGCGGAGAAGGAGCGTTTCACGCACTTCGGCACCTCGGCGAAGTTCATCGAGGCGCTTTCCAAGCGCGGCCTGCGGCCGATCGATACGCACGATCTGTCGTCCTTGAAGATGATTATCTCGACCGGCTCGCCGCTTGCGCCGGAAAGCTTCGATTACGTTTATTCCTCCCTGAAGAAAGACGTGTGCCTGTCGTCGATTTCCGGCGGCACGGACATCATGGGCGCTTTCGTGGACGCGAGCGCGGTGCTCCCGGTGTACCGCGGCGAGCTGCAGTGCCGTTCCCTCGGCATGGCCGTTGAGGTCTTTGATGAAGATGGAAACTCAATCACAAACCAGAAAGGCGAGCTGGTGTGCACCAAGGCATTCCCTTCCATGCCGCTCGGCTTCTGGAACGACCGCGGCGGCGAGCGTTACTTCGCGGCGTACTTCGCAAAGTATCCGAACGTCTGGACGCACGGCGACTGGTGCGAGCTCACCGAGCGCGGCACGATGCTCGTGTACGGCCGCTCGGACGCGACGCTCAACCCGGGCGGCGTGCGCATCGGCACCGCCGAGATCTACAGCGTGGTGGAGCGCATCGACGAGGTCGAGGAGTCGGTTGCGATCGGCCAGCTCTGGCCGCCCGAAAATCCGACCGACACGCGCATCGTGCTCTTCGTGAAGCTGCGCTCCGGGTACACGCTCGAGGACGCGCTGGAAGAGCGCATCCGCCACGAGATCCGGCGCCATGCGAGCCCGCGCCACGTGCCTGCGCGCATCGTGCAGGTCGCCGATATCCCGCGCACCAAGAACGGCAAGGTCGTGGAGCTCGCCGTCAAGGCTGCGGTGCACGGCATGCCGGTCGCGCACACCGAAGCGCTGGCGAACCCCGAGGCGCTCGAGCTCTTCAGAAACCTCGAGGAGCTTTCGACTTAACCCAAAATCTCGCCGATGTGGACCCGTGTCTCCAGGTCGGCGATGAACTGGCGCAGGTCGGGCTCAAGCGCATCGCGCGCTGAAACCATGCCGAGCGGCCTGCCGTTCTCCACGACCGGCACATGCCGGAATTCGCCCTCGTACATGAGATGAAGCGCGTGGCCGAAAGGCCGGTCGGGCTCGATGGTGCGCGGATTAGAGGTCATCACTTCGGCGACCGGCGTTTTCTCGGGGTCGCGGCCCTCGGCGATCACCCTGAACAAGGCGTCGCGCTCGGTGAAGATCCCGGCGAGCTTTCCTTTCTGCGTGATGAGGAGCGCTCCGATGCGGTGCTGCTTCATGAGGCGCGCAGCGGCGGCGACACTGATGTTCGAGCTTGCGCTGACGGGCTTTTGATCCTCGATGATGACGCGAATGGGTCTGTCCGGCATGGCGGTATCTCCTCCACGTCCACTGCCGCAATTTACTCCTTGCGCCCGTTATTGCAGCGCACATCTTGTATTGCGTTGCAGTACCTCACAAAGATCGTCCTGCGGCGATAGCCGCGGCAATCGCCTCGATCACCTGCGGTTGCTCGCCGATCGGCTCCTCCAGCCGGATGCTGAGCCCGGGGCGGGCAGCCCCCGCGCGCTCGACAAGCTGCGGCAGATCCTCCTTTACGTGCCCGCCTGGGCCAAGGAAAAGCGGCACGACGCGGATGGAACTCACGCCGGCCGCCGCAAGTGCCGCCACCGCTTCGTCGAAGGTGGGTCGCATCAGCTCGAGGTACGCTGAGCAAACGACGGACTGAGGAAGCCTGCGCGCCACCTCCTGGGAGATGCGCTCGAACGGCCGCGCCCACTCTGGGTCGCGCGAGCCGTGCGCGAAGAGGACAATTCCTTCCTTCAAATGCAGCCGCTCTAGTGGAGAGTCTGGCGCCGGCCCTCGTAGATACCTTGCAGCAACCGCAGCGACCCCAGGCTGATGGCGCGGTGGGAGAGCGCGTGGCCAAGGTCCTCGACGATATCGAGCGTTACCGGCACGTGCAGCCCGGCCAGCACGCGGGCGGCGCGCTCGGCGTAGACGCGCGAGACTACCGAATCGAACTCGCCGTGCACGAGGTGGATACGCGACGAAATGCGGCTGCCGGGGCCGGGCGTCTGCGCGAAGCGCGACGAGAACGCGACCACTGCGCCGGCGATTCCCGGCGACTTGACCGCTTCCAGCGCCACCGTGCCGCCCTGCGAGAAGCCGATCAGCACGGTGCGGCTGGAGGGTACGCCGAAGTTGGTCTGCTCGCGCCGCACGAGATCCTCGACATCGGGCAGCACCGCGGCGACGCGCTCGCGGTGGTTGTAACAGTTCAAGCCGCGCGTCGGATACCAATCCTGCGCTGCGCCGCCGCGCGCCTCCGGATCGAAGCCGCTCGGCAGCACTAGCACTGCGCTCGGGAAGCGCGCCTGGAACTTGAACGCGATCGGGATCATGGACCGAGCGGTCGCGCCGCAGCCGTGCAGGAAGACGAAAAGATGGTTAGGCGGGCGCTCTGGCGTAGGGGCGAAGCGAAAAACCCGGCCCGAAGACATTGCGCGATTCTTAACCCGCGGTCACCGTTCTGTAAACTGATTTGCATCCCCTCTGAGGTGACCATGCAAACCACAGGATTTCTAAGGGCTTTCTGGGCTCTCACGAAGCCGTATTGGGTGTCCAGGCAACGCGCCAAGGGGCTGACGCTATTGGCCACCGTGGTGGGGCTGTCGCTCGTTACCGTCTGGCTCGAAGTGAAGTTCAACTATTGGAACCGCGATTTCTACAACACCTTCGAGAGCCGCGACCAGGCGGAGTTTTTCCGCCAGCTCGGCATGTTCGCGCTGCTCGCTCTCATGTGGATCGTCACCCGGGTGTACCGGCTGTACTTTCTGCAGATGCTGCAGATCGAGTGGCGTGCCTGGCTCACCGACCGGTTCCTCGGCGAGTGGATGCAGGACCAGGCGCACTACCGCATGCAGCTGCTCGACCGCGGCACCGACAACCCGGATCAGCGCATCGCCGAGGACCTGAGGCTCTTCGTCGAGCTTACTAGCGACCTCATCCTGGGGCTGCTGGAAGCCGTGGTGTTGCTGATTTCCTTCATCATCATCCTGTGGACCTTGTCCGGGTCGCTCGAGCTCTTCGGGATCTCGATCCCCGGCTATCTCGTCTGGGTGGCGCTGGTCTATGCCGCGGTTGGCACGCTGCTCACGCATTTCATCGGCCGCAAGCTGATCGGCCTGGATTTCAACCAGCAGCGCGTGGAGGCGGATTTCCGCTTCTCGCTGGTTCGCCTGCGCGAGAACAGCGAAGGCGTCGCGCTCTACCGCGGCGAGAACGAGGAGTTGAGCGGCCTGCGCGGCCGCTTCGCTGCGGTCATCGCCAACTTCTGGCAGATCATGTACAAGCGCAAGCAGCTTGGCTGGTTCACCTCTTTCTACTACCAGCTCGCCATCATCTTTCCGTACGTCGTGGTGGCGCCGCGGTTCTTTTCCGGCACGATTCCGCTCGGTGCGATCTTCCAGACCGCTTCGGCGTTCAATCAGGTGCAAGGGTCGCTCTCCTGGTTCATCAATGCGTACGTCATGTTCGCCTCCTGGAAGGCGACCGTGGACCGCCTGATCGGCTTCAGCGCGTCGCTCGAGCGGGTGCGCAGCGAGGCTGCGAAGCTGGACGGCGAACGCGTCGAAGGATCTGAGAGCTCTCTGGTCGTGGAAGATCTGACGATCGCGCTGCCACAAGGCGCACCGCTTCTCGGGCGCACAGCGCTCCAGTTGAAGCCCGGCGAGCACGTGCTACTGACCGGGCCTTCGGGCGCGGGCAAGTCGACCTTCTTCCGCGCGCTGTCGGGCATCTGGCCTTACTGGAAGGGCCGGATCCGCCTGCCGCGCGGGGCACGGCTGCTGTTCCTGCCGCAAAAAGCTTATCTGCCGATCGGAACGCTGAAGCGAGCGGTATGCTATCCCGACGACCCCGCGCAGCACTCGGACGAGTCGGTGCGCGAGACGCTGGCGCGCGTCGGGCTCGCGCATTTCGCGGGCGACCTGGAACGAAGCGAAAACTGGTCGCAGGTACTTTCGGGCGGTGAGCAGCAGCGCCTGGCATTCGCGCGCGCGCTGCTCACGCGTCCGGACTGGCTCTTCCTCGACGAAGCGACCGCTTCGCTACCGGAGGGTGACCAGGACCGGCTCTACCGACTGCTGCGGGACGAGCTCACGCGCACCACGATCGTGTCCATCGGGCACCGTGAGAGCCTCGCCAAGTACCACGCGAAGCGGCTGGATTGGCAGCAGTTGGCGCTGGTTCCTGCCTAGCCCAGCTCGGGCAGCAGGTGCGGCCGCCAGAGCGAGGACTCGAACGCGGCGCGGAAAAAGCCGAAGTGCCCTATGCGTGCGACGCCGATGTCGCGCGGCGCGATGCGCTTCAGGGTCCGCGGCGCGGAGGTGTAGAAGCTGTGTATCGATTCGGTGTTTTCGCACAGACATCATCTCGTCGTCCGAGAATGAAATCGAGACGATCGGCGCGCGCACTGCGGCGTATTGCGCGCGCACCACATCGCCCTCCGCGCCGACCGCGTACTCGGGATCGAGGCACCAGCGCCGCCACTGCGCCATAACGCCTTTCGGAAGGTCGCCGACCTTGCGCAGCGCTTTCCCGGGGAAGTAGCCGCACACTCGCAATGCGATCGGGGTAAGCACGAACCAGAGCCACCACACCTTGAACCGCAGACTCGGCACGTTTTCCAGCCAATAGCCGCTTCCGGTTGCCACCGTGACCGCTTTGGCCACCGAATGCTTGTTGGGCACGAGCGCGAGGATCTGCCCGCCCAGGCTGTGGCCAATCCAGTAGAGCGGCCGCTGCGGCAGCGCATCGATCATCGCGGCGCAGTCGAGCCGCGCCCAGTCGAAGATGTCCGCTTTGAAGCCGCGGAGGTCGCGCGGGCGCGAAAGTCCGGTGCCGCGATAGTCGAAAGTCGCGGCGATGAACCCTTGTGTTGCAAGCCAGCTGGCGAACGGCTGGTAGTAGTCCTGAGTCACTCCCATCGCGGGCACGATGAGGACCGAGCCTTTCGGCTCGCCTTGCGGCCGGAAAAAGCGCGCCGCGATGTGCTGGCCGTCTTTCGTCTCGACTAGAGAATCAAGCACGTCGTCGTGGCGTGCGCGTAGAGCTTGCCCTGATCGTCCTCGAGTCTTCCCTCGGCGGTCGCCACGCGCTTGCCAAGGTTCACGAGCTTGCCGATTGCGCGCAGCCGGCCGGTTGCCGAAGTGATTGGCCTGACGAGGTTGGTCTTGGCCTCGAGCGTGGTATAGCCGCCGCCCGCCGGCATCTGCGTCTGCACCGCGCAGCCCATCGCCGAGTCGAGGAGCGTCATCGCGACGCCGCCGTGCACTACGCCGATGGGGTTGTAGTGCTGCTCGCCCGGAGCTATCTCGAACACCGCACGGCCCGGCTCGACCTCCACGAGATGGAAGCCGAGAAGCGTCGCGATCGGGGGAGCAGGCAGACGGCCGTCGCGGATCGCGCGCAGAAACTCGATTCCCGGCATCGCTCGCCCTGCCTCCGCGAGGGCCATGGGGTCGGTCCAGGATATCGAAACGCTGCGCAGATTCTTTCCTGCGTCCATCTTGGTCTCCAAGCTAGTAAAGCGAAGCAGGGTACGGCATGGCGGGCCGAGCCGGGCTGGCGACCGCGGAGCGGCCGGAGATGAAATCGGCCGCCGCCCGCGTCACGTTTTCATTGGCAAGGATGCGCCGGTGCCCAAGGCCGGCGGTGCTCATGAGCCGCGCACCCGGCCAGTGGCGCGCAACCGTCGCACCGTGCAGCCAAGGCATCATTCGGTCGTCGCGGTCGTGGATCACGAGTGCCTGCGCGGTAAGCCGCGGCGCTATCCGGGGAACTTCCAGTTGTTCCCAGCGCACTCCGTAGCGCTCTTCGATCGCCCGTTGCATCCCCTTGCGTACGCGTTCGGGGATCCAATACCAGCGCGCGAAGCGGCGCGAATAGCCGACGAGATCGGCCGGGGGGCTCACAAGCACGATTTTTTCGAGCTGGACTTTCCCCCAGCCCAATGCGACCGCGGCGCCTGCTCCGCCAAGGGAATGTCCGATCACCGCCTTCACCTCGCCGTGATGCCAGGCCACCTCGGCCAGCACGTCGGCGAAGTCGGGCAGCCCCGTAAGCCGTCCCTCGGACACGCCGTGCGCTGCTTGGTCGTAGGCGATCACCCGATAGCCCGCCTGAAGCAACGGAAACACGAAAGCCCGCATCTGTGCCGCATGGCCGCCCCAGCCGTGTGCGAGTAGCACCGCCGGCGCATCGCGCGGCCCCCACCGCCACATGGCGATGTGTCGTCCCTTATGCTCGAGCACACTGGATCGCGCATCGATCAAATCGATCGCGGTGGCGGCCGCGTCCCGCGGCCGTGGCGGTGTAAGGAATAGGCGCTCGGCGATGGCGGCAGCGAACTCAGGGAATCGAACGTTCGTGCTTATTCTGGGCAGGGAGAGAGAGAAGGACATGAGCTTCCTTTCCGCGGTTAGCCGGCGATGGTCCGGGCGCGCCCTTGAGCCGGTGCGGCGTGACGGGCGATAAGTTCGTCGAACGCTGTGAGCGCTCGCTTACGGGTTTCCTTGTCTCCGAGGAGGCGACGGTGATTGTGGCTCGCCAGCACGATCCCAAGCATCTCGAAGCTGATCTGTTCCGGGTCGGTGTCGGGTTCGAGGTGGCCTTCTTCGATCGCGAGGCGCACAGCCTTTTGGGTGATCGCGTTGCCGCGGTGCTGGTTGGCTATCGCGGCATCCCGGATCGGGCCGGGCCGGTCGTCGTACTCGATCGCAGTGGAAATCATGATGCAGCCGCCCGGCAGGCCCGATTCGAGCGTCCAGTCGATCCAGCGCTCGAAGAGGCCACGCAGGCGCGGCAGCCCTCGTTCGATCTTGAGCACTGGCACGAACACGCGCTCGCCATAGCGCTGGGCGGCGTGCTCCAGCACCGCAAGCTGCAGGTCTTCCCGGGAGCCGAAATGGGCAAACAGGCCAGATTTCGACATGCCGGTGGCGTCGGCCAGGCTGCCGATCGTGAGTCCTTCAAGACCGAGCTTGCTCGCGATCTTCAGTGCCTCGTCGAGGATCGTGACTCGAGTCTGTTCCCCTTTGCTGAGGGCCATCATGCGGAGCGCAAAATAGAACGAACGTTCGTAAATGTCAAGACCCGGTGAAGGAACCGGCCGGTATGGCTCGCTTCGACCCGCGAAACCTCCTCCGGCGTGCCCGCCACGACGATCCGTCCGCCGGCATCCCCGCCCTCTGGCCCGAGGTCGATGACCCAGTCGGCGGTCTTGACCACGTCCATGTTGTGCTCGATGACGAGCACCGTGTTGCCAGCGTCGCGCAGCCGGTGCAGCACCTCGAGCAGCAGCTTGATGTCGTGGAAGTGCAGGCCGGTGGTGGGCTCGTCCAGTATGTAAAGGGTGCGACCGGTGTCGCGCTTCGATAGCTCGAGCGAGAGCTTCACCCGCTGTGCTTCGCCCCCGGAAAGTGTGGTCGCGGACTGTCCGAGCCGCACGTATCCGAGGCCTACGTCGGCGAGCATCTGGAGCTTCCGGGCAATCGGCGGCACGGCCGAGAAGAATCCGCGCGCCTCGTCGACCGTCATCTCCAGCACCTCTTGTATGTTCCGTCCCTTGTAACGGATCTCGAGCGTCTCGCGGTTGTAGCGTTTGCCGTGGCAGACATCGCAGGCGACGTAGATGTCCGGCAGGAAGTGCATCTCCACGCGAGTCACCCCGTCGCCCTGGCAGGCTTCGCAGCGCCCGCCCTTCACGTTGAACGAGAACCGCCCGGCGTCGTAGCCACGGGTGCGCGCCTCGGGCACGCCGGCGAAAAGCTCGCGGATGGGGGTGAAGAGCGCGGTGTAGGTGGCCGGATTGGAGCGCGGCGTGCGGCCGATTGGGCTCTGGTCCACGGCGATCGCTTTGTCGATGTGCTCGATGCCGGCAAGGCCGCGGTGCGGCGCCGGCTCCGCGGCGGCACCATGCAGCTCGCGGGCGAGCGCCGCGTACAGGGTGTCGTTGACGAGCGTTGACTTGCCGGATCCGGACACGCCGGTGACGCAGACGAGCAGCCCGAGAGGCACCTCGAGATCCACCTCCTTCAGATTGTTTGCGCACGCGCCGTACAGCAGGAGCTTTTGCTTGGCACGGCGACGATGTGGCGGCACCGTAATCGCGAGCTCGCCCGCGAGGTACCGGCCGGTGAGTGACTGCGGATTAGCGATGACTTCGGCGGGAGATCCCTGCGCCACGATCCGACCACCCGCTTCGCCGGCACCCGGACCCATGTCGATCACATGATCGGCAGCGCGGATCGCCTCTTCGTCGTGCTCGACGACGATCACGGAGTTGCCGAGATCTCGCAGCTGCTTGAGCGTCGCGATGAGGCGCGCGTTGTCGCGCTGATGCAGGCCGATCGACGGCTCGTCCAGGACGTACATCACCCCCGTCAGGCCCGAGCCGATCTGGCTCGCGAGCCGGATGCGCTGCGCCTCGCCGCCGGAAAGCGTCTCGGCCGAGCGCTCGAGCGAGAGGTATTCGAGGCCGACGTTGACCAGGAACTCCAGGCGACTCGCGATCTCGCGCACGACGCGCTCGGCGACCTGCGCCCTGGAACCCTTGAGGCTCAGTGTGCGGAAGAATTCCAGCGCTTGCTTCAGCGGCCAAGCCGATATCCCGTGGAGCGTCGTGTCGGCGATCCGCACGTGGCGCGCCTCGCGGCGCAGCCGCGCGCCGCCGCATTCGGGGCAGGCTCGGACATTGCGCAGCTTGGCGAGCTCTTCGCGCACGACCTGAGAATCGGTCTCGCGGTAGCGGCGCTCGTGGTTAGGAATTACGCCTTCGAACGGGTGCTCCTTGACCGTGCCACGGCCGCGCTCCGACGGATAGCGGAAAGCGATGTTTTCGCTCCCGGAGCCATACAGGATCAGGTCCTGAATGCGCTCTTCCAGCATCTCCCATGGGCTTTCGATGTCGAAGTCGTAGTGCCGGGCGAGCGACTGCAGCATCGAGAAGTAGAAATGGTTCCTGCGGTCCCAGCCGCGGATCGCGCCGCCGGCGAGCGACAGGTTCGGGTGGGCGACGATGCGCTTCGGGTCGAAGAACTCCACCATACCGAGGCCGTCGCAGCGCGGGCACGCGCCCGCCGGGTTGTTGAACGAGAAAAGTCGCGGCTCGAGCTCGGGCACTGCGTAATCGCACGCCGGACACGAATACCGCGCCGAAAAAAGATGCTCCCGGTCGCTCCCCGCTTCCATCACCACGACTTTGCCGTCGGCGTGCCGCAACGCCGTCTCGAGCGAATCGGCGAGCCGCTGGCGCGCCTCAGCGCGCACTCGCAGCCGGTCGACCACCACGTCGACCGAGTGCTTGACGTTCTTTGCAAGCCGGGGCGTCGCGTCGAGCTCGTACACCACGCCGTCGATGCGCACGCGGGCGAATCCCTGCGCGCGCAGCTCGCCGAGCAGATCGGCCTGCTCGCCTTTGCGCCCGGCGATCACCGGGGCGAGGATCACGATGCGCGTTTCTTCGGGCAGCGCGGCGATCTGGTCCACCATTTCGGCGACAGTCTGCGCCTCCAGGGCGAGCGCGTGCTGCGGGCAGTAAGGGGTGCCGGCGCGCGCGAAAAGGAGCCTCAGATAGTCATGGACCTCGGTGACCGTGCCGACGGTCGAGCGCGGGTTGTGGCTCGCCGCCTTCTGCTCGATGGCGATCGCGGGCGAGAGCCCTTCGATCAGGTCCACCTCGGGCTTGGCCATCAGCTCGAGAAACTGCCGCGCGTAGGCAGACAGCGACTCGACGTAGCGGCGCTGCCCTTCGGCGTAGAGCGTGTCGAACGCGAACGAGCTCTTGCCCGAGCCTGAAAGCCCGGTGATGACCACGAGCCGGTTGCGCGGCAGCTCGAGGGTCAGGTCCTTGAGATTGTGGGTGCGCGCTCCGCGAACGCGGATGAGATCCATGCTGCCGGCTTGAAAAGTGAAACTTGCTACTATAACGCGCTCCACTTTCCCGCCGCCACGCCTCCTCATGACCGAAAGGATGAGCCGCGCCGAGTTGCGCGCCGGCGCCGGCCTCGCGGCCGTGTACGGCCTGCGCATGCTTGGCCTGTTTTTCATCCTTCCGATATTCGCGGTCCACGCCGTCACTCTGCCGGGCGGGCATGACCTCACCCTCGTCGGAATCGCCATCGGTGGATACGGCTTGACCCAAGGCCTGCTCCAGGTTCCGTTCGGAATGGCTTCCGACCGCTGGGGACGCAAGCCGATCATCTACGCGGGCCTGCTCGTGTTTGCGGCCGGAAGCTTTCTTGGCATTGTGGCGACCGACATCTGGACCGCCATCGCGGCGCGCACTCTGCAGGGCGCCGGCGCGATCAACTCGGTCGCCATGGCGCTCGCCGCCGATCTGACGCGCGAGCAGCACCGCACCAAGATCATGGCGATGATCGGCGCGACCATCGGCATCACCTTCGCGCTCTCGCTGGTCGGGGCGCCGATCCTATATCGCTACATCGGCATGGGGGGCGTGTTTGCGCTTACCGGCTTGCTCGCGATAGTTGCCATCGGAGTGGTGAAGTACTGGATTCCCGAGCAGCCGCCGGCGGCGGACGTCGTGCGCGGAGGCTCCGGGCTCCGGCGTGCCTTCGAGCCCGAGCTGTTGCGCTTGAACGCGGGGATATTCATCCTGCATATCGTGCTTTACGCAATGTTCGTGGTGGTGCCGCCGCTTTTCGTGCAGACGGGATTGCAGCTGCCGGAGCATTGGAAGGTCTACTTGCCGGTCATTCTGGCTTCGTTCGTGCTCATGATTCCCGGCGTTCTATACGCGGACCGCAAGAACCGTCCGAAACCTGTGCTTCTCGCGTCAGTCGGGCTGTTGGCCGCGGTCGAGGCCGGGCTCGCGGCGCTCGACGCTGGCCTCGCCATCCTTGCCGGGCTGATGCTCGCTTTTTTCGTCGCGTTCAACGTCCTCGAATCCATCCTGCCTGCGCTGGTTTCGCGCGCCGCGCCCGCTCAGGGACGGGGCGCAGCGATCGGCGTCTATAACACCACGCAGACGCTGGGGGTATTCTTCGGCGGGCTCCTTGGTGGCTGGGTCGCCTCGCGGCACGGGACTACCACGGTATTCGCAGTGTGCGCAGTGCTTTCGGCCGTGTGGCTCCTGCTAGCCGCCGGCATGAGGTCGCCAGTCCAGGTCAACGAGCTTTCGACTATTACGTTTTCCATCGCATCCGGAGTGAACCTCGACGGGCTGCACCAAGCGCTGACCGGCGTGCACGGGGTGCGCGAAGCCGAGGTCGTGGCTACGGAACGCATCGCGCACCTGAAAGTGGTGCCTGGGCAGTGGGACGAGCATAGAGTGCGTAAACTGATTACTGGGGAGGTTTGACATGGCTTCAGTGAACAAGGTCATCATCATCGGTAACCTCGGCGCTGATCCCGAGACGCGCTATCTGCCGAGCGGCGAGGCGGTGACGAACATCCGCGTCGCCACCACCGATCGCTGGAAGGACAAGCAGAGCGGGGAGCTGAAGGAGGCGACTGAATGGCATCGCATCGCTTTCTTCGGGCGGCTCGCCACCATAGCGGGGGAATACCTCAGGAAGGGCTCGCAGGTGTACGTGGAAGGAAGCCTGCGCACCCGCAAATGGCAAGATAAGGATGGCCAGGACCGCTACTCGACCGAGATCCGCGCAGACGTGATGCAGATGCTCGGCCGCCGCGAAGGTGGCGGCGAGCCCCGCGCCGAATCGGCACCGGCTACCAAGGCGGCCGGTGCGCAGACGGCGGCGTCCTCAGCGGCCAAGAAGCCAGCGGGCAAGTTCGACGACCTGGAAGACGATATTCCGTTCTAGAGTCTCGGGTACCATTCGGGGCAGCAGCAGGGAGATGGCATTCCTCCCTTAAACCGCCGCAAGGCTGATGATGCCTACGTGAAGCGTCGCACGGAGGCATCGCCATGACGGAAACCTACGCCCTCGCGGCGCTTTGGATCGGGTTGGCGCTCGCAGCGGCGCTCGCCTCGATCTGGCTGCGGGTTGCCACCTCGCTCTCCGAAATCCTTGTAGGCACGCTGGCCGGAGCCGTGCTTGGCGTGGCGGCGCTCGGCGTCGATCAAAACTGGGTCAAGTTCCTTGCCGGCGCAGGCGCGATTTTGCTCACCTTTCTCGCCGGCGCGGAAATCGACCCCGATGCGTTCCGCCGGCAGTGGAAGGAGGCGAGTGCAGTAGGGCTGGTGAGCTTCTTCGCTCCCTTCCTCGGCTGCGCAGCGGGCGCCTACTGGCTGCTCGGGTGGAACGAGCGGGCAAGCCTGCTCGCCGGCATAGCAATGTCGACCACTTCCGTCGCCGTGGTTTACGCGGTGATGCTCGAATTCGGATTCAATCGCACGGACTACGGCAAGATGGTGCTCGCGGCTTGCTTCATCACGGATCTTGGCACGGTCGTCGGCCTGGGACTGATCTTCGCTCCGTTCACGCTTAAGACGCTCGCATTCGTCGGCGGGATGGCGCTCGCGGCCCTCGCGCTGCCGTGGCTGACGCCCCGTTTCTTCAAGCGCTACGGTGGACGGCCCTCCGAGCTGGAAACCAAGTACCTGCTGCTGGTCCTGTTCGGCTTAGGTGCCCTTGCCGGCTGGGCCGAAAGCGAAGCCGTGCTGCCGGCGTATGTGATTGGCATGCTGCTCGCCGGTACCGTGGGCAGAGACCACGCGCTTATTCGGCGGTTCCGCACCCTGACCCTCGGTTTGCTCACGCCGTTCTACTTCCTGCGGGCGGGGTCCTTCGTGTCCGTGCCGGCGCTGATCGCCGCGCCTGCCGCCTTCCTTGCCATGCTCGTCCTCAAGCTCGCGTCGAAGAGCGCGGGGGTTTACCCCGTCGCGCGCGCTTTCGGCTCGCCGCGCAGGGTGAGCACCTATACGACGCTACTCATGTCCACGGGACTCACCTTCGGAACCATCTCTTCGCTCTTCGGCCTGTCGCGCGGCATCGTCGATCAGGCGCAATACTCGGCCCTGGTCGCCGCCGTGGTCGCGAGCGCCGTCGTCCCGACGCTGATCGCCAACGCCTGGTTCCTGCCACGCCATCTGCTGCCGAAGGACGACAACGAAGGCCTGGCCGCTGGAAGGGTGCGAGAGCAACAACCGAGATAGCGCATGTATCGGACAATCGTAGTGGGATACGACGGCTCGACGGCGGCGCGCAAAGCGTTCGACGCCGCGCTCGAGTTGGCCGCCAGGGACCACGCCGAGCTGCATGTCGTGTCGGTCGGCCGGCCTTCGGAGATCGCCGATGACGTGGAGACCGAAGCGGTGATCGAGCATACACGCGCCTATCACCGCCGCCTGCTTGCCGAACTGAAGGCGTCAGCCGCGACGAAGCAGGTGAAGACGCACTACGAGGTCGCGGTGGGACATCCCGCCGAGCAGATCATCTACTACGCCGACCGCATCGGCGCGGATCTCATCGTGGTCGGCGATCGCGGCCGCTCGAGTTTCGCCCGGCTGCTGCTTGGCTCGGTTTCCAAGCAGGTGACCGAGCACGCCGGCAGGCCAGTACTCGTAGTGCGCTAGGCACTCAGGATTTGAGGTCCTTTCCGCCCCCAAAATCAGCCATATATAATGGCTGCCATGCCAATTTACGAGTATCGCTGTGGCGTCTGCGGCCAGGAGCACGAGGTGCTTCAGAAGGTGACCGAGCCGCCGCTGACCGAGTGCCCGTCCTGCGGCAAGCCGGGGCTGCAGAAGCTCCTGACGGCAGCCGGGTTTCAGTTGAAGGGAAGCGGCTGGTACGCGACCGATTTCAAGGGTGGGGCGAAGAAGCCAGAGGAAAAGAAGCCAGAGGAAAAGAAGCCGGCCGACACCAAGACCGATAGCAAGACGGACACCAAGGCAAGCCCGAAGAGCGAAACCAAGACCGAGGCCGCGGCCTGAGCTGCGGCGAGTAAGAACGCCGGCCCGGCGACGCGCTGGGCCTTTTTGTTTCCGGAGCCGTGAAGAGATATCTCATCACCGGTCTGCTCATCTGGATCCCGCTGGTCATCACCCTGTGGGTGCTGAAGCTCGTGGTGGACGTGCTCGACCAGTCGCTTCTGCTTTTGCCGGTGGCATGGCAGACCGAGAACTGGCTCGGGGTTCACATTCCGGGGTTGGGCGCCATCCTCACCGTGTTCATCGTGTTCGTCACGGGCGTGTTTGCCACGAACTTCTTTGGCGCGCAGCTCGTCGAGCTCTGGCACGAGGTCCTGCACCGCATTCCAGTGGTGAACTCGATTTACTCGAGCGTGAAGCAGATCTCGGACACGCTGTTCTCGTCGAGCGGCCAGGCGTTCCGCAAGGCGCTGCTGGTGCAGTGGCCGCAGGAGGGCATGTGGACCATCGCCTTCCTTACTGGCGCTCCCGGCGGTGGCGTGGTGGAACACCTGCCCCCTGACTGCGTCGCGGTGTATGTTCCGACCACACCGAACCCCACGGGCGGCTACTTCGTTATCGTCGCGCGCAAGAACGTGATCGAGCTCGACATGAGCGTCGACCAGGCCCTGAAGTACATCATCTCCATGGGCGTCGTCCCGCCGCAGAAATAGGAATCCACCTCCCATGCGCAGTCACTACTGCGGGGAATTGCGCGCCACCCTCGTCGACCGGATAGTGACGCTGTGCGGCTGGGCCCACCGGCGCCGCGATCACGGCGGCGTGATCTTCATCGACCTGCGCGACCGCGAGGGCCTTGCGCAGGTGGTGTGCGATCCGGACGCGCGCGACGCTTTCCGCACGGCAGAGCGCGTGCGCTCGGAGTACGTGCTGAAGGTCACAGGCAAGGTGCGGCGCAGGCCGACCGGCACGGTCAATCCCGAGCTGCCGACCGGCGAAGTGGAAGTGCTGGCGCACGAGGTAGAGATCCTCAACCCATCCGCGCCGCCGCCGTTTCAGCTCGACGAGGACAAGCTCGCCGAAGAAACCCGGCTTGAGCACCGCGTGCTCGATCTGCGGCGCGATCTGATGCAGCGCAATCTCCGCCTGCGGCACCGGGCGGCGATGGCGGTGCGCCGGTTCCTCGACGAGCACGGATTCGTCGACATCGAGACCCCCGTGCTCTACAAGTCGACCCCAGAGGGCGCGCGCGAGTTTCTCGTGCCATCGCGGCTGCACGAGGGACATTTCTACGCCCTGCCGCAATCACCGCAGCTTTTCAAGCAGATGCTGATGGTGGCGGGCTTTGATCGCTACTACCAGATCGTCAAGTGCTTTCGCGACGAGGATCTGCGCGCCGACCGGCAGCCCGAGTTCACCCAGATCGACATCGAGACCTCGTTCCTCGCGGAGGAAGACATCCGCGGACTGATGGAATCGCTGATTCGCTTCGTTTTTCGCGAGACGATCGGCATCGAGCTGCCCGCGCCTTTTCCGGTCCTCGCCTACGACGAGGCGATGCGCGACTACGGCACCGACAAGCCCGACTTGCGCATCCCACTTAAGCTTGCGGAGATCACCGACGCAGTGAAGGACGTGGATTTCAAGGTGTTCTCGGCGCCCGCCAATGCGCCCGGTGGCCGCGTCAGCGCGCTATGCGTGCATGGCGGCGGCACACTTACCCGCGGCGAGCTCGACGCTTACGGCGAGTACGCCAAGAGCCTGGGCGCCAAAGGGTTGGCGTGGATCAAGGTCAACGAGCGCGCGAAGGGCGCCGAGGGCCTGCAATCTCCCATCGTGAAGAACCTGCACGCACGCGCCATTTCGGCAATTCTCGAAAGGACATCGTCTGAAGACGGAGATGTAATCTTCTTCGGCGCGGGCGAAGCGGACGCCGTGGCGGCGTACATGGGAGCGCTGCGCGACAAGGTCGGGCACGACCGCGGTCTCGCCGTGGTCGGGTGGCGGCCGCTCTGGGTCGTGGATTTCCCGATGTTTGAGCTCGACCCGCAGACCCGGCAGTGGAAGGCGAGGCACCATCCGTTCACCAGCCCCAAGGACGGCCACGAGCACTACATCGAGACTGCTCCGGAAAAGGCCTACGCCAAGGCCTACGACATGGTGCTGAACGGCTGGGAGATCGGCGGCGGCTCGGTCCGCATTCACCGTCAGGAAATTCAGCAACGGGTATTCCGAGCACTCCGCATGTCGCCCGAGGAGCAGCGCTCGAAGTTCGGCTTCCTGCTCGACGCCCTGCAGTACGGCGCGCCGCCGCACGGCGGGATCGCGTTCGGCTTCGATCGCCTGGTGACGCTGATGGCCGGGGCTCCGGCGATCCGCGACGTCATCGCCTTCCCAAAGACCCAGCGCGGCCAGGACCTGCTCACCGGTGCGCCGAGCCCCGTGAGCGAGAAGCAACTGAGCGAGCTTCACTTGCGCTTGAGGAAGCCCACGCAGCCGTGAGCTGGTTTGCGGTTGCGGTACTCGCTGTCGCCCTCTCCAGTGAAATCGCTCTCGAGAAGCTGCCGCCCGAAGCGCGCCACACCGTCGCGCTTATCAAGGCGGGTGGTCCGTTCCCTTATCAGAGGGACGGTACTGTTTTTCACAACCGGGAGGGCGTGCTGCCGCAGCGGGTCCGGGGCTACTATCGCGAGTACACGGTGAAGACCCTTGGCGCCAAGGACCGCGGCGCGCGCCGTATCGTCGCTGGTCGGGGCGGCGAGTTCTACTACACCGACGACCACTACCGCAGCTTCAGGCGCATCATCGAATAATGGAAGAGCTGATCAAGCGCCTGCGGGATCCTACGGGCTCGGGCGCCTACCGGGCAGCATGCGCCGACGAGATCTTGCGGGCTGCAAGCGGCAGCGGCATCCGGGTAGCAAGAATTCGCTTTGCGGAGAAGCCGGTCCTCATGAAAAACATTGCAGCAGCGCTCGAGTTCCCGCACTGGTTCGGCGAGAACTGGGATGCGCTGGAGGATTGCCTGTCGGATCTGTCCTGGCGCGAAGCGCCGGGCCATGTCCTGCTCCTCGAGGGCGCAGAGGTAGGCGATGACTTTGGCGTGCTGGTCGACGTGCTGGGCTCGGCCGCTGAGTTTTGGGCCTCGCGCGGGACGCCGTTCCTCGCCATTTTTATCGATCCGGCCGGCGAGCTGCCACTGCCAGAGTTGTCCGACCGGAAATGAAGCTTCCGCTTTCGGTGCTGGTGGTGGTGCACACCGCCGCGATGGAGGTACTGCTTCTGGAGCGGGCCGCGCGCCCCGGGTTCTGGCAGTCGGTCACCGGCTCGCTCGACCGGCCGGACGAGGCGCCCGCCGCAGCAGCGGAACGCGAAGTGCGCGAGGAAACAGGTATAGCGCTCGCAAGCGGACGTCTCACCGGCTGGAACGTCGCCTACACCTTCGAAATCTTCCCTCAATGGCAGCATCGCTTCGGCCCCGGCGTCACCCACAACACCGAGCGGCTCTTCAGCCTGCAGCTTCCAGAGCGCACGCCCGTGTCTATCGCGCCGAAAGAGCACACGGCTTTTGCCTGGCTGCCGTGGCGCGAGGCTGCGCGCAAGTGCTTCTCGTGGTCCAACCGCGACGCGATCCTGATGGTGGGCGCCGCGCTCCTCACGGCAGGCTGCGCGACCGGAGAAGCCCCGCTTGCTCCGCACCTGGACGCCGGGGCGAGCGCCGAGGTGCGCGAGTGCGCGCAGTGGTACCGGGCGCTCGATGCAGAGATCGAGGCCGCCGGAGTGCGCGACGCTCAGTACACGCGCGTGCCTGGGTTTCCCCACCTGCGCGTCGACCGCACGCTCGCTTCGCTGAAGGACCGCGCGGCGCAGAGCGAGTCGGGCCTGCGGGCGTTGAACGAGCGGCTCGCCGAGCTCGACGCCGACTCGCGCGTGTACGAGGTCCGCAATATGCCGATGCTGAACGACGATGCCCGCGCCACGGCCCTGCGCCGGGCGCGCGATTGCGGCAAGCGGCTGCGCGAGGCGGATCTGGCGAGCCCCGGCGGGCGCGAATCGCTGCTCGCCGCTGCCAGCGTGCCGGACGACTACTCCACCGCGAGCCGCTTTTTCGGCCTGTACTATCTGACGAGGATCCCGTTCGCGTCCGGTGTACGCAATTGGCAGAACGATACCGTTGCGGCATTCGAGCGCAGCCGGGACCCGGCGGCGAACCGTGTGCGCTACGCCCCGCCGCAGGGGCAGGCTTTGCCGCGAGGCGTTGTCGCCGGGCTCCTTGGGCGCGCGGCCTTCGATCCGCTCGGCCATCCGGCGGTTTCCGACCGCGAGCTGGAACGCCTGGCGCTGACTTACGCGCCGACCTTCGAGGTGGAGATCATTGGCGACTACGACCGCTTTGGCGCGCTGCGCTGGCAGCGCGCTTCAACCTCGCCCGAAGTCGATGCGACCGAGCCATCCGTGTACGTCCAGGCCGCCTATATGCGCTACCACGACCGCCTGCTGCTGCAACTCGTGTATACGCTCTGGTTCCCCGAGCGGCCGCGCACCGGGTCGTTCGACATGTACGGGGGTCGCCTGGATGGAGTGGTATGGCGCGTGACGCTCGCCCCGGATGGCGAGCCGATCCTTTACGACTCGATCCACCCCTGCGGCTGCTATCACATTTTCTTCCCGACTCCGCGCGCCCGCGCGCGCCCCGCGCCGGACGATCTAGAGGAATGGGCGTTTATCCCGCAATCGGTGCCGAGGGTGGGTGAAGGCGAGCGCGCGGTATTGACCATCGCTTCGGCCACTCACTACATCGAACGTATCGGCTTCGAGCCGGGCGCCGCGAGCCTCGTGCGCTACCGCTTTCGCCGCTACGACGAGCTGCGCTCGCTGCCGCGCCCCGGCGGCGCGCACGCCAGCGCCTTTGGTCCGCAAGGACTGATCGCCGGCACCGAACGCCTCGAGCGCTTCTTCTTCTGGCCGATGGGCATCGCCTCCGCCGGCGCAATGCGCCAGTGGGGCCGGCACGCCACCGCGTTCGTCGGCCGCCGCCACTTCGACGACGCCGACCTGCTCGAGCGGCGCTTCGAGCTCGACTTATGAAGAAGAATCGCCTGCGCGTGGTGACGCTCAATATCCACAAGGGGTTGTCGCAGTTCAACCGGCGCCTGGTGATCCATGAGCTGCGCGACGGCCTGCGCGCGCTCGACCCCGATCTCGTGTTCCTGCAGGAGGTGCAGGGGCTGAACCAGCGCTTCGCGCTGCGCTTCGCCGGCTGCCCGATCGATCCGCAGCACGCATTCCTCGCGGGCGAGGACTGGGAGCACGCCTACGGCTGCAACGCGGTCTACGACCACGGCCACCACGGCAACGCGATCCTCTCGCGTTTCGGCTTCGTGTCATTCGAGAACGAAGACGTGTCCGACCACCGCTACGAGCGCCGTGGACTCCTGCACAGCGTGGTCTCGGTGCCGGGATGGAGGCGCAACCTGCATTGCGTGTGCGTGCATCTTTCGCTGCACGAGCGCGGCCGTAGCCGGCAGCTCGAGGCGATCTCGGGGCGGCTGGAAGAGCTCGCTTCGCGCGATCTGCCGATCATCGTCGCCGGCGACTTCAACGATTGGCGCCACCGCGCGAGCAGCATCCTAGAGCGGCGCCTGGGAATGACGGAGGTTTTGGTCGCACACTACGGCCGTCCGGTCGCGACCTACCCAAGCAAGCTGCCGCTGCTCAAGCTAGACCGTATCTACGTGCGCGGCTTCAACGTCACGGTCGCACAGGTGCATCGCGGCAAACCCTGGTCCATGCTCTCCGACCACCTCGCGGTGAGCGCGGACCTCGAGCGCGCCTAGGCCACGGTAAGCGACTCCCCGCGGCGCAACCGGCCGCTGCGCGCCACGCGGCAGTAGACACCGAAATTCCCTGCGAAGCGCTCGGCCAGCGTGCGCAGGGGCTCGGGGCCGCGGCGCGCGCCGCTCGCCTGGTCGATGGTCGTGACCTCGCAGCGCCCGCAGGGCTTGTCGCGTTCCAGTACGACGTTTTCTCCCTTGAGCGAGCTCCAGTCAGCCGTGCCTTCGAGCACCACGTTGGGCCGGAAGCGATCCATGCCGACTCCGGGCACGCCGAGCTCGGAAAGCATGCTCGTCGTGGTAACCAGCACCGGCTTCGAGTCCGTGAAGCTTCGCCGCGCATTGGCGTCCAGGATGACCAGCGATACCGGCATGCCCAGGTAATCGCTTGCCGGATCCGCAGACGCCCCATGCGCGGGTATGCGGGTCCCCCAAACATCAACCGACGTTCCTGCTGCAAAACTACCCAGGGGAACTGCCGTTTCCGTAAGGCCCCCGAAGTTCAGGCGCAACACACCTTCATCGAGAGTGGCGGCAATCGTCGCAAGCAGCGGCTGGTCGCGTTGCGTAACCGCCCGGCCATCTGCGCCAACGAACGCGAAGCGGCGGTCGTGCTCGAGGCCGAGCGGGCCGAGCGCGGCTTGATCCACTGCCACGGCGCGGCAGCCTTTCACCGGATAGACGAACAGTTGCGAGACGCGCACTACACGAGCAGCCGCACGCGGCCCTGATCGAGCGCGGCAACCACGGGAAACGCGTCGCGCCGGCAGGCGAATTCGACTTCGCGCGTCAAGCCGCGCGCCGCCATCATCCGGCCGACGCGGCAATCGAGCAGCGCTTCAGGAGCCTTCGCATGGCGGTAGAGCGCGAGCGCAGCCTTTGCGGCGTCGGAAAGGTCCGTGACGTGCGGCTGTAGGCATTCCACGAAGTAGCCGGCGCCGTAGAAATCCTCGAAGTTGAAGTTGTTGCCCGAGCCCGAGCAGACAATAAGCACGGTTTCGCCGGGATGATGCTTCACGATGTGCTCGACGAGCGCGCGCGCGTTGAGCAGCGCGCCGCAATAGACGCGCGCGGCGGAGCATGCCAGCCCCATTGCCACGGTGCCGTTGGTGGTGGAATAGATGACGCTTTTGCCCTCGACGCCGTGCTCGAGCAGCGAAAGCGGCGCCGGATGAGCGAAGCCCGGTAGCGTCTCGGCGTAAAGCTCGCCGGCGAGCACGAACGAACGCTCTGGAAGCTGCTTCGATTCGGCGTGCGCCGCCGACTCGTCCAGTACCGGCACGACCTCCTTCGCGCCATGCGCGAGCGCCGTAATCATGGTCGTGGTGGCAAACAGGATATCGAGGACCACCACCACCTTGCCGGGCAGGCGCACCGTGTCCAGTTCCTCCTTCTTGGTAAGGACGTGGACCTTGTGGTTGAGGTCGATCTTTGCCGCCATCAGGGCTTGCGGCCGAAGAACCCCCAGCCTTCCATGGTCAGTACGAGCTCGCCGTGCTGGTTGACCGCCTCCCACCTGTGCTTGACCAGACCGACGGCCTTACGCGTAGTCGAGGCGCGCGATTCCACAACGATGCGGCGGTAGGTCACCGTATCGCCCGCGCGCACGGGCTTAAGCCAACGGATGTGGTCGATCCCCGGCGAGCCGAGGCTCACGGTATGGTTGACGAGTGTCTCGCAAAGCATCCGCATGCCGACCGCGCAGGTATGCCAGCCCGAGGCGATCAAGCCGCCAAACACCGTCTTTTGAGCCGTGGCTGGGCCAATGTGGAATGCCTGGGGGTCGAATTGGCGGGCAAAGGCCACGATTTCGTGCTCGGTGAAGGTGTGCTTGCCGAGCTCAGCAGCCTCGCCCACCTTGAAGTCTTCCCACCAGATCAAATTGCTGGCAACATCTTTCGAGTACAACAAGATAAAGTGTAGTTCAAAAAGGAGGCGGGACATGCTGCGTTCGTTCACTACGGGCCTTGCGGCCTTCGCGATCGCGCTCGGCGCTCAGGCGCAAACCATAAAGATCGCGATCCTCGGGCCGATGGCTTTCGTGCAGGGCGAGAACCACTGGGCGGGCGCCGAAATGGCGCGCGACGAGATCAACAAGGCCGGTGGCATCAACGTCGGCGGCAAGCGCATGCAGGTGGAGCTGATCCGCGCCGACACCAACGAGATCCAGTCGGTCCCCGATGCCACCAACGCGATCGAACGGGTGATTACGCGTGACAAAGCCGACTTCCTGATCGGCGGGTTCCGATCTGAGGCTGTGCTCGCCATGCAGGAAGTGGCGATGGACCACAAAAAGATCTTCCTCGGCGCGGGCGCCGCGCACTCGAAGCTCGGGCAGAACGTCGAGGAGAACTATAACCGCTACAAGTACTGGTTCCGCTACACGCCGACCAAGGACATCGACCTCGCGCGTACGCTGTTCGCGGTGATGGGCTCGATCGCGCAGCAGATTCGCACCGAGCTCAAGACCGAGACGCCGAAGGTCGCGCTGCTCGCCGAGAAAGCGGTGTGGACCGGCGGATTGATCGCGGCGGCGCAGAAAAACCTGCCGGCGATGAAGATGGAAGTCGTAGGCCTGTGGCAACCCTCGGCAACTGCGACTGACGTTACCGCCGAGCTGGCGGCCATCGATCGCGCTGGGGCGCAGATCGTATTCACAATGCTCTCCGGCCCGGTGGGCATCGTGGTTGGCCGGCAGATGGGCGAGCGCAACATGAAGGCAGTGGCCTGGGGCATTAACGTCGAGGGCCAAAAGGAGGAGTTCTGGCAGGCCACGGCAGGCAAGGCGCAATTCGTCTCGACGCTCGACACGTATGCCGAGGTTGAGATGACGCCCAGGACCATTCCCTTCGTGCGCGCTTTCAAGGAGCGCTTCAAGAAGATGCCGACCTACAATGCCGCGACCTACGACGCCATCATCATGTTGAAGTCGGTGATCGAAAAAGAAAACACGCTCGACGCCGACAAGCTGGTCGCGGCGATCGAGAAGGTCGAGCACGTCGGCACCGGCAGCATCGTGACCTTTGATAAGCGCCATGATCTCGTCTGGGCGGTGGGCAAGACCGCGGGCATCGCGGTGCAGTGGCAGGACGGCAAGAAAGTGCCGTTCTGGCCGCCGCAGGTGAAGGGCATGCAGCCATTCAAGCTGCCGGCGCGCTAGCGCCAGTTTGCTACAAGACATCCTCGTAACCGGCCTGGTCAACGGGGGCGTTTACGCGCTCCTCGCGATCGGCTTTTCGCTCATCTTCGGTGTGGCACGCATCGTCAACATCGCGCACACCGCCTTCTATATGCTGGCGGCGTACTGCTTCTACACGCTGCTCACGAAGACAGGCCTTGGCTTCGTCCTCTCCGGCGTGGTGGCCGTCGCCGCGGTCACGCTCCTATCGGTCGTGTGCTACCGCCTGGTGATCGAGCCGGTGCGAGAACACGAGGCCGCGGTACTGATCGCGACCATTGCGCTCGCCCTCATCTTCCAGGAGGTGATGCTTTACACCTTCGGTGGGCATTTTCTCGGCATCCCGTCCACGCTCGAGGGAGCGGTGCGCTTCCTCGGCGTGACCATCCCGTACCAGCGCTTGCTGATCCTCGTGGTGGCGGCGGCGATGCTGATCACCGTCTGGTTCGTGCTCTACCGCACACGCCTAGGGCTCGCGATCCGGGCGACGGCGAACGATCTTGAAGTGGCGAACCTCATGGGAATGAACGTGCACCGGGTGGCGATGGCCACGGTGGCGATTTCGGTAGCACTTGCCGCGGTGGCCGGAGTGGTCGTCGCGCCGGTGTTCGTGGTCGATCCGTTCATGTGGCTCGCGCCCCTGGTCACCATGCTCGCGATCGTCGTGCTCGGCGGGCTGGGCAGCCTGAAGGGAAGCCTGATCGGCGCGCTAATCATCGGCTACGTCGAGGCGATCACGGTTTTTGCGGTGCCGGCCGGGGCGTACCTCAAGGGCGCGGTCGCGCTGATGATCATGGTCGCGGTGCTTCTCGCCAGGCCCGAGGGCCTGTTCGGGGTGGCGTTCGAGGAGGAACGCTGATGTATTGGCTTAAGCGCGGGTGGGCCGAGCTGCGCAACGAAGTCCTCGTGCTGCCGTCGCGCACCCTCGTCCTGCTGTGGGTTGCGGCGCTGCTCCTGCTGCCGGTGGTGTACAGCGACGCCTACGTTCTGCGCATCGTCACGATGACGTGCATCTTCGCGATCTTCGCGGCGAGCTGGGACCTGCTCGCCGGCTATACCGGGCAGGTGAACTTCGGCCACGCGCTGTTCTTCGGTGCCGGCGCCTATACCTCGGCGCTGCTCTCCCTCAAGCTCGGGCTCTCGCCGTGGGCGACGGTCTGGGCGGGCGCGGCGGTTGCGCTTCTGTTCGGCTTCGTCGTCGGCTATCTGTGCCTGCGGCTGCGCGGCTCGTATCTTTCGCTCGCCACGCTCGCGTTCCCGCTGATCGCGCTCGGCGTGCTGTTCGCCTTCCCGGACTTCTCCGGAGGCGAGCTCGGCATCTCCGGATTGCGCCGCCTTGCCGTAACGCCGACCAGCAACTACTACGTGGCGGCGATCTCGATGCTCTTCATCGTCTTTGCGCTGTGGATCTTCGCCGACTCCAAGTTCGGAATCGTCTTGCACGCCATCCGCGACGACGAAGTCGCCGCGCGCGCCTCCGGTATCAACACCCTGCGCTACAAGCTGATGGTGTTCGCGATCGCGGGCGCGGCGGCGGGGTTCGCCGGCGCACTGTTTGCGCATTACCTGCGCGTCGCCGGTCCTTCAACGCTCGAGGTCGCGCTTTCCTTCCAGGTGGTGATCTGGGGTATCTTCGGCGGCGCCGCGACCGTCTACGGCCCGGTCGCGGCGGTGTTCATCCTCTATCCGCTGACCGAGTGGCTCGGCAGCTTCCGGGCCTTCGGCGAGCTGCGCCTGCTGATCTTTGCCATCATCGTCCTGCTGGTGCTGCTTTTCATGCCGCGCGGGCTCACGCCGTGGGTGCGCGACAAGATCGAGACGCAATGCCCGCGCTGCAAACAAAGAAATTCTTCGTGGAAGAAGATTTGCCGATTGTGTGGCGCCGGACTAGAGGCCCAGGTACCCGGCGCGCAGCGTCTCGTCGGCCATCAGTGACTGCGCCGAGCCCTCGGCAATGATGCGGCCCTGGGACAGCACGTAGTTCCGTCTTGCCATCCGGAACACCTGCGCGACTTCTTGCTCGACGAGAAGGACCGGCACGCCCTCGGCGTGGATCTTGCCGACCGCGGCAAACAGCTCCTCGCGGATGCGCGGCGCGAGCCCGAGCGAGGGTTCGTCGATCGCGAGCAACTTCGCCTCGAACATGAGCGCCCGTGCCGTGGCGAGCATCTGCTGTTCGCCCCCCGACAACGTTCCCGCAATCTGCGTCTTCCTTTCCGACAGGCGAGGGAAGAGCGAAAAGCAGTGATCGAGACGACGTTGCGTCTCTTCCTTGCTTCTTGAAAGAAAGGCGCCGGCGAGCAGGTTCTCCTGGACCGTAAGCTCGCGGAACGGGCGCCGGCGCTCCGGGCAGTGCACTAGGCCGCGCATGCGAATCTCGTGTGCGGGGAGGCCGTCGATACGCTCGCCGGCGAAGCGCACTTCGCCCTCGAGCACGATGTCGCCGTGCGTGCCGCGCTTCATGCGCTCCTCGAAGCGCACCAGGCCCGAGATCGCGCGCAGCAGCGTCGACTTGCCGGCGCCGTTCGGCCCCACCAGGCCGACCAGCTCGCCTTCGTTCACCGAGAGCGTCACGCCGTTCAGGATCTGCGCTTTGTCATAGCGCACGCGCAGGTTCCTCACCTCAAGCAGCGGCATGCTCGCTCCCCAGGTAGGCCTCGATCACTTTCGGGTTTTTCACCACCTCGGCCGGCGGCCCGTCGGCGATGATCTCGCCATAGTCGATCACGATTACCCGATCCACGATCGACATCAGCTCCTTCAGCTTGTGCTCGATCATCAGCACCGCCGGGCCCTCGGAATGCAGCCTGCCGAAGCGTCCGCCCTTGTGCAGGCGGCGGATCGATTTCGCGAGCAGCTCGGACTCGGCCGGGTTGAGGCCGCCGAGCGGCTCGTCGAGCAGCAGCAGCTCCGGCTCGGTGGCGATGGCGCGCGCCACTTCCAGGCGCTTCAGGTCGCCCTGCGATAGCGCGGAGGCGGGTTCGAGCGCCATGTCGGAGATGCCGACGAACTCGAGCGCGTCCATCGCTTTCGCCTCGATGCGCTTTACCCATTCGCCGCCACGGCGCGCGCGCGGGGCCACCAGCGGCACCATGACGTTGGCGACGATCGGCAGATGGCGGAAGGGCCGCGTGTTTTGGAAGGTGCCCGCAATGCCGCGCTCGACGACGTCCCAGGGTCTCAGGGCAGTGATGTCCTCGCCGTTGAACACGATTCGCCCGGCATCGGGCTTCAGGATCTTGGTGATGAGGCGCAGCAGCGTCGTCTTGCCGGCGCCGTTCGGGCCGATCAGGCCGACGATTTCATCGCGCGCGAGCGAGAAGCTTACGTTGTTGACCGCGGTGAGCCCACCGAAACGCTTGGTCAGCGTCTCGACCGCGAAAAAAGGCCCGGCCAAGGCTAGACCTTGGTCTCGTCGCGCAACTCGCGCCGCGACACTTTGCCGACGTCGGTCTTGGGCAGCTCGCCGCGGAACTCCACGATGTGCGGCACCTTGTACTCGGCGAGGCTTTGCCGGCAATACGCCTTGATCTCGTCCTCCGAAAGCTTGCCGCGCGCGTCGCCCTGCAGGACCACGATTGCCTTGATGCGCTGTCCGACGGCCGGATCGGGTACGCCGATCACGCCGGCCGCCTTGACCTGCGGGTGCGCGTAGAGGACGTCCTCGACGTCCTTGGCGAA